>JANSYF010000004.1 GCA_024742575.1 Paracoccaceae bacterium | reverse complement strand
CCTTTGAAATGCGCCAGAACAGAAACGGAGTGCACATGCCGCTTTACGAGCATGTTTTTATCTCGCGTCAGGATTTGTCCAACGCGCAGGCTGAAGGCCTCATCGAACATTTCGGCACAGTTCTTTCGGACAACGGCGGCAAGCTGGTTGATCACGAATACTGGGGCGTCAAGACGATGGCCTACAAGATCAACAAGAACCGCAAGGGCCACTATGCCTTCCTGCGCACCGACGCACCGTCGGAAGCGATTCAGGAGATGGAGCGCCTGATGCGTCTGCATGACGATGTGATGCGTATTCTCACCATCAAGGTGGACGCACACGAAGAGGGCCCATCGGTCCAAATGCAGAAGCGTGACGACCGTGGTGACCGCGGTGATCGTGGCGACCGCCGCGAACGTCGCAACTGATCGCCTGAAGAAAGGACGCTAATCCATGGCTACGAAACCATTTTTTCGCCGTCGTAAGGTGTGCCCCTTCTCGGGCGACAACGCACCTAAGATCGACTACAAAGACACCAAGCTGTTGCAGCGCTACATCTCTGAGCGTGGCAAGATCGTGCCCTCGCGCATCACAGCCGTGTCCGCAAAGAAACAGCGCGAGCTGGCCCGTGCAATCAAGCGCGCCCGCTTCCTCGCCCTCCTGCCCTACGCAGTGAAGTAAGGAGAGACTGACATGCAAGTTATCCTTCTCGAACGCGTTGCCAAGCTTGGCCAAATGGGCGACGTCGTCGATGTCAAGCCCGGCTTTGCCCGCAACTACCTGTTGCTGCAGGGCAAGGCGCTGACCGCCTCGAAAGAGAACATCGCGTCGTTCGAAACCCAGAAAGCGCAGCTCGAAGCACAGAACCTGGAAACCAAGAAAGAGGCCGAAGCGATGGCCGACAAACTTGGTGGACAGCAGTTCATCGTGATTCGTCAGGCGTCGGACGGTGGCAACCTTTATGGGTCTGTCACCACACGTGACGCGGCTGATGTTGCGACCGAAGAGGGCTTCACGCTCGACCGTAAGCAGGTCATCATCCGTTCGCCGATCAAGGTACTTGGTCTGCACGAGGTTGAAGTGCACCTGCACCCAGAAGTGATGGTCACCATCAGCCTCAACGTTGCGCGTTCTCCCGAAGAAGCCGAACTTCAGGCCTCCGGTAAGTCCATTCAGGAACTGGCCGCCGAGGAAGAAGCACAGGCAGAATTCGAGATCTCGGAACTCTTTGACGATATCGGTGCTGCCGCATCCGATGACGAAGACCTGGCACCTGCCACCGCGTCGGAAGAAGAGCCGAAGTCGGAAGACTGATCTCTGTCATAGAGCAATACATAGAAAGCCCCGCCCGTTTGGCGGGGTTTTTTTTGTTGAAGCGATCGTCAGATGTGAGCCCAGTGTGTGAGTCTGTTTTTCCCGCTGCGTGCGCTCGCAGCGGAAGAAGTGCCCCATTAGCGAGAGATTTGGTGCCGCTGCGCGGCAAGAACAGCTACCATTCAATCAATAGCAAACAGTTCACTGGCATGTTTCATCGGTTTGGACCAGTTGAGCTTTGTGCTCCCCCATAGGTTACACACAACCCCATTGTTTGACAGGATGGCGAACGCAGCCTTCCTTTCAGGACTGACATAGAGAGCACAAGACGATCCAGCCGTTCCGCCATTGTGAAACAGAAACCCCGGCTGTTGTTTATTTGGTGTCATCAGCAGCCAGCCAGAGCATTGCCCCGTCGTGGACATGGCCCCTTTTGGGCCAAAACCAAATAGCGGAAACGCAGATTTGTAGATTGCCCGATCAAGGGCGGTTTCGGGGGCGTCTACAGCACGAGTGACGGCCTTTGCAAAACAAGCGAGATCGTTTGCCGTGGACCTTAGGCAACCGGCGGCAGCCAAGCTTTGGAATATCCAAGGCCGGACAGATTTACCCCCGGGTGTCTTTGGAGTGGCGAAGCGGCTTCGCTGATCACTGTCGAAATGATCAGTTGTGTCCTTGAGCGCCATCGGACCGGTCACCTTCTCTGCCAGAAGGTCAATGAAAGATTTTTGTTCCATGATTGCCATCGCCTCACCCAATAGGCCCACACCAAGATTCGAGTAGACATGGCGATCTGCGGATGGGCCCTGCCTGCTGCGGCGATTTCGGAACCACGCAAGCAGGTCCGCACGAGAGAACGCTGCATAGGGACCATCCGGGTGTTGCTTTAATAGTGCCTTCCATAGCGGCATGAAATAATTCGGCAGTCCGCTTGTGTGCGAGATCAGGCGGTTCGGGGTCATGCACGCAGGCACGTCTTTCAACGTGTCAGACATATCGCGCACCGGCGCATGCGGGTCGATCTTACCCTCTTCGACCAGCAGACAAAGCAGAATTGCCGTGAAGACCTTGGTGATGGAGCCAATCTCGAAAATCCAATCCGCACACGGAACATCAGAGACATGTGAGCCGGAGTGGAGGTATGTCACCGTCTCGCCCAACAACCGAAAGGCGACAACCGCGTGTTGCGGGCCCTCGTAGGGTCGCATCATAGATTTGAGACGTCTGTGTCCGTCGTTCAATTCTGGCATCAGTTTCATCTTGATGGTCTGTGTTTTGCAACGAGGTTCAGCACTCCCAGCATGAAACCGATGGGTCGCCGCGGTGCGTCGGCCTGATTGAACGTGCCAATCACGTAGATGTCCTGTTCCGGCGCATAAAAAGCGAAAGAACCGCTTGCGCCGGAATGCCCGATCAGTTCTGGTGTGGCGCGAAACAGCGTCATCCAACGGGGCAGTTTGATCCGCATAAGGCCGTACCCATATTGAAGCGGAAAGAAGAGCTGGCTCCACTGGCACATTTGACCAGCGTTTTCTGGATTGAACAGATGACCATCCATAAAGGCGCGTAGGAAGATCAGCATTTCATCCATGGTGGAAATGATGCCGCCATCCGACGTCATGCTTGTCAGGATTTGAGGGACGTTCAGCCGATTGTCTTTGTGATATACTGGAAAACCAATGTCATTTCCTTGCAATACGCCGGTTTGCGTCAATCCCAATGGTTCACAGATGCGGCTTTGCAGCGCCTGATCATAGGTCTGACCAGTCGCTTGTTCGATCACAGCCCCAAGCAGTTGATAGTTGGTGTCCGAATAATACGACTTGCCGCTTTCAGGTGCTGCCTGCGGTGGCAACGCCTTTGTCATGCGCAATACATCGATCAGGCCATAGCTGCGGTCCTTGCCTTCCTTAAGGTCAGCGGCGAGGTCACTTTCATAGTAATCAGCAAGGCCGGATGTCTGGTGCATCAGATGCCGAATGGTCAGCGTTGGCCCGTGATCGACCCCATTCACGACGTGCAATCCAGAAAGGTCCACATCTGTCAGGATGCTTTGAACAGTCTGATCAAGTTTGATCCGCCCCTCATCAAAAAGCTGCATGATCAGCGCTGCGGTAAACATCTTGGTGATGCTCGCGATCGGGAACCGTGTGTCGGGGGTTGCCTCTCCCGCACTGCCTTTGAAATCCACGCGGACATCGCCCGAGGACACCCGCAAAATTACCCCATGTGTGTTTGCCTTTGCGCTTTCCGCGTCGACGAGCGCTTGGATCTTTTGCGAAAGTGTCATCGGTGACCCCCTCCTGTTTGTTCAATCTCAGGCGGTCGCCTACGTTCCCGCAGCATCACGCTTGAAGAGAAGCGCCAAGCCAACGGCGATGAACCATGCAATCGCACCAAGGCCGAAAACCGCGCCCGCGACTTCACCCAAGGGCGACAGGATCGTCAGCAATCCGCCAAGGCCCGTAAACAGCCCAAGCCCAACAACGATCTTTCCGAACGACTGGTACAACAGGCCAGCAATGCTGACACACAGGATCCAAACCCCACCGGCAATTTCATTTCCGCCGCCCAGGCCGAGTTCAACGGCGTGCAGTGCTTCCCAAGTTTGAACCGCTGTTTCAAAGTCGTTAGGCGCTAAGGCTGCCATTCGTTCTGTGGTGACGTTGCCGATCATACCGGCGCCAAGGACAAGCGTTGTCCAGATCAGGCCAAAGGCCAGCGTCACGGTGCTCCAATCCGCCGATTTGGTTTTCAACCGGCTCGACAGTGCGACGACCAGCACAGTGAGTGCCAGTGAATTCAAAACATAGATCACTGTATTCCAGGTGATCATGAGCGCCTGGTTCTCAACGGTAAACCGAACCACACCAGCAGCATCAATACTGTTTGTGCCAAAGCCGGAGTCGGCGAACACCGTGACAAGCAGGGCAAAGCCAAAAATGTAAGTAGCCGCGCAGGCCAGAGCGGCGATCCCGCCAATACGTTGCATCGTCATGATTTTTTGCTTTCGGTTGAAGTGGAGTCGTTGTTTGCCGACGTTGAGGCGGCAAGGTCATTGTCAAAATGATCTTTCAAGCTCCGCGTGCCGTGGCAGGCTCCGACCATGTCGAGGGCCAGTGCACTGAGGAAAAAGCGGGCAGGCCCGCTGATGCGACGGGGCGTGAGAAACGGCAAAACGTGCAAGGCAATCCGTCGAATAATGTCCGGCAGCAATGTGATCCGCGGGGTCTTTCCAATGCTGGCAAACGCGAGTTCCGCTAGCTCTCGCTGCGTGAATACATCAGGACCACCGACATCAAGCCACTCAAGCTCTGCTTCGACCGCATCTGCCGTAGCGGTCGCCAAATCCGCTCCGTGGATCGGGTTGATGCGTTTGCTGCCATCCCCAAACAACCAGACCCGTCCGGATTGCGCCATTTTCAGGAAATCGCCCATGTCAGAATAGGACCCAGTGGGTGCAATAACCGTCGCAGCCAGCGATGAGCACTGCAGTTCCTCGACGAATGCAGACTTGGCTGCAACCATCGGGACCTGCGCCATATCGCTGGCGCGTAATACGTGGATATAACCGAACTGGCCAACACCTGCCCGCTCCGCCTCGCGCAGCAGGTTGAGGTTGGCCTGATAGTCTACATCCCAATAGCCCAGCCCATCCGTCTGCCGTGTGATGCCAAGACAGGACACAACGAGATCGGCGCCCGCCATGACACCCCTAAGTGTCAAAGGATCCGTGGCCTGGGCTTCGACCAGCTGGTCGGCTGCGATCGGTGCGGCTTGTTCCGTCTTGCGAACAAGAGCGATCACATACCAACCGCGTCGTTGATATTCGGCGCAGAGATGGCGACCAAGGTAGCCGGTCGCTCCGGCGATGAAGACACGTTTCATATCATTGATCCTTCTTTCGAGGATGGGCGCTAGGGTCTGCCCCGGAATGCATGGATGCCCAGATGGCTGATTGGGCGATCGTGCAGACTGCGTTCCGGCAAACCCACGTCGCGCGACAAGTGATCCGAAAGATCGCTGTGCTTGAGAGGCACCGAGCCTGCTTCACCAGTGAGCACGGCATAGAGCGCGTGAAACCGTCGGGCGCGTAAGCTGAGAATGCTTGTCATGACCGCCCCCTCAACCAACGACCCGGTGGCCGCGACCACGCAGGCACTCAACGACGATGGCTTCACGCCGCTCACCTGCGTCAACGGCGCTCGAAACACCCCCGGCCAGCGCACCTGCGACAGCGCCACCCAGTGCGTCGCCACTTTCAGCTTCACCCAGTGCAGCGCCCACACCAGCGCCCAACACAGTCGCCGCCATCGTATCTTGATCAAACTGTCTCTGGTTGCGGGCCAGCGTCTGGCAGGCAGCTAGGTCAGCCCGATAGGCGGCCGTTGGCGTACCATCGAGGATCGGCTGATAGTTTGCTCCGCTATCAGCACAAGCCGCGACCAAGACCAACCCGGCAGTGGCAAAAGCAAGTTGCGTTTTCATTGTCTGTCCTTTCTCGTTTCATTGACGAGAAAGCAGATAGCCAGCCTAGCGCGGCCATGGCATGACCGCAGGCATCAACGAATTGACACTTCGTAACAGAGTGTCGTCAGGCGGCCTGATTAAGATAGGCAGTTGGGCTAAGCCCGGTCCAACGCTTGAAGGCCCGCACGAAAGATGAGGCCTCAGAAAACCCCAAGAGATAAGCGGTCTCGTTCACGGAAACCTTTTTGCCTTCCAGGTATTCCAAGGCCATGCGCTGGCGCAGGTCATCATGGATTTCAGCAAAGGTGATCCCTTCGTCCTTCAGGCGCCGATACAATGTCTGACGGCTCATCGCGATGTCATGGGCCACCTTGTCCATCGAGATCGAGCCTTCATGCATATTGGGTAACATCTGGGCTTCGATCTGCGCGCGGATCGAGGTGTCGGCCTGCAGCTTTGCCAGCATCTCGTCGGCATGACGCGTAAAAATACCAAAGGCGTATTCGTTTCCTGGCTCAAATTGGGAGTCGGGGCTGTCCCAGACCGGATCAATCTGAAGCGCATTGCGGGTCGCATTGAACTGTACCGGCACGCGGAACAGTTCGGGATACTCATCCACATGCGGCGGCGGCGGATAAGTGACCTGCATTCCGATCTCAAATGTCGCGTCAGGGAATGATCTGCGGAATTCACTGATAAACCGTGCAAACGATACCTCGGACCAGAAAGACATCTCAGGAGGCAACACCAGGTGATCGACAATCCAAAGACCCTCCGCGGTTCGCAGCAGCTCAAACCGGTCGACGCCCGGGGGCAATTCCACATCGCCCATCAGGTGTAGATAGCGGTTGAGCTGCCCAAGAGAGTGACGCAGCGACGCCGAAGTATGCACGATCTGGCCCACAACCGACATTGTCTCTAATCGCGATTCAAATGTGTGTCGAAGCAACAAAGCCGTGTCGCCGGTTTGCTTGATCGCAGCACCTATCATTGCCTGATAGGCCACCACTGGGATGCGGTTATCCTGATTGGACAAATCATCCTCCGTCAGATCACTGTCTGCCAGCAAGATGTCTCGTTTTGCACCTCGGCCGCAGGCGTAGTTGGCAAAACTCGCCGCAAAACCCGCCGCCATTGTTTGTTCGGTCATGAATGGCGCCCCCAGTTCGTGATCTGGCGTCAGAATAGGTACAGACCCAAGTCTAGATCAACAGTAACGCATATGGCTGGCAGCACACGGGGAAGCTGATGCAGACAAATTCAGCCATTCTGGTGAGGGATAGGCCGCGATAACCGGTTAGAGCTGCCTCGCCATGCCCAAAGGCCGCCAATAAGCATCAAACATATGAAAGCCGCTGTAGTGAGAACGGATTTGCTGATTGATGCTGCACTACTCGCGTCAACCAAAGCGTCTGAAAGAGTTGGCCAACTCAATATCATGGCCACAACGCCAAGATTTTCGACGTAGTCACAAAGGGCCGCACCAACCGAAAGAATGATCCCAACACGCACAAACCGATCGTTTGCGATGCGTGTCCCAAACCAGCGCATCGCAAATAACAACGTGGCCGCAAGCAGGGCAGGATAAACTGTATCAAGCGGAATCTGGCGGTGCAGATAGTACTGACGCCCTTGCACGCCCAACCCCTCCAAGAGCGCCGTGGCATCTTGCGGGCTATACCCCAAGGGTCGCATGTCAAAAGGCATGTGCCCCGACACAGCTTTGATATGCGCGAGTGTGACAGTGATCATGATCAAATAGATCGCTGCTCCGATTATCCCCGTGCAGATAGCCGCACGTCCTGCATGTCTTGTCCAAATTCTATCGATCATTTTTCAAACTCCTTCATCTGTGTCAGACATGCCCACAGACGAAGCCTCCCGCATTATCATTTGATAAGGCCAGCCAAGATGGATCTCCGGACGTTTTTGATGCAATCGCCTGACTTGTCTGAGGGACGTTCTGCTGAAGGTTTTTCTGCCAAGTGGGCGGCAGTCAGCGTGGATGCCAAGACCCAGATTGTTGGCCAAGAGGATATCAGCGCCGATGAATACATCCTCTTGAGCGGCTGTCTTTCAAGCACGATCAGTGATCCGGACGGGAAAGAAGTCTGTGTCGGTCTCTTTGTTGGCCCCTGTGTCGTGACGCCAAACATCGCGCGCAGGCGGGCGGGGCAATCCCTCGTTTCGATCACGGCGACGACAGATGCGCAAATTGCGCGGATCGACAGTGATCTTCTGACTGAAATGATGATTGCATCAGAGCCAGTTCGAAACTGGGCCAACGGTGTTCTGCGCGACGCCCTGAGCCAAAAGGCCGATCGCGAATGGTGCCTTGCCGCCCTTAAAGGTTCAGATCGGCTTGCGTGGTTTCGCGAAACCCATTCGGGCTTTGAAGACATCTTTAATCATGCGCTCATCGCATCGTTCTTGGGCGTAACGCCCGTAACGTTAAGCCGATTGCGCCAAAGCATGCGTTCCTCAGGCTGAGCCCAAGAAACGCCAATGTTCATATGGGCCAACCTATGCAGCGTCCTGTACCGCCAACCACTCCAAGATCGCGTTGTTTGTCTGATCCGGCATTTCCTGCTGAACCCAGTGGCCACAATCCAGGCTCAAAACGTCCACGTATGGCACAAAGTCGGAAAGGTTTTCTGATTTTGGGATCATATCCTGATCTCCGTAAATCATAAGCGCAGGTTGATGAATGATCGGTTCTACGTCTGCCAAAATCGCCCAGTTGCGATCCATATTCCGGTACCAGTTGATGCTGCCAGTAAATCCGGTTGCATCAAACGCCCTGACATAAACGGTCAATTCTTCCTCGCTCAGGATGGGGTCCCCCATAGGTGTTTCAGCTTGCGCGAGATTGATCATCATCATCCCCGGCGCGGGCGTGGTCCGCGGGACGTTTTTACGGAACAAATTGCGAAGAAATTGTGTGGTATTCTGATCCAACACAGCATCTGCAACACCCGGCTGCCTGTTGAAATGGACAAAATAGTTATCGCGACCAAAGACCTCTTCCATAAACACGATCCACGGCTTTGGCGTGCGGGGCTGATATGGCAACGCCAGATTGATGATCTTGGACACCCGGTCTGGATGCAACTGCGCCATGCTCCAAACGACATTCGCACCCCAATCATGGCCGACAAAAATCGCATCGTCATATCCAAAGTGATCAAGAAGCCCCGCAAGATCACCGGTCAAGGCTGCAATGTCGTAGTCCGTGACCTTATCTGGACGCGATGCGTTTCCATAACCCCGTTGGTTTGGGACGATCACATGGTAGCCTGCTGCGGCAAGGGCTGGCATCTGATGGCGCCATGAAAACGCATGCTCTGGCCAGCCATGGCAAAGAATGATTGGATTACCTTTATTTTCTTGACCGGATTGGAATACTTCAAGCTGGATGCCGTTAACTGGCACACGTGTCGGTGTTGGAAAATTTGCGATGATAGACATGACGTCGCTCCTTTTTTGCGTTGTGTCATCATCGCCTAAGGCAAAAAGGTATCATAAGATGACACCTTTTTTGCTAAACTCTCCCGTATGAACGTTCGCACCCGCCAAGACGCCATCCTGCGCAGCCTGCGCCGCAATGGCACATCAACGATTAAGACGCTCGCGACGCAAGTTGGCGCGTCGCGCAGCACAATCATCCGTGACATCGCTGCGCTACGCGACGAAGGATTTATTATCCAGACCGATCCGGGCCGCGGGGGCGGGTTGAGTTTGGACCCGCAATCGGTTCAGAAATCGCCGCGCCTTACGGTAGCTGAGGTTTTTGCACTGATCATCGGTATTTCGAGCATGCGCGCTGCGGGGAACCTTCCTTTTGCGACCCTCGCAGACACCGGGCTTGCGAAAATCGAAAAAGCACTTCCATCTGACCAGATCCGCGATTTGCGTCGTCTTTTGGATTGCCTTTATGTGGGACCACTCGCCCCGCAAGTCGACACATCTAATCTCGGAGAGATGGACCCCGCATTGTTGCCCGCGTTCGAAGTCTCGTTTCTCGATCGGCAGTTGTTGCAATTCGCGTATCGTGACGCGAAAGGGAACATGTCCCAACGACAGGTCGAGCCGCAAGCGATGCTGATCTTACCGCCGCTTTGGTACTTGGTTGCTTGGGATCCTTCACGCGACGATTTTCGGCATTTCCGCATGGACCGGATCAACGCGCCCGTTTGCTTTGAAGGACAGACATTTCGAAGGCGAAGCGTTCCTTTCGATGATGGTGTCCACCGTGTCCGTTTTGCCTAAGCTCGTTCTTGGCGATCAAAGTTGCCAAGTAAGCCCGTTGTATGATCTCAATTCAGCGTTTCAACTCTGCGATCAGAAAATCATAGACCCGTCGGATACGGCGGCTTGTGGTCAACTCGCGATGGGCGACTAGCCAGATCGGGAAGGACAATGGCTCCAAATCGGGCAACACCCGCACCACGCCGGGGTCTGCATCGCCGATATAGGCGTCAAGGATGCCAATGGCGGCCCCTTGTTTCACCAATTCCCACATCACCAGATAGCTTTCGGTCAGCAAGGGAAAGTTGGCTTCGGTTAAGCCAAGGCCCAAACCGTTAAGCGGTTTGATCATGCTCCCAGCGTGGTCAATGCTGACAAAATCAGCGTGCCGCAGGTCATAGGGCGTTTTGGGATGCCCTAGCTTTTCAACATAAGCGGGGGATGCGTAAAGGATCGCATCCGCCATGCCGATCTTTTTGGCGATCAAATCAGGTTCTGTGGGGCGAAAATTGCGGATTGCGATGTCAGCTTCGCGCCGTAACAGGTCACTCGCGCGGTTTGAGACGACAATCTCGACATGGATGCCGGGTTCTTCGATCCGTAGCTTAGCAATGATGGGCGGTAGCAGCACGGCGGCATAGGTTTCGCTGGCGGAAATGCTAATGCTGCCTTCCAACGCTTGGCTTTGACCAAGTGCCGCAAGCGATACACGCCCTGCAGCTTTACCCATCCCGCGCACGTGTTCGAGTAATTCCATCCCGCTAGGGGTCAGCGTTAAGCCGCGCCCAACACGCTCAAACAGAACCACGCCCAGTTCCTGTTCCAGCCCGTCGACCTGCCGCCCCAACGTCGGCTGCGCCATCCCCAAAGCGCGCGCCGCAGCGGAGAGCGAGCCTTCCTCGGCCGTCACCAAGAATGCGCGGGCCTTGTTCCAATCAAATTTTACAGCACGCCAATCCATACGGATATGCATATCAAAAATGGAAATTTGGTCAATTCGCATGAGTGATCCATCGGCATAGACCAATGCCAAGACGCGAAACTTGCCCACACATGCGAAAGGAAAGACAATGACCGAAGTTTCAAACACGCACTGGGAGCCGCATGCGGCACGCTCCGCTGGCGCGCTTTACCTTGCCATCGCGGCGTGCGGCGGCTTCAGCATTGGGTATGTCCCGATGCAGATCGTTGCGGCTGATGCAGCGGCCTCAAGCGCGAACCTCTTGGCGAACACGGGCCTTTTCAAACTGGGCGTTCTGGCCGACAGTTTGGTGATCCTGTTTGAGCTGGCGATCACGGCGATCCTCTATCACATGTTCCGCCATGTGGGGCCGAAGATGGCGACTGTCGCGCTGATCTCACGGGCTGGCATGATCGGCGTGATGGGGATCAACATCCTACTCTGGGTGATGCCCTACATATTGCTGACCAATCCGAGCGGTTGGGACACCCCGCAACTCCATGCCCTTGCCCAATTCTGCTTTGAGGCACACGCCATGGGCGTGTTTGTCTGGCAGCTGTTCTTCGGCGTCCATCTGTTGGCGCTTGGTTGGCTGATCCTCAAATCCGATGTCGTGCCGCGTCTGCTAGGTCGGGGTCTGTTCATCGGGGCCTTTGGGTATCTGATCCAAGGCGTTGTTGAGTTGACCTTCACCAATATCGCGGTGCTCGATTACAGCATCATCGGCCTGCTTGTGATCGTCACAGTCTCTGAGATCAGCTTTGGCCTTTGGCTGCTGCTCCGCGGCGGGCGCACATCATCCCAATTCACACCTGCAACCGCATAGAGTAGAGACACCATGCTTGCCTATTCATATACAAAATACGGATCACCCGATGTGATCGTACAAGTCACCGTTCCCACACCGCAACCAAAACCAAACGAAGTGCTGGTCCGGATTTATGCCACCACAGTCAGCGCAGGCGATTGGCGCGCCCGTAGTCTGACAATGCCAAAGGGCCTCGGCCTGATGGGGCGGTTGGTCTTTGGGATAAGCGGCCCACGCAAACCAATCCTTGGGACCGAGTTTTCGGGGGTTGTCGAGGCAATCGGGGCCGATGTCACGCGCTTCCAACCCGGCGACGCTGTGATTGGGTTTCCCGGTGCCAGCTTTGGTGCGCATGCGGAATTCATCACGATGCCTGCCGATGGAAAGCTGGCCGCGAAGCCGGACAACATCAGCTTTGAACACGCTGCAACGATCCCTTTCGGTGCATCAACGGCTTATGATTTTTTGGTCAACAAGGCCGAACTGCAACTGGGCGACACGGTTCTGATCAACGGGGCCTCTGGGTCCGTCGGTTCGGCCTGTGTGCAAATCGCCAAACATCTCGGCGCACGTGTCACTGCAGTATGCAGCGGCCAGAATGCTGAGATGGTTCGTGGTTTGGGAGCAGATCGCGTGATCGACTATCGCACCCAAAACGTCGTTGAGATGGGCACCCAATACGACATGGTCGTCGACACAGTCGGAACGTTGCCTTGGGCGCAAGCCAAACACGCGATCCGATACGGCGGGAAAATGGTCCTGATCGCAGGCATAACGTCGGACATGTTCCTAGGCGGCATGAAGGCGCGTCTTGCGGGCAAGAAAATGATCGGGGGCATCGCGTCTGAACACCGGGACATCTTGGCGGCGGTCGTAGAACTCGCAGCACTGGGTGTTCTTCAGCCAGTCATCGATAGAAACTACACCTTTGACGATTTGAAGGCCGCACATGCTCATGTCGATACGGGGCATAAGAAGGGCAACGTGGTCGTCACTGTGAAAACTTATGATATACCGCGTGCGTTTGTTGAAATGGAACGTCAGTCAAAGGATGTGATTTATGACTGATCCGAACATGAACTATGAACTTTTCTTCTCGATGGCTGGCGTTCTGGCTGGTCGCGCCATGCCTTCCGCTGACCTTTCTTTTTGGTCCAGCAGGTTTCCTTGTCTTTTCAATCGTCCGCGCAATTGCGAAGCCCAAAGCAGCCCAAGCCATGGTTAAATAAAGAAAGGTATCTGCAATGACGAACTATGAAACACAGCTTATTCACCTGATTGAGGTGCCCCTAGGTTTGTAGATGCTTTCTTCCCTAAATTTGAGGCAAGTAGGCCGTTATGGGGAAGTCAAATTTCAGTGACGATTTCAAGCGTGATGCGGTGCATCAGATCACAGTGCGGGAGTATCCCGTTCGCGAGGTTTCGGAGCGCTTGGGCGTCAGCACCTATTCTTTGTCCGAGTGGATGAAGCAGTATGCCAAAGCCGCCTCGAGAGCGTCAGACGTGGATCATGAAGCCGAGAACCGTCGGCTGAAGCGCGAGTTGGCGCGGATGACCGAGGAGCGCGATATCTTAAAAAAGGCAGCCGCGTACTTCGCCAAGGATGCAAGATGAAGTACGCGTTCGTGGCCGAGCATCGCCCTCAGTTTTCGTTGCGCACGATGTGTCGTTGCCTCTGCATCCATCCCAGCGGCTTCTAAGCATGGATTAAGAACCCGTTAAGCCACCGTGCGTGTGAGGATGCCCGCCAGACCAAGTTTCTCAAAGATGCATGGAAGGGCAGCGGCAAAGTTTACCGGTATCGCAAACTGCATGACGGCCTCGTCTAACAGGGCGAGACAAGTTGCCCAAACCGCATTGCAAGGCTGGCCCGTTTGGCAGGCATTCGCGCCCAGATCGGATACAAACGCAAGCCTGGCAGCTATGATGGAAAACCGTCAGTCGTCGCCGACAACACGTTAGAACGGCAGTTTGATGTGGCAGCGCCAGACACCGCTTGGGTGTCCGATATTACTTACATCAAAACCTATGAAGGGTTCCTTTATCTGGCCGTTGTCATCGACCTCTAATCACGCCGTGTCATTGGTTGGGCCACCCAATCGCGCCAACCCACAGACCTCGTGCTTCAAGCCTTGCTCATGGCCGTCTGGCGACGCAAACCCAAGCAACCCGTCCTAATCCACACCGATCAAGGCTCAAAATACACCAGTCGGGATTGGGCGGCGTTTCTGCGGGCCTACAATATCGGACATTCGATGAGCAGGCGCGGGAATTTTCATGACAACGCAGTCGCGGAAAGCTTCTTCAACCTGCTCAAACGTGAACGCGTTCGCCGTCGGACCTACAAGACCCGTGAGGATTCCAGACAGGACATCTTCGACTACATCGAAATGTCCTATAGCCCAAAACGCAAAGATGCCAGAAACGGGATGCTGTCGCCCGTGGACTTCGAAAACAGACAGCCCAACGTGAACCAAGAAGGTGTCTAGGAAACTAGGTGCTATTCACTGGTTATTCGATAAATCTTCGCTCTCTTTCAGAGCCGCCCACGAGCGGACCGTAGAATTACGGATTGGCGATTTACGGATCATCTGCGATGAAGCCCGATGATCAAAGAACGCTCAAGAATGCATACACCTCTGCGTCTCCTTTTGGGTTGGGGCATGGCACTGGGCATTGGGCTCGGTGCGACGGCGTTCGTTCAACGGCAAAGCCTGATCGAAGAATTGACAACCCAGAGTGCAATTTTGCACCGGTTGGCGTCGCAACGTGCGGATCAGCATGATGCGCATCTCACATCGCTTTCTGCGATTTTCGTGGCAGGCGGGCTGGGGCGCAGTGATTTGTTTTTGGACGTCGTGGCAACGATTACGCGGTTTTATCCCCGCGTTGTGTCCGTACATGTCGTCCCGTTTGAAGCCGCCCAAGCAGGCATCAACAGTAAGCCAAACCTGAGTGAAGAAGACATGGGATTGATCCGACAATTGGGTCGTCAATCATCCGGTGAATTGCAAGTCCGGCAACTGCCTGGGCAGCCCGACCACTATCTGCTGGTGAAACGCACGCCAAACACGGATGCCGCAGAACACAGCCTTGCTATGATCATCAACGCAACAGCCTTGATCGAAACCGATGATCTGTTCTGGCAGCGGTCATCAGCAGCGCAACGATTGGTAACGCCGCAAGGGGAAGTTTTGACCGGGGACGTTTTGGCCTCTGACGTCATTTTGACCAAGCCGCTTGGCAGCCAATCACAACCACTGATCCTGGACACGTCGCTTCGCATTACGTTTGCCGATGTGCTGCCGCCCAGAACAATTGCCATGGTGACTGCGTTTGTGACCGCTCTTTTAGCAGTCAGTGTTGCCTTGCTGGGCCAAAGCAACCGCAGGCAAGAGGCCGAACGCAATTCAGCCCTCAGCGCGCAGGAAACACGTCTTGCCCATGCATCGCGCGTCAACGCCATGGGCGAGATGGCCAGCGGGATGGCCCATGAACTGGCGCAGCCTTTGACGGCCATTCTTAGCCAAGCGCAAGCAGGCCGCCATCTGGCGAAACGTGGTGATGTAGCGCGTCTCAGCAGCGTATTCGACGACACTGTCACGCAAGCGCAACGCGCGGCTGACATTCTTGAGCGCCTGCGCAGGTGGAGCAAACCAAACCGAGCAGAGGTTAAAGCCTGCTCCCTGAACCAAGCCGCACGGAATGTAGAGCAACTGCTTGCACGAGACGCGACCAACAAAGGTGCCGTGGTATCCTTGATACTTCCCGATGATCCCTTGATGATCAATGCTGATCCTGTCGCACTGGAGCAGATTATTTTCAATCTGATGCGCAACGCGCTTGAGGCGTCAGACGCGGCCAAAGTAACCGTCACAACCCGGCTCCAAGGCACGCTTGTCATCCTTGAAGTCAGCGATGAGGGGCCCGGCGTTGCGGATGGTTTGAAGCCACGAATCTTCGAGCCTTTTGTGACAGGCAAGCCCAATGGCACAGGGCTGGGCCTCGCCTTGTGTCAGCGGCTGGTCGAAGAAATGGATGGTGATATTCTGCTTGTCCCTGACGTAAAGCAGACAACATTCCGCGTGTCGTTCCTCCATGCAGCAGAAAGCGCCGCGCCATGAGCAATTATGTCTATCTGGTTGATGATGACGACGCTGTGCGCGATGCCTTGTCGCTCTTGCTGGAAACGGTGGGCCTGACGGTGCGCAGCTATGCAGTGCCCGAAGTCTTCCTGAGCCAAGCGAGGGGCCTGACGGCGGGTTGTCTGATCCTCGACATTCGGATGCCCGCGATTTCCGGCCTGAAGTTGCAAGAAAAACTGGCCGCGCAAGGCATTGACTGGCCGACGGTTATCATCAGCGGCCACGGCGATATTGAGGCTTGTCGCCGTGCGTTTCGCAATGGCGCAATTGATTTTCTCAGCAAGCCGGTGGATGAGCAAGACCTCATCGATGCGATCCAGAAAGGTCATACGGCGCTCGAAAGTCAGTCGCAAATATCGGCAGAACGGGCCGAGGCGATTGCCTTGGTGAATCACCTATCTGCCCGTGAACGCGAAGTGTTGGGCATGATCTCCAAGGGCCTCACGACAAAGCAGATTGCGCAGGCGCTTGGCCTGTCACCGCGCACCGTCGAAAGCCACCGTGCTGCGATTGCGGCCAAGGCGGGCACATCCTCTGCGGCAGAGCTGACGCGGATTTGGTTGGACGCGCAGGGCTGATCCGTAGAACTACCCAATTGATTGGGGTTACTACGAATATCGCCACTTGCATCAGCGATTTAGAACCGGGGCATCAACTTAATAAAAGGAAGCCTCGCATGATCCGCACTCTCGCATTCGCCACTGCCCTTTTGACACCTGTCGCAGCCGTGGCCCAAGACCTGCCAACCGCACCTTACCTGCCTTTGGCGATGGCCATGACCGCCGCCCAAGCGGCTGTCGACGACTGTGCTGCCGAAGGCTACAATGTCAGCGTTGCTATCGTCGCGGACAGCGGTGAGACCAAAGTGCATTTGCGCGCAGATAACGCTGGCCCCCATACTGTCGGGTCCAGCACCGGCAAGGCCTTCACCTCTGCCAGCATGGGCCGCGATACTGCTGGACTGGCGGGCTTTATCGGGTCCAATCCCGAAAATGACGGCTTGCGTGACATGGACAGCCGCTTGGTGATCCAAGCAGGCGGTCTGCCGATCCGCATTGGCGGCGCCTTGGTTGGTGGGATCGGTGTCGGCGGTGCCCCATCCGGTGCGATTGACGAGACATGCGGCCGCGCAGGCCTTGATGCTATCGGTGCCGAGTAACCCATCACATGGCCTGCCCCTGACGGGGTGGGCCACTTGTGCTGAAAGGAAATCCACATGATACGCCCTTTGATCATCGCAGCAGCTTTTTCCTTGTCAGGAATGGCGCATGCCCAAACCGCCCCAACCGCGTCGGACATCGCGTCCTACAGCGGCCTGCATCTCGCCGCCCATGAAGGGCGTGCGGATGACATTGCGCAATTGATTGCAGACGGGGCCGACCCGAATGCCCGGGACGGATCGGCGCGGACACCGGCACATGTCGCAGCCTTCGCGTCACATGATGATGTGATTGCAGCATTGGCCGCTGGTGGTGCGGACATGAACGCCTTGGAAAACCGCGTCTATGACGTGCTAACGATTGCGGCAGTTGCGGATGATCCTGACCTCGTCTCGCTCGCCATGACGCTGGGTAACGATCCCACCTTGATCACCAGCGTTTACGACGGCACGGCGCTTATCGCTGCGGCGCATCTTGGCCATCACGAGGTCGTCGCGCATTTGGTGGCCGGCGGCGCACCACTGGATCACGTCAATAACCTTGGATGGACCGCATTGATGGAGGCTGTCGTCTTGGGCGATGGTGGGGCAGACCACGTGAAAACTGTTCAAATCCTTGTTGAGGCTGGCGCGGATCAAACGATTACAGACCGCGACGGCGTCACCCCGCTCGGGCATGCAAAGGCACGCGGATATTCAGACATTATATCCTTACTCGAATAGCCATTTGCAACTGGTGATCGTTTTGGGGCGTTACGCCCGAAAGCGGTCATTTACCTGAGCTATTCCAAGGTCCAGATAGTCCGCACAGCCGCACTTCACCACCTCAAGCACAAATGCACCCAACCTCTCTGTAACCGTACGCATGGGTACGAAACAATTAACCGGTCTCAAGGATACACCAACCATCGGATCCGACATACCTCTCGTCTGTTGGCGGGATACCGCAGGCGAAACCCCTCTCTCTACGGACGCATTGTGCGTTCAGACCATGAGAGACGCGTCTCACAGGCCCGTTTCGGCGGGTATAGGTACGGAGCCTTGAAAAGGCTCTGCATTGGGGAGAGGATGTCCACCCTACTCAGGTGACGTCACCTCTTTTTCTAAAGGACTGCAGCTTGGCCTGCGTCTCTCATCGGCACGCTTGCCTTTGGGGGCGCATCCTGCTGTGCTGTCTTTATGCCAATCACCTTGTCCCACATCACCGTCACTGCCTACCGTGTGCCGATTGCGTCACCGGTGGCCACATCCTTTGGCGTCATGCACAACCGTCCGGCGGTTTTTGTCCGGCTCGAGGACAGCGAAGGCGCGTTTGGGTTTGGCGAGATTTTTGCCAACTGGCCCGCCGCCGGGGCCGAACATCGCGCGCGGCTGTTGGTCGAGGACATGGCTGACCTTCTGGTGGGACAAAGCTTTGACAGCGCAAGCGATCTTTTTACGCAGCTCACAGAAAAGACCCATATCCGCGCACTGCAATGCGGTGAATGGGGGCCGTTTCGACAGGTGATCGCTGGACTCGACACCGCCATGACCGACCTTGAGGCCCGACGCGCTGGTCTGTCTGTGGCACGATTTCTCAATTCAAAAGCCGAGCAGAGCGTTCCCTGCTACGCAAGTGGCATCGCCATCGTGCAAGCCGAACAACAGATTGCGCAAAGCCGGGAGGCAGGTTTCTCTGCTTACAAGGTCAAGGTCGGCTTCGACCTCACACGTGACACCGCGCTGCTGACTCAGATCTTCGCAGCCCTCAATCCCGGTGAAACCCTTTGCGCAGATGCCAATCAGGCCTGGGCACTGCCCGAAGCCGAACACTTTGTCGCCGCCTGCCGCGAGATGCCATTGGGCTGGCTTGAAGAGCCCCTGCCCGCCGACGCCTCGTTTACCCACTGGCGCGCGCTTGCAGACCAAAGCCCTATCCCGTTGGCCGGGGGGGAAAACATTACCGGAACCCGTGGTTTTGCCGACGCGATCGCCACCGGAATCTTTGGTGTCTTGCAACCCGACATCGCCAAATGGGGCGGCTTCAGTGGCTGCTGGCCGGTGGCGCAGGCGATCCGCGCAGCAGGCCTTCGATATTGTCCGCATTTCCTTGGCGGCGGGATTGGCCTTATCGCATCAGGACATCTATTGGCTGCCGCAGGGGGAGATGGTCTTCTTGAGGTCGACGTGAACCCCAACCCACTGCGTGACGCATTCGACCTATGGGGCGGTACCTTAACGAAAGCACAGATGCCGATCCCCGACACGCCCGGGCTTGGGGTCATCGCCTTGCCAGACGAAATCAGCCCGTTCCAGACATTTGAACATATGCTGTCAGCGTAACACCTAGACGCCTTGTGATTATCAGGATGCGCGCGAAACAACTGCCAGCCAAAAGAAAAAGGCCGCCCTATCGGACGGCCCTTTCCCAAAGACACATCACGTGACTTTTATTCTTCGTCAAGCGCCTCAACGGCCTTTTCAAGGTCGTCTTTGGAAACTTCTTTTTCAGTCACGCTTGCCTGCTCGGCCACGTGATCGACAACCTTATCTTCAAAGATTGGCGCACGTAGCTGCTGCTGCATCTGCTGATTCTGACGCACGAAATCGAAGAACGCGCGCTCCTGACCGGGGTACTGACGCGCCTGGTTCATGATGGCCTGAGTCATTTCAGCGTCCGTCACGGTGACCTCGGCTTTCTGACCCAATTCGGCCAGCAACAGACCCAGCTTTACGCGGCGTTCAGCCAACTTGGTGTGCTCTTCTGTTGGCTCGACCTCGGGATGATCGTGGCCTTCAACTTCGGGGTTTTCCTCGTGCCACAGCTGATGCGCGATCTGCTTGGCTTCGGCTTCGACCAGCGATGGCGGCAATTCGACGGATACCTTTCCGTCCAACTGATCAAGCAGGTCACGCTTCATCACCTGACGCGCGGCCCCTGCATATTCGGCTTCCAGACGCTCAGAGATCTGAGCCTTCAAAGCTGCCAAATCTTCGGCACCGAATTTGGTAGCCAGCTCATCGTTGATTTCGGCAGCCGATGGTTCTTTGACGGCTTTCACAGTGCATTCGAACACTGCGTCTTTGCCAGCTAGGTTTTCTGCGCCGTATTCCTCGGGGAATTTGACTTCAACGTTCTTTTCTTCACCGACCTTAACGCCGACAAGCTGCTCTTCGAAACCGGGAATGAACGAGCCGGAGCCAAGCACAAGCGGGTAGTCTTCCGCAGCGCCACCCTCGAACGGTTCGCCATCAACCTTACCCAGGAAATCGATTACAACCTGATCGCCGTCCTTGGCCTTGGAGCCTTTCTTGCGATCTTTGAAATCCTGCGCGGTTTCAGCGAGGTTCTTGAGCGCTTCGTCAACTTCGGCATCGCCTGCCTTGACCACCAGTTTTTCCAGCTTCAGCGAGGAAAGATCAACCTCGGGCATTTCGGGCAGTTTTTCGTAAGACATATCAACTTGAATGTCGTCGCCTTCTTTCCAATCCTCGTTGGTCATCTTGACCTCAGGCTGGAGCGCCGGCTTGTCGCCGCTGTCTTCAAAATGCTTGGCCATCGCGCCGTCGATGGTTTCCTGCATGGCTTCGCCCAAAAGGCGCTGGCCAAACTGCTTCTTCAGAAGCGGCATTGGCACCTTGCCTTTGCGGAAGCCCTTCATCTCGATTTCAGGCTGCGCTTCTTTGAGCTTGTCATTGACCTTTGCGTCCAACTCGCCCGCCGAGACGGTGATCGAGTAGCTGCGCTTGAGGCCTTCATTGAGGGTTTCGGTGACCTGCATGTCGTCCTTATCCATTGCATAGGGGCCGCGGAGGCGTCCGCGGCGGTCAAAATCCACCGCGTCTTAGAGGCGCGACCCATGCGGCGCAAGCGGAAATACGCAGTATGCCCTAAGCATCTACAGGTAGCTCCGATTCACGATCGTCGTGATGCTGCCCGGGGCCATTCAGACCACAGGCCATGACGCAAAAGCCATTCACGGCAACTCCGCGATCTTTGCGCAGCACCACATCTTCAATCCTGATTGTGCCAAAACCCGCTGTCCGCAATAGACCGTGAACGTACTGACGCCCGTGGGCAAATCGCCGACTTTGGCACAGGGTCAAAGGCACGTCTTCGTTTTGGGAACGTTCAACAGTAAAAATGAGTCGACCATCAACTGCGAGGCTGGCTGCGCACCATCCAATGATCCGTTCCAGCGCACCAAGATAGTTGAACACGTCTGACGCAACAATCAGATCGTAGTGGCCAGCCATGATAGGAAGCTCTTGAATGTCCGCTTTTTCGAGTTGGTCATAGAGCCCCTTGGCAAGTGCTTCGTCCAGCATCGCTTGCGACAGGTCCATTCCGCTGAGGTGAACGCAATACGGGCGCAAAACCGGCCCAATCAACCCGGTTCCGCAACCAAGATCTAAAGCCCGGCGCACCGGCCAACCCGGCCCTTGGTTCAAAGCATCCGCGATCAGCACAGGCCCCTGATACTCGAGGTGCTCAAGCAGCGACGCTTCGAAACGCGGCGCATATTGATCGAACAGCATCTCAACAAAAGCCGGTGGCATTGTTTCGCTTAGCGGCTGCTCTCGCAATAGGTCGCGGCGCAATCCAGCACCGAAAGGGTCGTCCGGCGCTTCTTTGACCGCGCGCGCCCATGCGTGCGCCGCAGCCGCCAAATCATTTGAACGCTCGAAGAATTCACCTATGCGAAACCAACCGGCGCCCCACCCCGGCACCAATTCCAAAGCGCCCCGAAGCACGTCGATTGCCGCATCCAGATCTCCAAGATACGCCAAAGTCTCGGCGAATTCAGCTCGCCTGTCGGCGTGCAAATCACCGGACGCAAACAGCTTTCCAACCATTTTTGTTTGTCCAAAGGGCCCGCTCATTTGCCTGCTGGAACAGGCCACGCGACGGGCGACACGCAGCACCTGAAAATCTGGTACCGGGCAGTGCGATAGCGTCACGAAGGGCTGTCTGTCAACGGGGATCGCTATTCGGCAGGATGGCGCGACTGGACAGATGGCGAGATGGATGAAGTTGGTGCGGGTGAAGGGACTCGAACCCCCACGCCAAAGGCGCCAGAACCTAAATCTGGTGCGTCTACCAATTCCGCCACACCCGCATTGCGCTGGTGACTAGCAAAGCTCACGGGCTGATGCGAGCAGAATTTTCGTTCAAAATTCCTGACGCCCAAGAAACTTCATCCGAAGTTTCCTAATGCGCGAGACTCGAGAAAACTTTGGGAAGCATTTCCGGAAGGTCTTCGGCGATCAATCCCGGGCCAAAATGGCGCGCAGCTTCGCAATGCAACCAGACGGCTGCTTCGGTCACGCAGAACAGATTCGGCGCTGTTTCGGGGGCCGCAAGCCCGGCAATCAACCCGGCCAGCACGTCCCCTGCCCCGGCAGTCGCCAACCACGGCACGGCCCGGTCCCTTGCAGCGCTGTGTACGCTTGCACCGCCGCCTGGCTGGGCGATCACGGTGTCCTCGCCCTTCAGCAGCACGATGCACCCCGCCCGATCTGCAGCACTGCGAACCACATCGATCTTTGACCGCAGTGCGCGTTCAGATTGCGCGAGGTCGGGGAAAAGGCGCGAAAATTCGCCTTCATGCGGGGTCAGGACCGTTCGCGGGTGGAGCAGCGCAAAAAGCGAAGAGGGATCGTCTTGGAAAGAGGTGAGCGCGTCCGCGTCCAGCACAACCACGGGGTCGCGCCAGCAGCGCTCAGCTCTGCGATGCTCCAATGCCGCAGTGACCAGAGCGCGCGTATCCGGCCCCACCCCAAGTCCTGGGCCAAGGCACAGCGCGGTGACCCGGTCGTCGACGATTTGACGAAAGGTTGACGCGTCGGCGCACGCACGCAGCATCACTGCGTTCAGATGACAGGCGTTTTCCTGAAGCGCGTTTGGCGGACAGAGCACCGTGACCAGTCCTGCGCCACTGCGCAATGCCGCGCGCGCGGCCATCCGCGCGGCCCCGCCACGTCCCGGTCCGCCCGCGAGAATCATGGCATGGCCGTAGTCGTATTTGTGCCCTTGTCCGCGCAGCTTGGCGATCATCGCACCGGGCCAGATGCGTGGCGGAAGCGGGTGATCGCCAAAGCTGGGATCGATCAATCGTGCTCGTTCAGGATCAGGGTCGGTTCCGATCATGGCGCACTCGGCAGCATCCGGCCCGTTTAGTCCGATATCAACCACCTGCACGTCACCACAAACGGTTGGCCCAAGACCTAGTCGATGGCCCGCTTTCAAGCTGTGAAATGACACCGTAAGATGTGCCGTGTTAACCCTCGGCATTTTGCCATCGTCGGAATTCGGGACGATCCCCGTGTCAAGGTTCAGGCCTGACGGACAGTCGATCGCCAAGCGGCGGATCGCATGGCCGCGCTTCCAGTTGCCCATCATCCGAACCTCAAGCGCCATGGCCAGTTCTTCGGGCAGTGGGCGTGTGAGTCCCGTGCCGAACACAGCATCAACAAAAAGGTCAGGACGCTCACAGCCCCAGATCGCCGTTGCATCGAACGGCAATACTACCCCCATACTCAGCCAAAGGTCGTGATTGGCTTTTGCATCTGGCGGCAGCTTTGCCGCATCGCCGTAAAGAAAGACATCGACCGACCAGCCAAGATCCGTCAGGCGACGCGCGATGACAAACCCGTCCCCGCCATTGTTACCCGGCCCACACAGGATCAATGCACGATGCGCCCCGTGTGCTAGTTCAGTCCATTTTGCCAGCGCGGTATCTACCGCACCTCTTCCAGCGCGCTCCATTAGTTGCAGCCCTGTAACAGAACCCGACTCAATTTCAGCAAGTTCAATAGCGCGCATCTGGGCGGAGGTGAGCAATTCGGTCACGTCTGATCCTCTCGGCGATTCAGTTCTGCACGCTTTTTGTGCAACTTGCCTTTTTTTTGAGCGCTGCATTTCAATCCCAGCGCCGTCAGGCTCTTCATTTACCCTAGTCGATTGTGGCCCTCAAACAGAAGTGGTCTGACGACCGCAACGCAGGAGCGAGGGACCCGCCATGAAAAAGATTGAAGCCATCATCAAACCCTTCAAACTCGACGAAGTTAAGGAAGCCCTTCAAGACGCTGGCATTCAGGGCCTGAGCGTTGTGGAAGTCAAAGGCTTCGGTCGACAGAAAGGTCACACGGAATTGTATCGTGGTGCCGAATACGTCGTCGACTTCCTGCCCAAGGTTAAGATCGAAGTTGTCCTTGATGACGATCAGGTCGATGGCGCAATTGCTGCCATTGTTGATGCCGCCAAGACTGACAAGATCGGCGACGGCAAGATTTTCGTATCGCCTGTCGAACAGGCCATCCGAATCCGTACCGGTGAGTCCGGATCCGACGCGATCTGATACTCCACCGATAATCATACGAATAACGACCCAAACTCAGTGAAAGGGATGAGAGAATGAGCACTGAAGCGCTTCTCAAGATGATCAAGGACGAAGATGTCGCGTATGTTGACATCCGGTTTACCGACCCACGCGGTAAACTACAGCACGTGACAGTGATGTCCGACCAAGTGGATGAAGACTTCCTCGAAGAAGGTTTCATGTTCGACGGTTCGTCCATCGCGGGCTGGAAGTCCATCGAAGCCTCCGACATGAAACTGATGCCCGACACTGAGAGCGCGTATATCGACCCGTTCTATGCTGAAAAGACTGTGTGTGTGCATTGCTCGGTTGTCGAACCCGACACCGGCGAAGCCTATAACCGCGACCCGCGCGGCACGGCAGCCAAGGCGGAAGCGTATCTCAAGTCTTCGGGCATTGGTGACGTGGCCTATTTTGGCCCGGAAGCTGAATTCTTCCTGTTTGACGACGTGCGCTACGCAGTTGCGCCGAACAAAGTGTCATTTGAGGTCGATGCCGATCACGGCGCATGGAATACAGACACCGAATTCGAAATGGGCAACTTGGGCCACCGTCCGACCTATAAAGGCGGCTACTTCCCGGTAAACCCGATGGACGACGGCCAGGACATCCGTTCCGAGATGCTGTCCACCATGAAGCGCATCGGCATGAAGGTCGACAAGCACCACCACGAAGTGGCGACCAGCCAGCATGAACTTGGTCTGATCTTTGACTCGCTTGTTAAGCAGGCCGACGAACTTCAGAAGTACAAGTACATCATCCACAACGTTGCGCAGTCCTATGGCCGTTCGGCAACCTTTATGCCGAAGCCGCTCAAGGGTGACAACGGTTCGGGCATGCACGTCAACATGTCGATCTGGAAAGACGGCAAGCCGCTTTTCGCTGGCGACAAGTATGCCGATCTGAGCCAGGAAGCGCTGTATTTCATCGGCGGCATCCTGACCCACGCCAAGGCGCTTAACGCATTCACCAACCCGTCGACCAACAGCTACAAGCGTCTGGTTCCAGGGTTCGAAGCCCCCGTTCTGCGCGCGTATTCCGCTCGCAACCGCTCGGGTTGTGTTCGTATTCCGTGGACTGAAAGCCCGAAGGCCAAGCGCGTCGAGGCTCGTTTCCCCGATCCCACCGCGAACCCGTACCTTTGCTTTGCAGCCCTGTTGATGGCTGGCCTTGACGGTATCACCAACAAGATCGATCCGGGCGAAGCCATGGACAAGAACCTTTATGATCTTCCTGCAGAAGAGCTGGCGGGCATCCCAACCGTTTGCGGCAGCCTGCGTGAAGCAGTTGTAGAGCTTCAGGCCGATCATGACTTCCTTCTGGCTGGCGACGTGTTCACCAAAGACCAGTTGGACGGCTATATCGACCTGAAGATGGAAGAGATTGAAGCCTACGAAATGACACCGCATCCGGTGGAATTCGCGCTGTATTACAGCAGCTGATCTTAGCGATAAGAATTGAACTTCGGAAAAGGCGCCTCATGGGGCGCCTTTTTTCTGACTGGTGACACGGAACATCGCGGCGGTTGCTTGCCCAACAATAGCCCCTCTTCCGTCGCAGGCAGGTCTAAACCAGATGCGAACGTTTGTCGTGGTTCAGCCTTTGGGTTGGGCCATTTTGATGCATTTGCACGAGGATTGACCCGATGAGTGACGATTTCCAAGATCGGATAGCGCGACTCAATGCCAAGAACGGCGTGCAGCCATCCCAAACGCCACCGCCTCCCCCGCGGAATGGCGGAGGCGGAGATGGCCCCCGTGCACCGAAAGACAAAGGTCCGAAAGGGTCGATGGGCAAATACATTCTGCTTGGGATTCTGATCCTTGTCGTCATGCCAATCGGCGCTGCGACGGGCACGATCTATTTCGCCCAGAACAAAGACCGACTTGCCGACGCCTCCACAGCCTTGAAGAACACGGCGTTTGCTGTGTCCACGCTGAAGACCATGTATATTGACGGCAACGACGACCCGGAGATTCGCGAAGCGCGACGAACAATTAACTCGATGGGCCTGCGCCTGACGACCGGCAATGTGAGCAAGGAAGAAGCCGAATACTACGGCACCCTTGAGGGTCAAATGGAGTTGGCCGATCAAGCCAAGAAGGCCTACAACTTTGACAAGCTGAAAGAACAGGCGAAAGAACACTACAGCAAGTGAACTACCCTAACCGGACCGCCCCAGCCGGACAAACCCTCATAAAAGCCCAAAACTGGTCAAATTTCCAATTTGAGCCAGATTTGGTGCGCATTTCGGACACATTCCGAGACTTATATCCTTAGCAAGGGAACACTCCATTGAACCTGGGGAGGTGCAAGGATGACAAATTCGGACGTCACAGTGATCAGCTTGGTCACGAATAAAACGCGCGACGCGCTTTGCCAATCTGTCGTGCCCGCTATCCATCAGTCATTGTCGCAGCAACGGGTGTCGTTTCAACGCCAGCCGCTGACGCGTGATTATATAGACTGGATTGTAAGTGACACAGACACTCTGACACTCGCCATCGATGAAGTCGGTACCAGCAGTGTTGTCATGGTGGCAAGCCGGGGGGCAGATGCATCTGTCAGCGCATCGCGCCTCGCAAATGTCGCGGCTGATCTCTGCCGCAGCTTTGAAGCCCATACTGTGTTTTGGAACGGCTCCAAGCATCCGATCGCAGCCGCAGAATTCCTCGCAGCAGGCGTTTCCGTTGCCGAGCACGCGGCCGCACGTACACGCATCGTCCCACGTAAAGTTAAGGTGACCAGCAAACAGCGCGCGACCCAGCGGCGCAAAGCCGTTCAGATGGACAGCTGGATGATGAACGCAGTGCGCGCCCAGATGAACGGTGTCACGCTTGAAGAGGTCGAACGCATGGAACTAGAGGAGCGTCGCGCCAAGACATCCCAGATGCGTCTGTCTGCTTGGGCCATTTCATTCACAACAGCATTGATCGCGGCACCCTTGGCGATCCCGTTGATCGTTCACAACCTCGTGCGTGGCGAAGATGTACGCTCCGGCGCGATGGCGCTGGGTGTGGCAGGTCTTTATGCGGTATTGGCGCAAACCGGTATGGCGCCGCACCTTCCCGAGATCCTCTGAGCGAACATAGAACACGCGGCCAATCCAGTTTGAACGCGCGTTCTCGCTTGCCCATAAGCACGCATTTGTTAACGTCTCACCAACCAAAGTTTGTTGGAGTGTTTTTAATGCGTCGTATTCTTGCTGCTGCCTGCCTGTCGCTTTGCGCAACCCTTCCCGCCTACTCGGCAGAATGTATCACGAGCAAAGGAGCGTTTGCACAATACAAGCAAACGCTTGCCGGTCAGGCTGCTGCTGCGGGCGTCGGACAGCGCGGACTGACCGCACTGCAGAACGCACGGTTGTCGGACATTACGTGGCGGTTTGAATCGAACCCTCGCAACCAGACAGGAACGTTGCAGGGTGACCCGGCCAAGTTTTTGGCGAAACGTTCGGGCAGCACGGCTGAGAACTTCATTAACCAAACCCGAGCCAAGATCGCGCGCAATCCCAACACGTTTTCGTCGATCGAACGGAATTTCGGCGTACCAGCCGGAATTCTTGCGACCATCTGGGGGCTGGAGACAAGCTGGGGCGGTTACCTTGGCGGGACCTCGGTCGTTGACGGTGCCGTGACACTGTCGTCCTATTGTCGCCGTCATCCCCGGTTTGAACCGCATGCTATTGCAGCGTTGGACATGGTGGATTCCGGTGTCTTGTCCCCCAACACCAAAGGCGGGCCATCTGGCGAATTGGGACATATGCAATTCCTAGCTGGCAACTGGCTCAAGTACCGTGTGGACGGCAATGGCGATGGCCGCGCCGACCCGTACAATGCGGTTGATGCACTGGCTACGGCAGCAAACATGCTGCGTCGCAACGGTTGGCAGCCCGGTCAGCCCTTTGGCGAAGGGACGGCAAACTTTAACGTCTTGTCGGTCTGGAACGACAGCGGCAACTACCTACGCGCCATCGTCTATTCCGCCCAGCGCACTGGAAGTTAGGGTCAGGCCACCATACCGATCAAGCCAATACCAAGGCAGACCACTCCGCCAGCAGACAAAGCATAGCCAAAATAGTCGTCCGTTTTGCGGTCGGCTAACACAACTGCCGTGGCGTGCGTCAAATCTAGAATGGCATGTGTGCTACCTACCTCGAAATCGAATCTGGAATCCGCCACATTGGTCGATTTCTTCACCTTTCGACCATCGGCGTCCGTGAATTGAAAGGTCGGCCAATAGCTCTTTCGTCCTTCTCCGTTGTTGAGAACAGAAACTGACGTAACCACGGCATCGTGGCGCGTGCCATGAACACGAAAATAGCGGGTTTGCTGAATCGACTTGATGCCAAAAGCGGTCAGCACAATTCCAAATGCGGCCAGCGTCGCAGCCCCGAAAAAGGGGATATTGGAAAAAAACATCGAAAAATACTCCGTCAATATGTACGGAGTTTCAACATTAGGTTGCTAACTGGTCAATCATCTCTCGCCTGAGTATAAACGTGTGTATCGTGAACAACACGGCGTCACTTTCGGGCAATCGCCACAGCACTTGGCGTTCCGTGCGCAAGAAGGGCGTTTTACCAGCTTTGGGCAGTGGTCGAGGTTCGGTTTCCGAGCGCGGCTGGTATAGGTTTGGATCGTCATACCAGAGCGCATTGAACCGCCAAATCGGCGAACCATACCGCACCCCATCAAACAAGCGCTGCACCCGACGGGCAATATCGTCGGTATAGCTTTTGACCGGGATATGGATATGGGTCAGCGGATGACCAATTTTTTCGCGCAGACGCCAGCTGGCCGGAAAGCAAAGAACCGCGCCCGTCAAAACGTGTTCGTTCCCACGCTTTTCCATCAAACAGATGTCGTCCTCCAGAATTTGACCCAATGTGCCAAACGGGTCTGACGCGTCGATCCTCACGCGCCGCCCATCGGGGCACGTGATCACATCCACCGACCGCGCAAACCCCGGCGGCAAGTGATCCAGCACGGCCTCCATCATCTTGGAAAGGGCCTTTGCATCAGGATCGGCGGTGGCGATCACATCATCCCGCCGTGACGCCATCAACCGCAACCGTTCCGCCATCTGCGCGGCATAGGCGTCGTCCACCAGAAACCAAGGCGAATCGCCCAAAGGAGCGATCCCTGGCAACGGTCGCGGTGTCATCACATCGTATGGCAAACAACGTTGAAGGATCATGCAGCAGGATTAGCCCTTCTGCGGGTTTTAGAAAAGACACCACAGAGGCGCATTTTGCATTTGCAGCAAGGTCAAAAGCGTCATGCCTCAAGCCAAACATGGTCGCAAATCGGCGCGTTTGCCCCCGGTTTCCTGTTCAGCATCACCGCAGGAGACCCCGCCATGAACACCCATTTTCGCGACACCCGCAAAATCGACCCAACCCGTGGGGCCACCACGGGCGACAACACTCCTAACGATCAGGACAGGGTCGAGATCGGACCTACTCAGTTGGCCTATGCCGAATGGGCTGCCGCAGGACTGGATTTGCCGGACCTGCAAGAGATGCGCCGCTTCCGTTGGGCGCGCCTGACTCAGCATATCGTGGATCGCGATTATGCTGGTTTGTTGATGTTTGACCCGCTCAACATTCGCTACGCCACCGACAGCACCAACATGCAGCTTTGGAACACCCATAACCCGTTCCGCGCGGTACTGCTGTGTGCCGATGGGTACATGGTGATCTGGGACTACAAGAACTCGCCCTTCCTGTCGTCGTTCAACCCTTTGGTGCGCGAGGCGCGTTCCGGGGCGGACCTTTTCTATTTCGATCGTGGCGACAAAGTGGATGTGGCTGCAGATGTATTCGCCAACGATGTTCGCGTGTTGTCGGCCGAACATGCCCCCGGTAACAAACGCTTGGCAGTGGATAAGATCATGATCCATGGCCTTCGCGCGCTTGAGGCGCAGGGGTTCGACATCATGGAGGGCGAAGAGGTCACCGAGAAATCACGTTCCATCAAAGGCCCGGACGAAATCAAGGCGATGCGCTGTTCCGTTCACGCCTGCGAGGTGGCCATGGCCGAGATGGAGCGCTTTGCCCGCACCCATGTGCCCGGTGGCAGCGTGTCCGAAGACGACATCTGGGCGGTGTTGCATGCCGAAAACATCCGGCGCGGTGGTGAATGGATCGAAACGCGGCTGCTGACCTCTGGTCCGCGCACCAATCCATGGTTTCAGGAATGCGGCGGACGGATCGTGCAGAACAATGAAATCGTGGCGTTCGACACCGATCTGGTTGGCAGCTACGGCATCTGTACCGACATGAGTCGGACATGGTGGATTGGTGACCGCGCCCCCCGCCCCGACATGATCGAAGCGATGCAGCATTCCTACGAACACATCATGACCAATATGGAGATGCTCAAACCCGGGGTGACAATCCCTGAACTGACTGCGCGCACCCATGTCCTGCATGAGAAATACCAAGCGCAGAAATATGGCTGCTTGATGCACGGTGTGGGTCTTTGTGACGAGTGGCCGCTAGTCGCCTATCCCGATCAAGCCGTTCCCGGCGCATTCGACTACCCGCTTGAGCCGGGCATGACGCTCTGTGTTGAAGTTCTGGTGGGCGAAGTTGGCAGCGACTTCTCGATCAAACTTGAAGATCAAGTGCTGATTACGGAAACCGGTTATGAGAACCTTTCGAAATACCCGTTCGACGCCGCTTTGATGGGGTTTCCTACCTAAGGCTCGAACACAAACACCTTGGCCAAGACGCCGTTATGGTCCGAACCAAGTAAGGGCCGTGGCGCGGCCTGGCCCCCGCCCGGCGCGTAAACATGGTCGATGGGCAACGGTGCCCACATTTTAGTGAGGGTCGAAAACAGCGGTCCGGCCCGCGTGGCGTCGATACTGCGTTCAATAGAGCGCAGGGCGAATGACCACGGCACCATATTGAAATCGCCTGCAACGACGACGGGTGCGTCCAGATCCTGAAAGACAGGTATAAGCCGTTCAAGATGTTTGGCCTGACCATGCGGCCACGGCCAAGACAGATGCACGCTGAATGCCCAGAACGTGCCTTCGGGCGCAACGACCTGAATGCCGACCAAGGCATCGCCTTCAACACAAATCTCACCTTCCACAGGCCAGCGCGATAAGATCGCCACCCGCGCCCATTCGACAAGCGCACAACTGGCCTGATACGGGTACTCTGCCCGCAGTTCACGCACCAAACCCGCATTGCGCGAAGTCAGTTCCTGCAAAGTGATGATGTCGGGGCGCATGGCGCGAATGTCGGCGACAAGTGCTTCGACCTGATCGTTCTGGAACAGCAGGTTCTTCTGGTAAATGGTGATCGGCCCATCGGGGTGAGATACGTATTTCTGCGCCACGACCTGCCCCATCGCGGCAAGGCACAGCACGGCGATGAACCACCTGATCCAAGCGGGCCACGGTGACCAGATCACCCACAGGGCAAAAGCCACGGCAATCGGGATTCGGAACACCGCGAGACTGTCCCCAAGCGGATGCACGGCACCCGCGAAACCACCAAAAAAGGCGCCGCCCAGTAAGGCTGCAACACTGTTCACCATCCAATGTCTGGCTCTCACCATCGTGTGACGCTCCCGACACAATGCTTGTGCAAGGGCGACACACCCCACACTCTCGTCTTATACGAAACGCCAACGCGCTGCTCTGCCCCGGCACTAAGGACTAATCTGATGACCACCGAACGAATTACTTTTCCCGGCCATTCCGGCGACACGCTGTCCGCACGGCTGGATCTGCCAGAGGGCCCACACTTGGCCACGGCCCTTTTTGCGCATTGTTTCACCTGTTCCAAGGACATTCCTGCCGCACGGCGGATCGCCGCCCGACTCGCGTCGATGGGGATTGCCGTGCTTCGGTTCGACTTTACTGGCCTGGGGCATTCCAAAGGCGAATTTGCAAACACAACGTTTTCTTCGAACGTCGACGATCTGCATGCAGCGGCGGCCTATCTGCTAAGTCGGGACATGGCCCCGTCGCTTTTGATCGGCCATTCGCTGGGTGGTGCCGCCATCTTGCGGGCGGCGGGCGAGATGACAGGCGTCAAAGCGGTTGCAACAATCGGCGCGCCCTATGATCCAGGCCATGTAACGCATAATTTCTCGGATGCCTTGGACGACATCACGACCGCAGGCAAGGCGCAGGTTGATCTGGGCGGGCGACCATTCGTCATTGGCAAAGGCTTTGTCGACGATGTGAAAGCGCAGATGTTGGGGCCGGTGATCAAGAACCTTAAGGCTGCATTGTTGGTGATGCATGCGCCTCGCGATGCTGTGGTCGGAATCGAAAACGCCACAAACATCTTTGCCGCAGCGCGCCATCCAAAAAGCTTTGTCACACTGGATGATGCAGATCATCTGATCACACAAGCTCGCGACGCTGAATACGCAGCCGATGTCATCGCCGCATGGGCCGGGCGGTATTTGAACCTGACGCCGCCTGCCCCACCGATTGGTGCGCCCGAAGGAATCGTGCGCGTGGCCGAAGCCGATGCAGCCGGATTTTTGCAGGACGTCCAAGCAGGGCCACACCACCTGCTGTCCGACGAACCGTTAGCTTATGGCGGTACAAATCGCGGGCCTTCTCCATATGGACTTTTGGCCGCTGGCTTGGGCGCTTGCACATCTATGACGCTGCGGATGTATGCAAGACGTAAAGGTTGGCCGCTACAGCACGTGTCCGTTGATGTAAGCCACGACAAGGTACACGCTCAGGATGCCAGCACACCGGCGGCCACCAATATCGACCTCTTCCGCCGTAGGATCACCGTGACTGGAGACCTGAGCAGCGATCAACGCCAAAAGCTGCTGGAAATTGCGGACAAGTGCCCGGTGCACAAAACGTTGGAAGCCTCCAGCAGGGTCGAGACGGAATTGGTTTGACAGTGCAGGAAACGCGACAACGTGTTTCCTGCGACCCGCCAACGGATCCCAGATCGCTCTATTCATAATGGTCTTGAGAATTATGAATTTGTCTCAAGACGCCAAGTGTGACAGGCAGGATCAAACTCTCTGACCGACAGGCCTGTCATGACAAACCCGCTGCACGAACTTCTGTCCACCCGCGACTGGCTGCTGGCCGATGGCGCGACCGGGACCAACCTTTTCAATATGGGACTGGAAAGCGGGGATCCGCCCGAGTTCTGGAACGAAACCAAGCCAGACAACATACGCGCACTTTATCGTGGCGCGGTGGATGCGGGCAGCGATTTGTTCCTGACCAATACATTTGGCGGCAATGCCTCGCGACTTAAACTGCACAATGCAGGGCACCGCGCCCGGGAACTGTCGCGCATCGGTGCCGAGCTGGCCCGCGAGATCGCTGACTCGGCGGGACGCCCGGTCATCGTCGCTGGATCCGTCGGTCCAACTGGCGAGATCATGGAACCTGTCGGCACCCTGTCCCACGCCAGCGCGGTCGAGATGTTCCACGAACAAGCAGAGGGCCTTAAGGAAGGCGGCGCAGACGTGATGTGGGTCGAAACCATCAGCGCCCCCGAAGAATTCTGCGCCGCAGCCGAGGCATTTTCTCTGGCAGACGTGCCATGGTGTGGAACGATGAGTTTCGACACTGCCGGTCGCACAATGATGGGCATGACTTCAGAAGGCATGGCAGAAATGATCGAAACCCTGCCAAACCCTCCTCTGGCCTTTGGGGCCAATTGCGGCACGGGGGCGTCGGATCTTCTGCGCACGGTTCTGGGCTTCACTGCGACAGGCACACACCGCGCGATCATCGCCAAGGGTAATGCTGGCATTCCGAAATATGTCGATGGACATATCCATTATGATGGCACACCGGAACTGATGGCCCGCTACGCGATTTTGGCGCGTAATTCGGGTGCCAAGATTATCGGTGGCTGCTGTGGCACAATGCCCGAACACCTGCGCGCCATGCGCGAAGCGTTGGAAAGCACACCCAAGGGCGACGCGCCAACGTTGGAGCAGATCGTGGCCGAGATCGGTCCGTTCAGTTCCGACAGCGACGGCACCGGCGACCAGAGCGGTGCACCCAAACGTGAACGTCGCGGACGTCGCCGCGCCTAATGAATCGGCAAGCCAGGTCTGGTTGATGAAGCTCATTCTGTGGGCCTCTTCAAAGCCCCGCGTCGGTTGCGTTCCCGCGCATGTCGGATTTCACCAAGTGGCTACGTCGGAAAACGACGATTAGTCGTTAAAACAATCTCTGGCGGTCGCGCCAGCGTCTGGAGTGACACACATGGCTGACGAAGAAGACGATATCATCCTCGCTGATCTGAATGACGAGGAACTGGTCGAGCAGATGTTCGACGATCTCTATGACGGTCTAAAGGAAGAGATCGAGGAATCGGTCAACATCTTGCTGGCGCGTGACTGGGCACCTTACGATATTCTGACCAAAGCGCTGGTCGGCGGCATGACCATCGTTGGCAATGACTTCCGCGATGGTATCCTCTTTGTTCCCGAGGTGCTTTTGGCGGCAAACGCGATGAAAGGCGGCATGGCCATCCTCAAACCGCTGCTGGCCGAAACAGGCGCACCCCGCGTCGGCAAGATGGTCATCGGCACCGTCAAGGGCGACATCCACGACATCGGCAAGAACCTTGTGTCGATGATGATGGAGGGAGCCGGTTTCGAAGTGGTCGATTTGGGCATCAACAACCCAGTCGAATCCTATCTGGACGCCATTGAATCTGAACAGCCTGACATACTTGGTATGTCCGCCCTGCTGACCACCACCATGCCATACATGAAAGTGGTGATCGACACGCTGGTCGAGAAAGGTATCCGCGAAGACTATATCGTTTTGGTCGGCGGTGCGCCTCTGAACGAAGAATTCGGCAAGGCCATCGGCGCCGACGCCTATTGTCGCGATGCCGCCGTGGCTGTTGAAACCGCGAAAACCTTTGTTGGTCGTAAGCACAATCAGCTTGCCGCTGGATAAGATGACCGAAATCTTCACTTTTTGGGCCTCGCCATGCGGCGGGGCCCTTTATTATGGATCAAACTGTCCCATATTTTCAGGACAAGGAGATCGACATGCCAGTGACGACATTCGCCTCGATGATCTTGGCGGTTATTGCAGCATCCGGACTGACCGTCTGGGCATTCGCGCAATTCGGCATTCTCAAGGTGTTGCCCGCACTGATCGCTGTGGCGCTTCTGGCGCGTTGGGCCCTTGCCCATGTGCCCGGTGATGACGAGCCTGCCTGACGACACCCTACTGACCGAGTCCGGACTGTCTGCACGCGGAGACGGGCGCGTGTTGATCATCGCCTGTGGTGCATTGGCGCGGGAAATTCTTGCGGTGCGTGATGCGAATGGCTGGACCCATCTGGACCTGACCTGCCTTCCCGCCATCCTTCACAATCACCCTGAAAGGATTGTCGACGCAGTGCGTAGCGCAGTCGTCCGCCACCGAGCAGACTACGAGGCAATCTTCATCGCCTATGCCGATTGCGGGACAGGTGGCTTGCTCGAAGCCGCGTGCGCCGAGATGGGTGTTGAGATGATCGCCGGCCCGCATTGCTATAGCTTTTTCGAAGGCGTTGATACCTTTGCCGCTCGGGATGAAATCACCGCGTTTTACCTGACGGATTTCCTTGTCCGCCAATTTGACGCGTTTGTCTGGAAACCTCTTGGGCTCGACCGGCACCCTGACCTGCGAGACATGTATTTCGGACATTACGATAGGCTTGTCTATCAGGCACAAACAGACGATCCATCCCTGACCGTGCAGGCAGAACGCTGTGCCGCAAGATTGGGCCTGACCTTTGAGCGGCGTTTCACTGGTTATGGCGACCTTGCCGGGCATATGCAGGTTTGGGCGTCAGCATAAGCGGCAACCGGTGGCGCAAAGATTGCGTCGACTGATACCGAAAGACACATCAACGCGTCCACAGCAGCTTAGTTCGATTGTTCGATCAGAAGCGTCGACACAGGAACCATTGCAACGCTGGATGCACGGTCTTGCAGGCTCCAGAGAACCAAGGCTGACAGTGTGTCAGGCGTCAGACGTCCCAACATCACAACGGCCCCGTCCTGACGCGCGCGGAAAGCTGCCCCGTCAAGAAAGCGGCGCTTGGTGCGGCCATCCTGCCCATCACCATCGAAATCACGCAAGATACTAAGCGCAGGTACGTTTTCACGTTGTGCAATAGCTTGCGCCGTGTTCAGCCCATTGGGCAAAAACACCAACCCGTGTCCACTGTCAGCGACAAAGCTGGTGACCTGTTCCGTAACGCTGCGGTCCGCTTGCAGCTCACCGCCCGGCGCTTCGATCAACGCGACCGCCTCTGGAATCGCTGCGATTGCACCACCAAGACTTTGTTCGACATCTGTGGGTTGCGCCGCCGCCGGAAGCGTGACCAGCGCCGCCACTTCGTATCCCAACGCTCGATAGGCTGACATGCGTTCATCTGCACCGGGTTGTGCCGGGTCAATCACAAAGGTCACAGGAAACGGGAACCCATCAAGCGTGTCTGGCCCCAACGGCCCTGTACCATCGTCGATCATCAAAATGGACATCTTCGGCAACGCCGGATCGAAATCGGCTGGCGCAGCAAAGCGTTGCAATGGCGGCAAGCTCTTGTCGATTGCTGGATCAACCGGTTCCGGCGTATCGGCAGCGTCGCTTGCCCCGCCGATCGACGGCAGGCGGCCCGAGTTGCCCGGACTGCGTTCCGTCAAAGGCGCCGCGGGCGTTCCAATGGCTGGGCGCAGGGCTGCAGTTGCGGTGTCCTCCTCAGCCGGTTCCGGCTGTGATGGCACAAGACGGCGTACCTGCGGGCGTTCCGCGACAGCGGGTTGATCCTCACTTTCGGTGCTGGGGACCACTTCGTTTTGTGTCTCGGCCCCGACATCGGCGGTGGTATCAGGCGCGGTGGTTTCAGGCTCTGGCACCAACGGTGTTTCAATGGATGGTACTGGCGGCGCGGGCGGTTGCGCAGGTTCAGTCGAGACAGACAGCTCCGTTTCGCTTTGAGGAACGTTCAGCGTCGGCGCGGCGGCACTGCCTGGGGCTGCTTCCGTCCCGGGTGCCGAAAGCGTGGAGGGTGACGTTCCAACGTCCGGGGCATCGAATGCGGCGATCGCATCACCCGTGTCCGGTGTTGGGATGGGTGCGGCTGCCGTTTCTGTTGGTGCGGTGTCCTGTGGCTCTGCCGGACTGTCCAACATGGGGGCCTCAGTTTCCGGCTCGACTAAACTGACATCGGCGGGTCGTCTCGCCGGCGTTGCCGGCGCTTCGACAGTCTGGGTTTCGGGCGTCGTATCAGATGTCGTCGGCTCCGGCGCGTCAACTGATTGCGCAACATCGGGCGTTTCCTGCGCAGCCATATCCGCTTCCGGTGCTACATCGACTTGCAGCTCTGTCGGCTCAGCAGAGTCACCCGTGCTTGGCACTTTGGAGGCTGCATCGTTTTCCTCGGCCTGCGGCTCGGCTATTTCTGTCGGTGCAACAGGCTCGTCCCCGCGCGGCTCCGTCTTCGGTTCCGGACTCTCTGGCGCCTGTGTGTTTTCCAGCTCAGCTTCCGAAGCAGTCGTTTGCGCGACAGCTACGGGCTCTTGTGTGGGAAGCGGCTGACTCATCCCCTTAGGCAGCGGCATCAGGACCGAAACAGTTCCCAAGCCACCCACGGCTAGAACCGTGCCCCAGATGGCCCCCGACAAAAACCCTCGTGCCATGCTCTACGTCCTCGTCTTGCCCCACTTACGTGCCCCCGGCATCTCATCCGTGCCGGTTGGCTCACCCGCGCCCTTGACGCGCCTTGGTCTGCCTGCGCATGTATACCGCGATTGGCCCCCACCCCGCCAGCCCCGACGAAGAAGAAAGACCCATGCTGCTGCTCATCGACAATTACGACAGTTTTACCTACAACCTTGTGCATTATCTGGGAGAGCTTGGGACGGACGTAAAGGTCGTGCGCAATGATGCGCTGACCGTGCAAGACGCTATGGGTCTGAACCCCGCAGGCATCCTGCTTTCTCCTGGCCCGTGTGATCCCGATCAGGCAGGCATTTGTCTGCCCCTGACACTGGCGGCTGCAGAAACAATGACACCGCTATTGGGGGTATGTCTTGGCCATCAGACCTTGGGGCAAGCCTTTGGCGGCACCGTTGTGCGACATTCGGAAATCGTGCATGGCAAGATGGGCGCGATGCACCACACGGGCAAAGGGGTGTTCGCAGGCCTGCCCACCCCGTTCGAGGCGACCCGGTATCATTCTCTTGTGGTCGACAAAGACACGATTCCCGACTGCCTGGACGTGACAGCATGGTTGGAAGACGGCACAGTGATGGGGCTCAGCCATAAAGAGCTTCCGATGCACGGTGTGCAATTCCACCCTGAAAGTATCGCTTCGGAACATGGCCACGCCCTGCTCCAGAACTTTGTGAACGAATTGAAGGTGCCCGCATGAGCGACGCGATGAAGCCCCTGATTTACGCTGCCTCAGAAGGGCCACTCAGCCGGTCGCAGGCCGAGCAGGCGTTCGAACTGCTGTTTGACGGCGAGGCAACGCAAGCCCAAATGGGCGGGTTGTTGATGGCGCTGCGCGCACGGGGCGAGGCGGTCTCGGAATACGCTGCCGCAGCAGCGGTGATGCGCGCCAAGTGTACGGCTGTCAAAGCACCAGAAGGCGCGATGGACATCGTCGGCACCGGCGGTGACGGGATGGGTACGCTGAACATCTCGACTGCAACAGCCTTTGTTGTGGCCGGCGCTGGCGTGCCCGTAGCCAAACATGGCAACCGCAACCTGTCGTCGAAGTCAGGTGCAGCGGATGCGCTGACAGAGATGGGCATCAACGTGATGGTCGGCCCAGACGTGGTGGAGCGCGCAATCGCCGAGGTTGGAATCGGCTTCATGATGGCGCCGATGCACCATCCGGCCATGAAACACGTCATGCCGGTGCGGCAAGAGCTGGGCTCGAAGACGATCTTCAACATCCTTGGTCCACTCACCAACCCCGCAGGTGTGAAGCGACAGTTGACAGGCGCTTTTGCTATCGACCTGATTTTCCCAATGGCGGAAACGTTGAAAGAACTTGGTTCCGAGAAGGCGTGGCTCGTACATGGCGGTGACGGCACCGACGAGATTTCGATCTCTGCTCCGACGCAGGTGGCTGTGCTGGAGGACGGCAAGATCCGTGGTCGCGAGGTGCATCCCGAAGACGCGGGTCTGCCGGTACACCCGTTCCGCGAAATCCTTGGCGGAACGCCTGCCGAAAATGCGCAAGCGTTCCGGGATTTGCTGGACGGAGCAAAAAGTGCCTATCGTGATGCGGTACTGCTCAATGCGGCGGCGGCCCTCGTGGTTGCGGACAAAGTGTCCGACCTCAAATCGGGTGCGGAGATGGCGGCAGAAAGTATCGACAGCGGAGCTGCGAAAGCGCGGGTCGAGGCTTTGGCGCGCATAACCCAAGGCGCGTGATCTTGCATTTCCATGCGGTGAACCTTGCATCGGCGCATCGACGATTTTCTGACGACGGGAAATCCTGGGGCTCTGCCCCAGACCCCGAGGTATTTTCGGCCCGAAGAAACCAAGGCCATCGCACATGATGATTGTGCCGGACACGTGGCACGCATTGCCCTTCTTTCACGAGAATTTGCCCGCGATTGAGCAGGCACTTGCAACTGAACATCGTTTGGTACTTCCGCCCGAGCGGCAGGTGTTTGCAGCGCTGGACGCCTGTGCGCCCCAGTCTGTACGCGTGGTAATTCTTGGACAGGACCCCTATCCAACGCCCGGCCATGCACACGGGCTGGCGTTCTCTGTGGAGCCGGACGTACGCCCGTTGCCGCGCTCTTTGAACAATATCTTCAAGGAGTTGGGTGAAGATATTGGTCGCACGCCGCCCAATGGCGATCTGCGATTCTGGGCCGAACAGGGGGTGTTGTTGTTGAACGATGTCCTGACGGTTCCCGCGGGTGATGCGCGCGGACATCGGCGGTTGGGGTGGCAGAAACTGGTGCCGCAAGTGCTCGACTCGCTGTCAAATCGACCGCGCGCTTTTGTGCTTTGGGGCAATGATGCGCGCAGCCATGCGACGCGTGTTGCCGGGCACGGGCATCTGGTTTTGCAAAGCGCGCATCCCTCGCCACTGTCGGCACGGCGTGGGTTTTTCGGGTCGCGCCCCTTTTCCACCGTGAACACGTGGCTTAAAGAACAAGGCCAACAGCCGATCAACTGGACGGACCCATGAGCGCAACCATTCTAGACAAGATCAAGGCCTACAAGCTTGAGGAAGTGGCAGCCGACAAGGCCCGTGTGCCGCTGTCGACCGTGGAAGAGGCCGCGCGGGCGGCCGATCCCGTCAGACCTTTCGGGGCCGCGTTGCGCATGGCACAGAGTGAAGGATACGGGCTGATAGCCGAGGTTAAGAAGGCGTCGCCCTCCAAGGGACTGATCCGGGCGGATTTCGAACCCGCCAGCCTCGCGCAGGCTTATGAGGCCGGGGGGGCAACCTGCCTTTCGGTGCTGACTGACACACCCAGCTTTCAGGGTGACAAATCTTATCTGGTGGCCGCGCGGCAAGGCACTGCACTGCCTGCGCTGCGCAAGGATTTCATGTATGACACTTACCAGATCGCCGAAGCCCGCAGCCTGCATGCGGACTGTATCCTGATCATCATGGCCAGCGTGTCAGACCCACAGGCGGCCGAACTGGAAGACGCAGCATTTGCTTGGGGCATGGACGCGTTGATCGAGGTGCATGACCGCGAGGAGCTTGATCGAGCGCTTGAATTGAAGTCCCACTTGATTGGCGTGAATAACCGAAATCTCAAGACGTTCGAGACCACTCTTGAGACAACGCGCGAACTTTCGAAACATGTGCCCAGCGACAGAATGCTGATTTCAGAGTCAGGTCTGTTCACCCCGGCGGACCTTGCTGACATGGCGTCCTTTGGTGCGCGTAGTTTCCTGATTGGGGAAAGCCTGATGCGGCAACAGGATGTGACCGCCGCCACCCTTGCGCTACTGGCTGATCCGGTGGCGGCATGAGTGGGCTTACGCATTTCGACGCCAAGGGTGATGCGCATATGGTGGACGTGTCGGACAAGGCCGTGACGTCGCGCGTGGCTGTTGCGGAAGGCTATATCCGTATGGCGCAAGAGACCTTTGACATCATTACGGAAGGGCGTGCCAAGAAGGGCGACGTGATTGGCGTCGCGCGGTTGGCCGGGATCATGGGGGCCAAGAAGACGCCCGAGTTGATTCCGCTCTGTCACCCTCTTCCGGTCACCAAAGTGGCAGTCGAACTGACCCCGGCACCTGACCTGCCCGGCCTGCGGATTGAAGCCACGGTCAAAACCACGGGACAAACCGGCGTCGAGATGGAGGCGTTAACTGCTGTGTCGACAGCGGCGCTGACGGTCTATGACATGGCTAAGGCGGTGGATAAGGCGATGGAGATCACCGGCATTCGTGTGATGCTGAAAGATGGTGGAAAATCCGGGCGGTACGAGGCGTCATGATTTCCGTCGCGGAGGCGCTTGAGCAACTCTTCGCATTGGCGCGGCCAGTTGGCATCGAAACTGTGCCGCTTTTGCAGGCCCATGGACGCGTTTTGGCACAGGACGTGGCGGCGACGCGGAACCAACCGCCTTTTGATGGGTCGGCCATGGATGGTTATGCGGTAACCAAGGTTACGCCGGGGCTCAAGCTTAGGGTGATCGGTGAATCCGCGGCAGGGCACGGATTTTACCAAGCGGTAAAATCTGGCGAGGCGGTGCGAATCTTTACCGGTGCGCCGGTGCCCGAGGGTGCAAAAGCCGTCGTGATTCAAGAGGATGTCACCCGCGAAGGGGATTGGATCACCATTGGTGACACCCCCGAGGACAATGACCATATCCGCCCCTCTGGTGGTGATTTCAGGATTGGGGACACGGTCAGCGCAGGGCGCGTTATTGGGCCGAATGACATCGCACTGCTGGCGTCTATGAACATTGCCAACGTGCCAGTTGCTCGTCGACCCGTTGTGGCGCTAATTTCGACAGGCGACGAATTGGTGATGCCGGGAGAGACCCCCGGCCCCGACCAGATCATCGCTTCCAACACTTTGGGTCTGCATGCGTTGTTGCGTGATCTTGGAGCAGAGCCGCGTTTGTTGCCGATCTCGCGAGACAACGAAGCGTCGTTGCGGACCGCCTTTGATCTGGCCAAAGCGGCGGATTTGATCGTGACCATCGGCGGCGCATCGGTGGGCGATCATGACGTGGTGGCGAACATTGCCCCGCAGCTTGGGTTCGACCAAAGCTTCTACAAGGTGGCGATGCGCCCGGGCAAACCGTTGATGGCGGGGCGCTTTGGTGACGCTATGATGATTGGCCTGCCGGGAAATCCAGTGTCGGCGATGGTCTGCGGGCACGTGTTCGTGGCCCCCGTTGTGCGTGCCATGCTAGGCTTGGCCCAGCGTCCAGCCCCCCGCAGGTCTGGTGTTCTGGCCAAGCCCTTACCGGCCAATGGACCGCGTGAACACTACATGCGCGCGCGGATCGAAGATGGCGGGTTGGTCGCCTTCGGTTCGCAAGATAGTTCGTTGCTTAGCATCCTTGGGCAAGCCGATGCGCTGATCGTGCGCAGCCCAAAAGACGCCGCGAAAGCGGTTGGTGACACTGTGGAGTATCTGCCCCTGCGATGAATTCTGGCCCTCGTTCACTGATTCTTGACACAAAACAGGAACAACAGTAGAACAAAAGGCGAGGATCATGCGAGCGGAGGCATAGAATGCTGACCAAGAAACAACTCGACCTGCTGGAATTCATCAGCAAACGTGTGGCACGTGACGGTGTGCCCCCAAGCTTTGAAGAAATGAAGGATGCGCTCGATTTGAGGTCCAAATCGGGCATTCACCGCCTAATCAGCGCGTTGGAGGAACGTGGATTCATCCGACGTCTTGCGCATCGGGCGCGGGCGATTGAAATCGTGAAGCTGCCCGAGACATTGGCTGCAAAACAGCCGGGCTTTACCCCCAAAGTGATCGACGGCGACTTGCCGGATGTGCCGCCGCCTGCCAATGCAAAGAGCGTTGAAGCGATCCACGCGATGGAATTGCCTTTGATGGGTCGGATTGCTGCCGGTGTGCCGATTGAATCGATCAATGATGTGCCACCCTCGGTGGCGGTGCCGGGCGCGATGTTGTCGGGCAATGGTCGTCACTATGCGCTTGAAGTCAAAGGCGATTCGATGATCGAAGCTGGGATCAACGATGGTGATGTCGTGGTCATCTGTGAAACGTCCAGCGCCGACAACGGTGACATCGTGGTGGCGCAGGTTGAAGGGTATGAGGCCACACTCAAACGCTATAAGCGCAAGGGCGAGAGCATTATTCTTGAGGCCGCAAACCCGGCTTATGAAGCGCGCATTCTGCCGTTGGGCGCGGTCAAGGTGCAGGGACGTCTGGTTGGTTTGATCAGAACTTACTGAGTCTGTCTGACTGTCGCATCGTTCCAAAGGCGCGCGCCCGATCGGTCGCGCGCTTTTTCTATCTGCCATGCGCCCGTTTGCGTACGGGTGATCGACAAGCTCCCCAACCCTTTTAGGGCATTGGCATCGAACACGGCGCAGGTCGCGGCTTGTGGCCGCGTTGGCAAATCTGCGCTGGCAATGATCAGACTACCTTCGGCGCACCCTTGATAGGCCGCAGCGTTGCGTTTTCCCTGGATGTGCTGAATCGGCCATGTCTGACCCTCCCACAGCGCGGCAGCGGCGGGTTGATCCAAGCCCTGCCCGTCATTTTCCAACCAAACTTCGGCGATGAACCCAGACCCTTTGGGCCGTGATAGCGCGCGTCCCTGATCCGTCATTACGCCCACCAGTGCGCCGCCTTCAGCCACAAGGATCGCAGGGCGCTCGGCAGTGGTCCAAAGCCCAACCGCAAGACACAGGGGCATAAAACCCAGAAGACGCCCGGAGCCGTGCCACAGCACAATGAACAGACTGCCCAGCGTGATGAGCGGCAAGACGGTGGGACCCGGTGTCATGACGGGCCGAACCGCGCCATCCCATAGCGCCAGTGATTGCGCGATATGCAGAATCCACTCCAGACCCAACCCCATTGGAATCAGCCCAAGCGCCTCTAGCCCGAAGGGCATCAGCAGTATGCCCAGCACCGCCGCCGGAATCACCAACAACCCCATTAACGGCACGGTCAGAAGGTTGGCCACCAGCCCAAACTGGGCAATCTGGTTGAAATGCGCCATAGCGAATGGGGCGGTCGCCGCTCCGGCCACCGCCGAAGATAAGACAACTGATGCCACTCCGCGCAAAAATCGATGGCGTGGCAGTTCATGGCTGCTGTCGCGGATCGCGCCGAACACGGCAACCAGTGCAGTTGTGGCGGCAAAGGACATCTGAAACCCCGGTCCAATCATCGCTTCGGGGCGCAGGCTCAGCACAATCAGGGCCGCCAGCGCGACAGCCCGCAATGAGATCGCGCGTCGATCAACCATGATGGCAAGCAGCATTACAGCCACCATCACAAAGGCCCGTTCGGTGGCGACATTGCCGCCGGACAGCGCGAGGTAAACGCCTGCCACCATCAGCGCCCCTGCCGCTGCGATCTTTTTGATCGGCCAGCGCAGGCCGATGGGCGTCAGCAGCAACCCAAGACGCAGAATGGCAAAGGCAAATGCGCTGACCAGCCCCATATGCAGGCCAGAGATCGCAAGCAAATGCGCAAGGTTGGTGTCACGCAGGGCTTGCAGCACAGGTTGGGGAATGGCGCTGCGATCGCCTGTGATGATCGCGGTCGCAAAAGCACCGGTTTCACCCGGCAATGCTGTCTGCACGCGGGCTGAAATCGCCATGCGGGTCTGGAAGATGAAACGCTCCTGCCCCGCCTCCTCCCACAGAACCACCGGCACCCGGGTATAGCCAACAGCGCCCAACCGCAGGAACCACGCGTGGCGTCGGAAATCGAAGCCGCCGGGTTCGACAGCACCGCCCGGTGGGCCAAGATGAGCGGTGGTGCTAATGGTTTGACCGGGTTCGGGTGCAATGCCCGGAATCTTGGAGTGCAGCGAAAGGCGCACACGGGTTGGCGTTTCAGACAGTGGCACATTGGTCAGCCAGACCGTGTCGAGCGTGATGCGCAGCGCGTCCGAGGCAGAGCGGTCGATGTCGACCACCCTGCCCGTCACCGGCCCATAGTAGCGCCAGTCGATCACCGCACCCGCCACCAGATTCGCCCGAACACCAGCAAGCGCCAGCCCCAGCGCCACCATAGCCACCGCGCAGATCAGCGGCGCAAAGGCCGACTGGCTGCGCAGATGCCAGACAAGAAGGCCAACACCTGCCAGCGCAAGACAGGCAAGTATCCAAATCGGTGGTTCGATATGCAGCGTGAAATAGATGCCGATGCCGATGCCAAGGCACACCGGGACAAAGGGAAACAGCGTGCCGCGCTGCGCCAGAAGCATGTTGGGGATCAGATCCCGGACCCGCGCCATACTTGCCCCCGTGGATGGTGCTGGTTAAGAGAGCCTTAAGCTATCCCCAAGACAGTTATCGAAAGGTAAATGCGCCCAATGTCCGGCCAGATTGTCACCCGTTTCGCCCCATCCCCCACAGGCTACCTGCATATCGGCGGGGCACGCACGGCGCTGTTCAACTGGCTTTATGCACGAGGACGGAGTGGAAAGTTCCTTTTGCGGGTCGAAGACACAGACAAGGCGCGGTCAACACCCGAGGCGACAGCAGCGATTCTCAAGGGGCTGGACTGGCTAGGATTGGACCATGACGGCGACGTGGTGAGCCAAGCCGCCGGTGCTGATCGCCATGCCGAAGTCGCGCATGAATTGCTGGCCAAGGGTTCGGCCTATAAGTGTTTCTCGACCCAAGACGAGATCGAGGCCTTCCGCGAGGCGGCACGGGCCGACGGCAAGTCAACGTTGTTCCAAAGCCCGTGGCGTGATGCAGACCCAAGCACGCAACCTGATGCGCCGTTTGTGATCCGCCTCAAGACACCGTCTGACGGAACAACCGTGATCCGCGATGAAGTGCAGGGCGACGTTACCATCCGCAACGATCAACTGGATGACATGGTTCTGTTACGCTCGGACGGCACACCGGTCTACATGCTGGCGGTTGTTGTCGATGACCATGATATGGGCGTGACCCATGTGATCCGGGGGGATGACCACCTGAACAACGCCGCGCGCCAGATGGGCATCTACACCGCGATGGGTTGGGACGTGCCGATTTGGGCGCATATCCCGTTGATTCACGGGCCAGATGGCAAGAAGCTGTCCAAGCGGCACGGCGCGTTGGGCGTCGAGGAATATCAGGCGATGGGCTATCCGGCGGCGGGGATGCGCAATTACCTTGCGCGTCTGGGTTGGAGCCATGGCGATGACGAATTCTTTACCGATGATCAGGCAAAAGAGTGGTTCGACCTGAACGGCATCGGGAAATCTCCGGCGCGGTTCGATTTCAAGAAACTCGAGAATCTGAGCGGCCAGCACATCGCCGTCGCGGAGGATGCTGCACTGCTGCATGAATTGACGGCATATCTAGAGGCGGCAGGGGAACCTGCCCTTACAGAAGCTCAAGCCGACGGTATCTTTCGTGCGATGTATTGCCTCAAGGAACGGGCACGCACCTTTCCGGAACTGATTGAAAAGGCTCACTTTGCACTGGTTTCACGGCCTTTGGACATCGAAGAAAAGGTAGCCAAGCAGCTTGACACGGTATCCCGTGGTATACTGCAATCGTTGACGCCGCACTTGCAAAATGCTAGCTGGACGCGCGACGAGCTTGAAGCCGTCACATCCCGAATTGCAGAAGAGCACGGGACCAAATTCGGCAAGTTGGCGGGCCCGATGCGGGCGGCGCTAGCGGGTCGGGCCGTGACGCCGAGTGTGTTCGATATGATGCTGGTTCTGGGGCGTGACGAAACCGTCGCCCGCCTGACAGAAGCAGCCGCCTCCGGAGCCGACTGACGCCTGCGTGGCGACGCGGTTCCAAGGTTTGGGATAGCTGGCTCTAGGCACTTTGCCCGGAGCAATGAGACGAAGGGACCACGTATGTCTGACACCTCTAAAACCGCGACGCTGACCATTGGAGACAGTTCTTACGAGCTGCCGATCTACACCCCAACTGCCGGGCCGGATGTTATCGACATTCGCAAGCTTTATGGTCAGGCGGGCGTGTTCACCTATGATCCCGGATTCACGTCCACGGCAGCTTGCGACAGCACGATCACCTTCATCGACGGTGACAAAGGTGAATTGCTGCATCGGGGCTATCCGATCGACCAGTTGGCCGAAAAATCGCACTACCTCGAAGTGTGTTTTCTTTTGCTTTACGGCTATCTTCCCAAGGCGGATGAGCTTGAGCATTTCGAGCGCACGATCACCCAACACACGATGATCCACGAGCAGATGCACAACTTCTTTCGTGGGTTCCGTCGCGACGCACACCCGATGGCCACGATGGTCGGTGTGGTTGGCGCGATGTCTGCGTTCTACCATGACTCGACCGACATCAATAATCCGCGCGAGCGCGAGATCGCCTCGCACCGCCTGATTGCCAAGATGCCCACCATCGCGGCGATGGCGTATAAATACTCGATTGGTCAGCCTTTCGTATATCCGCGTAACGACTTGGATTACGCAGCCAACTTCCTGCACATGTGTTTTGCGGTTCCGGCCGAAGAGTATCAGGTCAACCCGATCATGGCGCGCGCGATGGACCGCATCTTTACCTTGCATGCCGACCACGAACAGAACGCGTCAACTTCGACTGTGCGCCTTGCATCGTCCTCGGGGGCCAACCCGTTCGCCTGTATTGCGGCGGGCATTGCCTGTCTTTGGGGTCCGGCGCATGGCGGTGCGAACCAAGCTTGCCTTGAGATGCTCAAGGAAATCGGCACACCCGATCGCATCCCGGAATACATCGCCCGCGCCAAGGACAAGAACGATCCGTTCCGCCTGATGGGCTTTGGCCACCGGGTCTACAAGAATTTCGACCCACGGGCGACCGTGATGAAGCAATCGGCTGACGAAGTGCTGGAGCTGATGGGTGTCGAAAACAACCCGATCCTTGCTACCGCGAAGGAATTGGAGAAAGCCGCGCTTGCCGATCCCTATTTCGCAGAGAAAAAGCTGTTCCCGAACGTGGATTTCTACTCCGGGATCATTCTTGAAGCGATGGGCTTTCCGACATCCATGTTCACGCCAGTCTTCGCGTTAAGCCGGACTGTGGGTTGGATTTCCCAGTGGAAAGAACAGCTTGCCGATCCTCAGATGAAGATTGGCCGTCCACGCCAGCTTTACCAAGGCGAAACAACGCGCGACTACGACGATATCGAAAAGCGCTGATTATTTAGGAAAGGTCGCCTTCGGGCGGCCTTTTTCACATGACTCATTTAGTGACCAAACGTTTGATATTGCGGAAAGCCCGGATCACAGATCTGGATGATCTGCACGCGGTCTACAGCGACCCGCTGGTGATGCGATACTGGTCTACCCCGCCGCACGATGACATCGCCCTCACACGCCGCAATCTGGAGCGTTTGATCGCATCATCCGAACCTGTTGTGACTTATTTCATCATAGAACGCGGCGGTCATGCTATCGGCTGCGCTGGCGTTCATATGGGGGATGAGGTGGGGTTCTTGCTGCGGTCGGATCATTGGCAACAAGGCCTGATGTCCGAGGCGTTGGGAACGTTGATCCCTTACTTTTTTCAAGAGTTACGCTATCCGCAACTGACGGCTGACGCCGATCCGATGAATGCGGCTTCAGTGGCGACGCTGCTTTCGGCTGGATTTGTCAAAACCGGCGAGGCGAAAAACACGTTTTGCGTCGATGGTGTGTGGTCAGACAGTGTGTATTTTACACTGAAGCCGGAATTTGGGGCAGCATAGGCCGAACCATTTGGCCCGGCCTGCCCAAAAGTGTCTTAGCGCCCTTCGTACTGCGCCGGGCGCTTTTCTAGGAACGCGACGACACCTTCCTTAAAGTCACGGGTCTGGCCGCACTGACCTTGCAGTTTAGCCTCTAGCGCAAGCTGTTCTTCCAGATCGTTATCAAAAGAGTCGCGAATGGATTGTTTGACTCGCTGGTAGGCGGCGGTCGGTCCCTTGGCGAGATGCAGCGCACGGGATTTCCAATGTTCCGCAAAGCGCGCATCCGGCACCGCTTCGTAGATCATGCCCCAGTCATCCGCTTGACGCGCTGTGATCTTGTCCGCGAACAAAGCAGCACCCATCGCCTTGGCCAAGCCCATCTGGCGCGGAAGATAATAGGTCCCGCCCGCATCGGGGATCAGGCCGATCCGAGTAAAGGCTTGCAGGAAGAACGCGGACTCAGTGGCGATCACCACATCCGCCGCCAGCGCAAGGTTGGCCCCTGCCCCAGCGGCCGCGCCGTTGACCGCGCTGATGGTGGGCACCGGGCAGTCATAGATCGCGCGCAGCATCGGCACGTATTCGTCGCGCAGTGTGCGTTCCAGATCGAGATTGGCCGCGTTCGCCCGGTCACCCAGATCCTGCCCAGAGCAGAAGGATTTCCCGGCGCCGGTCAGCACGACCACCCGCGCAGCCTTGCCGCCTTCAAGGACCGCATCGGTGATCTCGGCCCGCATTTGGGTGTTGAGGGCATTCATCACCTCGGGACGGTTCAAGGTAACCGTGGCAATGTCGTCGGTGATGTCAAAGGTGATGGTTTCGTAATTCATGCGCCGGGCACTCCTGCTTCTGCTTGCGGCATCAAACACACAAGCGCCCGGTTTGGCAAAGCCCAACGCCGCGTCACGAGTCCTTGAGTATTTCCTTGAGCCGGGCGGCCTCGTCTTCGGACAGGCCAGCTTCGTTCGGTGCTGCGGCGTTTGATCGGCCCCGCACATAGGCCACGCCAACCCCAAGAGCGAGCAAGAACAAGGCCGGGCCAGACAGCCACAGGATCATGTTCCAGCCATCCGTGCGCGGCTTAAGCAGGACAAACTCACCAAAGCGCGCGACAAGATAGTCGAGCACCTGTTCATCACTGTCCCCGACCACCAGCCGTTCACGCACCACGAGACGCAATTCACGAGCAAGGTCAGCGTTGGATTCGTCGATGCTTTCGTTCTGGCACACCACGCAGCGCAAGCCTTTGGACAACTCGCGGGCGCGGCTTTCAAGAACTGGATCGTCCAGCACTTCGTCAGGCTGCACGGCCAAGACAGGGGTCGCCATCGGAACGGCAACCACAAGGCACAGGACAACCGCAAATGACCGCAGCGCTTTTGGGAGAAGCGTCATTCTGCCGGAACCCCTTGTGGTGCCGCTTGACGCCGCGCCCCTGCCGCCACGCGATAGCGGCGGTCTGTAAGCGACAGCACACCACCCAATGCCATAAACAATGCGCCAGCCCAAATCCAGTTCGCCAACGGTTTGACATAGGTCCGTACCACCCAGCCGCCGTCGTTCTGCTGGTCACCGATCACCACATAGAGGTCCCGCAGGAAACGGTAATCGATGGCGGCTTCGGTCGTGGGCATCTGTGCGACGGGGTAATTACGCTTTTCCGGGTTGAGGAAAGCGATCTGTTCACCATCTTGGCGCACGATCACGTCGCCCATAGTCGAAAAGTAGTTGGGCCCGCGAACCTGGTTGACCGCTGTGAGTTCAATCTCGAAATCACCAACTTGGAACGGCTCCCCGATCTGCGCGACGCGAATATCTTCTTCCTGCCACGCCATCAGGCCAGCGATACCGACCATGGTAATGCCGAACCCGATATGTGCGGTCGCCTTGCCCCAGTCGGAACGCGGTAGGCGCAGCAGACGGGACAGATCACGGGTCTTGCCCGTGCGGTTGATCAGATCAACCACAGCACCCGAGATCACCCAAGCAGCAAGGAAGACACCTACAGGGCCAAGCAAGCTGGTGCCCGTCTGCATGGTCCAGAACAGTCCCATAAGTAGCACGCTTAAAATAAACCCCGGCACAAGCTGTTTGATTGCACGATCGACCTTGGCACGTTTCCAGCTAAGCATTGAGCCAAGCGGCAAAAGCAGGCCTAGCACCACCATGAAGGGGGTGAACGCCATGTTAAAGAACGGCGGGCCCACGCTGAGTTTGGTGTCAAAGAACATCTCGGCCACGACGGGCCACATGGTGCCGACAAACACGACAAAGCAGCTGACCGCAAGGATCACATTGTTCGCGACCAAGGCGCTTTCTCGACTGGCCACGCCGAAGACACCTTTGGCTTCCATCGCAGTGGCGCGGAACGCATAGAGCGTGAGCGCCCCGCCCGTGAAGAACACCATGATCATCAGGATGAACACGCCGCGTTCGGGGTCATTAGCGAAGGCATGCACCGAAGTGAGCAAGCCCGAGCGCACGATGAAGGTACCGATCAGCGAGAACCCAAAGGCAAGGATCGCCAGCAAGATTGTCCAGCTCTTCAGCGCCTCGCGCTTTTCCACCACGATGGCCGAGTGCAGAAGCGCTGCGGCCAGAAGCCACGGCATGAAGGATGCGTTCTCAACCGGGTCCCAGAACCAGAAACCGCCCCAACCGAGCTCATAGTAGGCCCACCACGACCCCAGCGCGATGCCGATCGTCAGAAAGACCCACGCAGCCAGCGTCCACGGGCGGACCCAACGGCCCCATGCCGCGTCGACGCGGCCTTCGATCAGGGCAGCCACAGCAAAGCTGAAGCAGATGCTCAGCCCCACATAGCCGAGGTATAGAAACGGTGGGTGAAAGGCCAAACCCGGATCCTGGAGAAGCGGATTAAGATCCTGCCCGTCAAAGGGCGGCACAACAAGGCGCAGGAACGGGTTGGAGGTGAAGATGATGAAAGCGAAAAAGGCAACGGCAACAGCCGATTGCACCGCCAGCACACGGGCGCGCAGTGTTGGGGGCAAGCCCTTGCCAAACCACGCGGCCATTGCGCCGAACAGTGTCAGGATCAACACCCAAAGAAGCATCGACCCTTCGTGGTTCCCCCAGACGCCGCTGATTTTATAGAGCATTGGCTTAGCCGAATGGCTGTTGAGCCAGACAAGCCGCAGCGAGAAATCCGAGGTCACGAACGCATAGGTCAGTGCCGCAAAGGCAAACGCCGTCAGCAGGAATTGCACCGTTGCAGCCGGTTCGGCCACAGCCATCCAGCCGGGCCAGCGTTTATGCGCCCCTACAAGCGGGACGACGGATTGCACGATCGCGACAAGGAACGCGAGGATGAGGGCGAAATGACCGAGTTCTGTAACCATGTCGTGGAGTATAGGCGCAGTGAACGCCGCGACCAATGCGTTTCGTCGGTTTGGACGGTTCACATTGTCGCGGGTTTTCCATTGACGCGCCCGCAGGTTTTAGCGGCGTTGTCGCAACCATTCCTCAAGTGCTGCATTGCCGTCAGGTTGTGGTTCTTTTACCTGAACGACGGTTTCTAGCGGGGACGGCTGATCTGGTCTGGGCCGTGCCATGTTTTCGACAAGCGCGCGTTGGAATTCCTGTCCCTTGGCCTGATGTCGCGCACCAAAATAGAAGCTGACAATTGCCCCGAGCAACCACCAGAGCGGTTCTGGCACCAAGGCCAGCCCCACCATGCGCGCGGAAAACCAATCCGGGTCCACCATCGCCGAAACGAAAAGCCCCAGAGTACCCAAAGCCATTGCCGGACGCGGCACACGGTTGAGCGCATCCATGAGCCGGTCAAACCAGCCACGCTGCGGCGCATAGAACTCGGCCGCGCACTGTGTGAGAGATGCGCCCTGCCGATCGTGGTCGCGCCGCGCCTGCGCTTCGGCGTTTGGGCGGAAAACCTCAACCGTATCGCGCACCACGTTGCGCCCAGACCCAAAGACCAGCGAAAACACCTGTTCAATCAATCCCATGCCGAGATCCTCTGCTGAAATGCGGTCGATGTCAGATGATACCGGGCTGCCATAAATACCTCGGCGCGAATGATCCAACCGCCTTTTCCCCCTGCCCGGCTGCGGGCGTATTTGCGGCTTGCCGGACGACGGTCGGCCAGATCGAAATAGTAATTGCGCCGTTCGATCCCGTAGGCATCGACGATGTGGTCGGGCGCACTGGCATGGGCGCGGGCTGTGGCTGCGATGGTTTTAGGGCCGATGGCACCATCAGCTGTCACAGTGTAGCCCATCTTAAGGAGCAGACGTTGCAGGATCTTCACCGCATTGGCCCCGGAATTCACATACATATCGAACACAGTGGCGTGAAGCGATTCTGGCAGGTCCGCAATACGCGGATGTTCAAAATAGTGGTTGATGAAAATCTCGATCGCTTGGTCTTGGTTCAAACGGCGCACATCGGCCTGCGTGACTTTCCCATCGCCGGTAAGGTCGATCCCAAGGCGGCGCATTGTGTGGATTGTGACACCATGATTGGTTGCGCCACCCGGATCGTCGGGATCGTCAACATAACCACCCTCGCGAGACACGATCTCATGTGCGATGGCCCGCACCTTCTGGTTCTGCCGTTCCATGCGCTGTCCCCGATTGCTCCGCGATGTAAAGACTGCAAAGCTATGGTTAACCAACTCGCAAGGCCGCGTACGGTGCAGGAGGAAACGCGTGAAACAGGCTGATCTGAAACGGAAATCCGCGCAAGACATCATTGATCACTTGGAATTGTCACCGCATCCCGAAGGCGGGCATTATCGCCAAACCTGGATCGCCGATGAGACCGGGAGGCCGTCAGGTACCTGCATCTTTTTCCTGCTAGGTGCAGGCGAACGCAGCCATTGGCACAAGGTCGATGCCACCGAGATTTGGCATCACTATGCCGGTGCGCCGCTGATCCTGTCACTGTCCGCGACAGACACTGGTCCCGCAGTGGATCACGTGCTTGGTCCCGACCTTTTCCACGGGCAGTCACCGCAGATCATCGTCCCCCCGCACCATTGGCAGGCCGCCCGCAGCACCAGTGATTGGACTTTGGTGGGCTGCACAGTAAGCCCAGCCTTTCAGTTCGACGGCTTCACCCTCGCCCCGCCGGGGTTTGACATTCCACGCGCCGATTGACACAGGGTCGGCATGACTCTTCCTTACCTCACCCCGCTGAGCCCTGACCAACAACGCGCTTTCGGTGTGCCCGATCCTTGGCCGCTTGCCATCGCGGACCGGGTGCGCTTTTCCGAACTTGATCCGCTGAACCATGTGAACAACGTGGCCTATCTGATCTGGTTCGAAACTGCGCGGGTGGCCTATTTCAAGCATGTTGGCATCTCAAGGTATAAGGACGAAGCAGTCGAACCGCGCATCGTGATCCGGCGCGGTGAAATGGACTGGCTTCAAGAGATGCGTGCGGATGAAGACTATGTGCTTCTGTCGCGCACGGTCGGCTTCCGAAACACCAGCTTCACCATGCAACAAGAAATCTGGTCTGGCGGCACCAAACGGGCGGCCTTCACTTGCGTGATCGTGCTACTCCAGCCCGATGGCAGCGGTCGTATGCCGATCCCGCCTCATATCATCGAGCATTTTCATGCAGTCGATGGGGTGGAAAGGCACGTCGACGCGCCTTGAGCAAGCGCGTTCAAACGCGCTTGTCACGCAGTTTCGAAACGTCTTGTCCGCCCTACGAATAGCGTTTCACGTATCCCAAAAGAGCTTGCGTGCTGCCGTCCTTGCCATCCGACGGGGCGTCGCCGCTTACCAGCGGACCAAGCGATGTCGCCAGTTCTTTGCCCAGCTCGACCCCCCATTGATCAAACGAGTTGATACCAAGGATCACCCCTTCGACAAAAACCCGGTGTTCATAAAGCGCGATGATCTGACCCAAAACCTCTGGCGTCAGTTTCGGCATCATCAGCGTGGTCGATGGGCGGTTGCCTGGGAACACCCGGTGCCGCGCCTGTCGCTCAAGCTCGTCGCCAGTTAGGCCTTTCTTGGCCATTATTGCACGCGCCTCGTCCAGCGTCCGACCCCGCATCAGCGCTTCAGATTGCGCGAGACAATTGGCGATGAGCAATTCGTGATGATGGCGCAGGTCGGGTTCGTGCCCTTCGGCTGCAACCATGAATTCGCAAGGAATTACCCGCGTGCCCTGATGGATCAGCTGGTAGAACGCATGCTGACCATTGGTGCCGGGTTCCCCCCAGACCACGGGGCCGGAATTGACCGACAGACTTGCGCCATCCATCGCAACCGACTTGCCGTTCGATTCCATCTCGAGCTGTTGCAGATAGGCTGGCAGTCGGGACAGGCGGTTATCATAGGGCAGAACCGCGCGGGTGGCGTGACCAAGACCCTGATTGTGCCAGACACCGACCAACGCCAGCAACACAGGCAGGTTTTCGTGCAACGCGGCAGAGCGGAAATGAAGGTCCATCGCCTGACCACCGCGCAGAAACGCGCGAAAGCCGTCCGCACCAATGGCAATCATCAGCGAAAGGCCAATCGGCCCCCACATGGAATACCGCCCACCGACCCAGTCCTCGAACCCCAAAACACGCTCAGAGGGGATGCCCCATTCGCCGGCAGCTTCGGCATTGGACGACAATGCAATGAAGCGGCCATCAGTGCTGACACCGTGATCCTGCAACCACGCACGGGCCGTTCGAGCATTGGTCATAGTCTCAATCGTGGTAAAGGTCTTGGACGCGACAATGAACAGCGTCGTTTTAGGGTCGCAGCCGCGCAACGTGTCGGCGATGTCGGCGGCGTCGACATTCGATACGAAATGGCAGCGCGGCCCATCGCAATACGGGGCAAGCGCGAGATACGCCATCGCTGGTCCAAGGTCGGAACCGCCAATGCCAATATTGACCACATCGGTGATGTTCGACGCACGAACCTCGGTCGCAACGCTTTCCATCCGGGCCAGCGTATCCAGCACGTCGGGCATCACATCCTGCCCGTCAACCATCACAGGATCACCGTCTAGATTGCGCAGCGCCGTGTGAAGGACTGCGCGGCCTTCGGTTTCATTGATCTTGGCACCTGCGAACATCGCATCACGGCGCGCTTCGACATCCGCCGCTTGGGCCAGCCGGATCAGCACATCGCGGGTGTCACCGTCGATCTGAGTCTTGGAATAGTCAAACAGCAGATCAAGCGCAGTTACGCTGAATGCGTTGGCGCGGTCTGAATTAGTGTCGAACAAACCAAGGATCGAGCGGTCTTGCCCCAACTCAGCCGCGGTTTTCAGATCACTCCACATCGCTGTCACTCCGCCCAATGAACCGTTGCGCCGTCAAGAACGGCATTAATTGGCGCATCTTCCGGCAGCTTACCGCGCGCGGCCTCAAGCGCGTCGCGCTTATCCTGCCCAAAGATCAGCACATGCTTGCGCAGCGCTTCGTTCAGTACCCGTGCGCTAAGCGTGATGCGCGGCTCAGGTGCTCCGGGTGCCCGCATCGGCACAAGGATCGGCGCGTGGGGGTCAAGCGCTTTGTCCAATTGATCGGCCCCCGGAAAAATCGACGCGGTGTGCATGTCCGTGCCCATGCCAAGTAGGACAACCGCCAAGGGCAGTTCATCCAGAATTTGGGATTCCAATTCCGCCAAAACCTCTTCCGGTTCATGCGCAGGAACATAAAGCGGCAGCAATCGCGCCGCCGCCGCGCGATTGACAAATAGCCGTTCGCGCAACAATCGCGTATTCGACCGATCGCTGTCCTCGGGAACCCAACGTTCATCGGTGAGCATCACGTCAACGCGGCTCCAGTCAAGATCGGCGGCACACAGGTCATCGAACACTGGTCCGGGCGATGTCCCACCCGGCACCGCCAAAACAACCCGCTTTTCATGTGTCAGGATCGTGCGCAGGTCACCCGCCAACTTGTTGGCCAGATCCATCGCAAGCATTTCGCGGTCAGGATAGGTCTGAAAGTCGTAACTCATGCCTTCACCTCACGCCATTTGCGCCCGTCCCGGTGCATCAACATCAATGCATCTTCCGGACCGGAGCTACCCGGATCGTACGTCTTGGGCACATCGTTGCGCGCTTGCCAGCCTTCGATCAAGGGGTCGGTCCAGGCCCAGGCCGCTTCAACCTCGTCACCGCGCATGAACAGCGTCTGGTTGCCCCGGATCACATCCATGATCAAACGCTCATAGGCGTCAGGTGCTTCTTCGGCATCCGGGCCCAGCGCCTCGGCAAAACTCATATCCAGAGGCACGTCCAAAAGGCGCATCCCCCCCGGCCCCGGTTCCTTGATCGTCACATCCAGCGTCATACCTTCGTTCGGCTGCAAGCGGATCGCCAGCACGTTGCGGTGCCGCCCGGCATCTGCGCCAAAGATCGAATGCGGCGCGTCCTTGAACACGACGGCAATCTCCGACGCGCGGGCCTTGAGCCGCTTGCCTGTGCGCAGATAAAACGGCGTGCCAGCCCATCGCCAATTCGAAATATGGCACTTCATCGCGATAAAGCTTTCGGTGCGCGATTTGGGGTCTTCAACGTCGTCACGGTAGCTTGGTCCGTTCGCATCCGCACCATACTGCCCGCGCACGATGTGATGCCAATCCACCGGCTCAAGAGCGCGGATCACTTTAAGCTTTTCGTCGCGCACGGCATCGGGGTCAAATTTGGCCGGTGGCTCCATCGCGATCAGGCAAAGAAGCTGCATCAGGTGGTTCTGCACCATGTCCCGCATCGCACCGGACTTGTCGTAATATCCTCCACGCCCGCCGACGCCTACGGTCTCGGCCACGGTGATCTGGATATGATCGACGTATTGCGCGTTCCACAGTGGCTCGAACAGCATGTTTCCGAAACGGACAGCCATCAGGTTCTGTACCGTTTCCTTACCAAGGTAATGGTCAATGCGATAAATCTGGGTTTCGTGGAAATGCTGCGCCAGTGTGGCGTTTAGCGCCCGCGCAGTTTCCAGGTCATGCCCAAACGGCTTTTCCACCACGATCCGGCTTTCAGGTGTGGCCAGCCCAAACCGGTGCAACCGCTCTGCCAGGTCTCCGAACAGCGAAGGCCCAACCGAGAAATAGAACGCGCGCACCTTATTGTCGCGCATCTTGCCATTCAGCTCGACCCAACCGCCATCACCTTTGGCGTCTGTGGTGACATAGGACACGGTATCAAGGAACGCATTGAGCGTACCCGCTTCGCAGGACCGACCACCGCCAAATTCCTCCACCGCGTCAGACACCATCTGGCGATACTCGGCATCGTCCATTTCTGATCGAGCTGCGCCAACAATCTGCGAACCCTCTGGCATTTGCCCCGCGCAGAAACGCCGGAAAAGGCCGGGCAAGATCTTGCGTCGTGCCAAATCTCCGGTGCCGCCAAAGATCACAAGGTCAAACGGGTCAACGGGAATAACGCGGGATACCATGGCGTGATCCTTCCGATTCTGCTTCGCTCAGCGCCTTGTTAGCGCTAACGAGCCAGATGTAAACTTATTTCGCAACGAACCACACCAATCTAACACCCAGAAGACACGCTGCAATCGCGTTGCAGAAAGAACGGGCAAAGCACCGCTTGCGCCTATCAACACGCTTGATCCCAGCCCCCCTGCATGTCACCACCGCCCCAAGCAAGGAGTCCCGGATGTCCCCCCGCAAAATCATCATCGACACAGACCCCGGTCAGGACGACGCAGTTGCGATCCTGCTCGCCCTCGCCTCTCCGGACGAACTGGATGTTTTGGGGATCACCGCCGTGGCCGGAAACGTTCCCCTGCATCTGACGCAGAAGAACGCCCGCATCGTGTGCGAACTGGCGGGTAAGCCCGACACCCTTGTCTTTGCAGGCTGTGATGCACCCCTTTCGCGCAAGCTGGTCACGGCCGAGCATGTGCACGGCAAGACCGGTCTTGATGGCCCTACCCTGCCCGACCCAACCATGCCGCTGCAAGATCAGCACGCGGTGGATTACATTATCGAAACCCTGCGCGCTGAAGAACAAGGCACAGTCACGCTCTGCCCTTTGGGTCCACTCACGAACATCGCAGTAGCGCTGCAACGCGCACCCGATATTGCGGACCGCATTCAGGAAATCGTCCTGATGGGCGGGGCCTATTTCGAAGTGGGCAACATCACACCCACGGCCGAATTCAACATCTATGTCGATCCCGAAGCAGCCAAAGTGGTCTTTGCCTGCGGTGCGCCAATCACCGTGATGCCGCTTGATGTTACGCACAAAGCGCTTGTCACAGCAGAACGGAATGCCGCCTTTCGCGCCTTGGGTACGCCCGTCGGTGTTGCGGTGGCCGAGATGACGGATTTCTTTGAACGGTTTGACAAGGAAAAATACGGAAGCGCCGGCGCGCCGTTGCATGACCCCTGCGTGAGCGCGTATCTGATCCGACCTGATCTGTTCACTGGACGGCAGATTAATGTCGAAATCGAAACCGGGTCCGACCTGACGCTGGGCATGACCGTTGCCGACTGGTGGGGTGTCACGGATCGCGCGCCCAACGCGACCTTCATGGGTGATATCGACGCCAACGGGTTTTTTGCTTTGCTCACAGAACGTCTGGGACGACTATGAAATCCTTGCACTTGGCCTCGCCTGAGGATCTGCCGAAACTGCTGCCGCTGGTCTCATCTTTTCACGAACATCAGGGCTTCAACACCACGCCCGAGCATCAGCACGACGCCATCCTACCACTTCTGGAAGGTAGTCCACACGGCGCAATCTGGCTTATCGGACCGCGCCGCGCACCGGTTGGTTACGTTGTTGTCTCGTTCGGTTGGTCGGTCGAATACGGCGGCATGGATGCAATCGTGGACGAAATCTTTGTTCGCAGCGCTGTGCGCAAACGCGGCATGGGGTCGGACGCACTGAATGGTCTGGCCAAGGCGCTCAAAGACGGTGGTATCAAGGCGCTGCACCTTGAAGCGGATCAAGGCAACGAGACCTTGAAACGGTTCTATCAGCGGTGCAAGTTCGCGACCCGCGAAGGCTACGCCTACATGTCCCGCGAGCTGTGATGCGCCGGGGCTGGTGAGACGAGGTCCAAGCGCCTATATGCCCACCATGACCCTGCACATACCCTTCGACAACAGCTACGCCGCCCTGCCCGACACGTTTTATGCGCGGGTGAAACCGGAACCGGTTAAAGCGCCGTCCCTCATTGCGATCAACGAAGCGCTTGCTCGTGATCTGGGCATCGACGGGCTAGACGATGCGAACCTTGCCGCGCTCTTTGCAGGCAACTTGATCCCAGAGGGTGCATCGCCTTTGGCGCAGCTCTATGCGGGCCACCAGTTCGGCCAATACAATCCGCAGCTTGGCGATGGCCGCGCGGTCTTGTTGGGCGAGACGATAGGTAACGACGGCATCCGACGCGACATCCAACTCAAAGGCTCGGGGCGCACGCCGTTTTCCCGCATGGGTGACGGACGTGCATGGCTGGGCCCGGTGCTACGCGAATACGTCGTCAGCGAAGCAATGCATGCGCTGGGTGTACCGACCACCCGCGCCTTGGCTGCCGTCCGCACGGGTGAAGTTGTGGTGCGCGAACGTCCCCTGCCCGGCGCTGTTCTCACCCGGGTGGCGCAAAGCCACCTTCGTGTCGGCACCTTTCAGGTTTTCGCAGCGCGCGGCGACACAAAGGCGTTGCAGACCCTTTTCGACTACGCCGTCGCGCGACACTACCCAGACGCGACTGACCCCGCCACCTTCTTGGCCGCTGTGATGCGCCAACAAGCGGCTCTGGTGGCACATTGGCTTAGCCTTGGGTTCATCCACGGCGTGATGAACACCGACAATTGCAGCATTTCCGGCGAAACCATCGACTACGGCCCCTGTGCCTTTATGGACAGCTATCACCCGGAAACCGTTTATTCTTCGATCGACCGCCATGGGCGCTACAGCTATGCCGCGCAGGCAGACATTATCGTTTGGAACATGGCGCAGCTAGCAACCGCGCTGCTGTCTCTCATGCCGGATCCCGAAGCGTCGGTCGAACCGTTCACCGCGCAAATTCACACCATGCCAGAGATAATCCGTAGTGAATGGCTCCGACGCTTTGGTGCCAAGATCGGCATTGCCAACCCGACGCCTGAGGACGCTTCGCTAATCGGAGAGCTTTTGACGCTCATGCAGACAGCAGAAGCGGATTTCACCAACACGTTCAGGGGCTTGACGGACGGCACGGCCCGTGACCAATTCGTCGACCCCACAGGCTTCGACGCATGGTCGGACGCTTGGCAGACGCGCATCGCGCGCGAAGACGACCCGCAAGGCCAAATGATCGCCGCCAATCCGGCTCTAATCCCGCGCAATCACCAAATCGAAGCGATGATCACCGCCGCCGTGCAAGGTGACGATGCGCCCTTTGCACGATTGATGACAGCTTATGCAAAACCCTACGAGGCCAATTCCAGTTTTGACGATCTGCGCCGTCCGCCTGCCCCTGAAGAGGTGGTTCAGGCAACGTTCTGCGGCACCTGACCGGCAGGCTTGCGCCGCCGGTTAATCAGCACGATCCCCACCGCAACAAGGCACATTGCGCCGATGAACCCCGGCCCAACCGGCTCGTCCAGCAACAGCCACCCCATGGCGACCGACAGAACCGGCGAGAGGAAGCTGAACGCCGCAATGTCGGACGCGGGATAGATCGTCATTAGGCGCAGCCAGAACAGGAATCCAAGGCTGGCAACAAACAGTGCCTGAAAGCCCAACCCAGCGATATGCAGCACGGTCGGATCGCGCAACAGGTCGCCGAACAACGGTGCTACCGCCAAAAGACCAACGACCGACACGGACAATTGCCAGAACAACTGGCTTTCGGGGGCCAACTCGGACACCTTTGTCAACCGCACCGTCAGGGCAATTCCGGCCCACGCGAAGGCCGCCATCAGGGCCAACCCATCGCCCAAAAGGCTTCCCGCCTGACGTGATTGTGGATCGAACAAGGCCCAGATCACACCCGCCATAGCCAAAGCCAAGCCCAGAGCACGACGCCATGACAGGGTTTCTCCGGGTAGAGTGAAATGCGCGATGAGGGCCAACCAGACCGGCATCGAATAAAACACGATCGACGCACGCGACACGGTGGTCAGATCCAGCGCAATGAAAAGGAAGATGAACTCGATGGTAAACAGCCACCCCAACAAAAGGCCCGGCCAGAACGTGCGCCGCAGTCCTTCCAGTTTACGCCCCCGCACCAACAGCCAGACACCCAGAACTAGCAACGCCAAACCAGATCGCAATCCCGCGGCAAAGACCGGGCCAAACCCGTCATTGGTGACTTTGATAACCACTTGGTTGAACGCCAGCACCGTGGCAAACACCACGAGCCCCGTTGCACCAGCCAGATCAATTGCATTTTTACGATCCATCCGCGTCAGGGACACCCCGCAGCCCAAAGGGTCAAGCAGAAAACGCAGCCGTTGTTCACAGTCAAATCCGCGCAGCGCAAAGGTTTTTCAACATCCCGCCCGCGAATCGGGCATCCTGCGGGCAGCAAATAACAACTGATTGCCGGGAGTAAGAAGTATGAGTCTCATGGGAACTTTGGCCAAAGTGGCCATCGGATATGCTACAGCACGTGGCGTAGACCATCTGTCGGGTGGCCAGGGCCTTGGCGGATTGATGGGTGGGGCGCAGGTACCCGGTGACAACCCCATGGCACAGATTCAAGCACAACTTGGCCAGATGATGGGCAGCGAAGGTGGATCAAACCCGCTTGCCGGGATGATGGACAAACTGCAATCGGGCGGGCTTGACCTCTCCTCGATGATGGGCGGTGGGGCTGCTGGCCAAAACGCTGGCGATAAAGGCGGGCTTCTGTCACAACTTGGTGGCGGCGGCGGCGGTGCAGGCCTAGCTGGCCTCTTGGCGGCGGCAGGTGGCATGGCCGCGATGGGCGGCAAGAACATGGGCGGTATGCTTGATCAGTTCGCCAATTCAGGCGCGGCCGCACCTCAAGCCGAGGAAACCGCTGCACTGATGCTGCGTGCAATGATCCAAGCAGCGAAATGCGATGGCGGCATTGACGAGGCAGAACGCGCCAAGGTCCTAGACACTGTAGGCGATGACGCCGATGCAGAAGACATTGCCTTTGTGCAAGAACAGCTTGCTGCACCCGTAGATGTGGATGCACTGGCAGCTGACACCCCTGCACCTTTGCGCACACAGGTCTACTCTGCGTCATTGATGGCGATCCGCCTCGACACTCAACCCGAGGCGCAATACCTTGACGCGCTTGCCCGCGCGATGGATTTGGACCAACCATCAGTGAACGCTCTGCACATGCAGATGGGGGTTCAGCCGCTCTATAGCTGAACCTGACACACATCTATGAAAGGCATTTTGCTGGCCTGTCTCGGTGTCCTAATCCTGACACCGGACGCGCTTCTCATTCGCTTGTCAGGGCTTGAGGCTGCCTCCTTGGTGGCGTGGCGGGGACTGGCAATGGGAACGCTTTTCCTGTTTGCGGCCACGCTCTTTGGCCAGTTGCAGCTTTTGCCGCGCTTGGTGTCTAGGGTCGGCGTGGCTTTGATATTGGCGCAATGGGCGAATGCCTCGCTGTTCGCCCCCGCCATTTCATTCGCCCCGGTGGCACTGGTCCTGATCTCGGTTGCCACGGTACCGATCTGGGCCGCAATCCTGTCACGCGTGCTTTACGGCCAACCCACCGGCACTGCGACATGGATCACCATCGCCGTGGTCAGCCTTGGCATCCTGATCGCCATGTCAGGCAAAAGCGAAATCGCCTTCAGCGCCACCGCCTTAGTCGGTGTGGCTTGTGGACTTGGTGTCGCCCTAAGTCTTGCTCTTAGTTTTACGCTGCTGCGTCACAATCCGGACATGCCCCTTCTTCCGGCCGTCGGCACCGGATCGCTGCTGGCCGGCTTGACCGCTTTTGCCCTCACTTCTCCGCAGGAGATGACGTCCGGCACCACATGGGCGATCGCCGTCGCGAGCTTCGTCGTGCTGCCCGCTTCGTTCTACTTGATGTCCGAAGCCTCAAGACACACCGCGTCGGTCAATGTCAGTCTGGTGCTGTTGCTTGAAACCGTACTGGGGCCGCTGTGGGTCTGGGTTGTGATCGACGAAGCCCCAACGGCAACCATGCTCACAGGTGGAACTATTGTTGTTGCAACGCTCGCAACCTATCTCTGGCACCTCCGCCGCAGAGCGTGAAAAAGTCAGTTCCGCATTCTGGCATTGCCCCGCGCAGTTCGATACACCAAAGCGCACCAAGACAAGAGGTCCGGCGATGTCCGAAACCATCCTTTCCCGCTGCGAAGCGCAGGGCCTGCGGCTCACCGAACAACGGCGCACAATTGCACAGGTGCTTGAGGATTCGACCGATCATCCGGATGTGGAGGAACTCTACGCCCGTGCTTCGGGCCGTGATCCGAATATCTCGATCGCGACAGTTTACCGGACAGTAAAATTATTCGAAGAGGCGGGAATCCTCGAAAAGGTTGATTTTGGTGATGGCCGCGCGCGATACGAAGACGCCGAGCGTGACCACCATGATCACTTGATCGATCTGCACACTGGCAAGGTGATCGAATTCGTCGATCCAGACATCGAAGCCTTACAGGAAAAGATCGCGGCGAAACTTGGGTACCGGCTCAAGGGTCACAAACTCGAACTTTATGGCGTGCCGATCAAGAAGTGATCCAACGGTTCGGCGGCTCTGGTCTCTTGCGAAAAAGAGGCGTAGCTGATGCCCATGCAAACAATGCGCGCCATTCTACTTATGATCTTTGCTATGGCGCTCCTCGCGCTGAGCGATGTGTTCATCAAACTGTCTTCGCAGGTTTTTTCCCCCGGCTATGTGATGTTCCTTCTTAGCGTCGGCGGCACGTTGTGTTTCATGGTGATTGCCAAATGGCAGGGGGCAAACCTGCTCAGCCGCGATGCGCTGCACCCTTGGGTGCTGGCCCGCAGCGGGCTTGAGATCATGGGCGGGCTTGGACTTGTTCTGTCCATCGGTGTGATACCGCTGTCACTGTTCGCGGCGATCATGCAAATGGCGCCGCTGGTTGTCACGCTGGGAGCTGCGATCTTCCTCAAAGAACCGGTTGGGCTGCGCCGTTGGCTGGCCATTCTTGCCGGGATTATCGGCATGCTTTTGGTGATCAAACCGGGCACCGATGGGTTTGAACCAGCCGCCCTTTTTGCCGTGATGGGCGTTTGTGGATTGGGCTTGCGCGATTTGATCACACGGCTATCGCCGTCGCATATCCCGTCGATATCCCTAGCGACATGGGGCTTTACCGCCACCATCCCAATCGGCCTTGGCCTGATCCTCGTATCCGATATCCCAAGCGATGTTACAGCCACCACGGCTTGGCACATGGGCGCGGGGATTATCGTCACTGCGCTTGGCTACTATGCAGTCACACAAGCCATGCGCATGGCCCCTGCCGCCATCGTGTCCCCCTTCCGCTACACACGCCTGATCTTTACCATGAGCCTTGGCATCCTGATCTTCGGCGAACGGCCTGATCGTATGACCCTGATCGGAGCCGCCATTATTTTAGGCGCGGGGCTTTATGCGCTTTACCGTGAGCGCAAACTGGCACTGGAGCAGGAACAGCTTAAGAAACGGGGATAGCCGTTAGCGCTATCATAGACAGTTTACTTTGCGTCCGTCCCTGCTATACCGCCGCTCAAATGCAGCTTCATCAGGACAAAGCGCAATGAGCATCATCATCGACATCCACGCCCGCGAAATCCTTGACAGCCGGGGCAACCCGACTGTCGAAGTCGACGTCACCTTGGAAGACGGCACCATCGGCCGCGCCGCTGTGCCTTCGGGCGCATCAACAGGCGCCTACGAAGCGGTTGAAAAGCGCGATGGCGACAAGAGCCGCTACATGGGCAAAGGCGTTCTTGAGGCGGTCGCGGCTGTGAACGGCGAAATTGCGGACGAGATCGTTGGTCTGGACGCCACCGAACAGGTCGGCATCGACATGACTATGATCGAACTTGACGGCACCGACAACAAGGGCCGCCTTGGCGCTAACGCCATCCTAGGCGTGAGCCTTGCCGTGGCCAAAGCGGCCGCCGATTTCACAGGTCAGCCGCTTTTCCGGTATGTCGGCGGCACATCGGCACGTCTTCTGCCCGTCCCGATGATGAACATCATCAATGGCGGCGAACATGCCGACAACCCCATCGACATTCAGGAATTCATGATCATGCCGGTGGCGGCGGAAAACATCCGCGACGCAGTGCGCATGGGGTCCGAAGTCTTCCACACACTGAAGAAAGAACTGTCGGCCAAAGGCTTGTCCACTGGTCTGGGCGATGAAGGTGGCTTTGCGCCCGAACTTGGCTCAACCCGTGAAGCGCTTGATTTCATTTTGAAATCTATCGAAAAAGCGGGCTATACTCCGGGTGAAGACATCATGCTCGCCCTCGATTGCGCCGCAACCGAGTATTACAAGGACGGCAATTACGTTTATGCGGGCGAAGGCAAGACACTGACCTCTGACGAGAACGTGGCCTACCTGCAAGCGCTGGTGAACGACTACCCGATCCTGTCCATCGAAGATGGCATGTCGGAAGACGACTGGGACGGTTGGGCAATGCTGACCGAAGTTCTGGGCGACAAGGTGCAGCTTGTGGGTGACGATCTGTTTGTGACCAACCCGGTCCGTCTGGCAGACGGTATCGCACGCGGCTGTGCGAATTCGATGCTGGTCAAGGTCAATCAAATCGGCACGTTGACCGAAACGCTCAGGGCGGTCGATATGGCCCATCGCGCGCGCTACACTAACGTCATGTCCCACCGGTCGGGCGAAACCGAGGACGCGACAATTGCAGACCTCGCCGTTGCCACAAATTGCGGCCAGATCAAAACTGGCTCGTTGGCGCGGTCAGATCGGCTGGCTAAATACAATCAGCTTATCCGCATCGAGGAGATGCTTGCGGAAACGGCTGAATATGCAGGTCGGTCGATCCTGCGCGGATAATCTATTTCGAATTTTCCTTTGGAAAATCCGACAGGCCGGGCGCTGTGCGCCCGGCTTTTTTGTGCATATTTAGAAAAAGAAGAAGATCAAACGCGGGCTTAGCTGCCGGCGTTCGGATCCTTGTAGATGCCCTGCTCTTTCAGCGCGTCCACCACTTCGGCGGGCATGTATTCTTCGTCATGTTTGGCAAGAATTTCGGAGGCTTCGAACACGCCATTGATGTAACGCCCGGTGCCGACCATGCCCTCGTTCTCGGAGAAAAGATCCGGCAGCACACCGGAATAGGTCACTGGCACCGTTGCGCCGCCATCTGTCACACTAAAGGAGACGGTGGTGCCTTGCCCTCGGACGATGGAGCCTTCTTCAACCAGGCCGCCAATGCGAAACGTTTCGTTTGGCGTAGGCGGCTCTGCGATCACTTGGCTCGGCGAGCGGAAAAAGTTGATCCCATCGCGCATGCCATAGCCAATCAGCGCGGTCGACAGGATCAAAGCGACTGTCGCCAGTGCGATCACCTGGATGCGTCGTTGCTTTTTCAGCGATTTAAGGGCCATGACGTCCTCCCGACCAAGACTGGTATAATATAAACATGGAAAGGCCATTCGCAAACCACAGCAGATCACTTTGCCGCAGCTTGCGTTTGTTTTTTCTTTATAGATCAGGTCCAAGTTTCTTCATACGGAGAATCCCTAACCCGAAACCAGTGATTTAGGGAAAGCACGGAGCAAGCATCAGACCTGTTGTTTCCTCAAGCCCCAACATCAGGTTGGCGTTCTGCAACGCCTGCCCCGACGAGCCTTTGGTCAGGTTATCCAGGGCCGCAACAATGATCGCACGTCCGTCGATCCGGTCACCGGTCACACCGATATGACAAAAGTTCGATCCGCGCACATCGTGGGTCGACGGGGTTTCACCAAAAGGCAGCACTTCGATAAAGGGCTCGTCCGCATAAGCCTTGATCAACGACGCATGTACCGCCTGCGCATCCCCGCTGACATAGCAGGTTGCAAGGATGCCCCGGTTCGCAGGGATCAGATGCGGCGTGAACTGTACGCGCACCTCTTCGCCTGCCAAAGCACTGAATTCCTGATCGAATTCACCCAGATGCCGGTGTGTGCCGCCGACCGCATAGGCGTTGGTGCCCTCGGACAGTTCCGCATGCAGCAGGTTTTCCTTAAGCGACCGGCCCGCGCCAGAGACGGCGCATTTCAGGTCGAGAATGATGTCCTTGAGGCCAATCACCTTGTCCGAAATCAAAGGCCGAAGGATGTATTGCCCCGTGGCCGCGTTGCACCCTGTGCCCGCCACCAGACGCGCCGTTTTAATGGCGTCGCGGTAGAACTCGGTCAGGCCATAGACCGCGTCTTGCTGCATATCAACAGCCGCGTGCGGGTTGCCGTACCATTTCTGATAGGCCGCCGGATCACGCAGCCGGAAATCGGCAGAAAGATCAACAATCTTCAGCTGCGTCGGCAGCTTCGAGATCACCTCTTGGCTGGTCTTATGCGGCAACGCACAGAAACACAGATCGATATTGGAAAAGTCGATCTCCTCCCATGTCACAAGCTGCGGCAGGTCGAGATGGCGCAAGAACGGAAACACCTGCGCGATGGTCTGGCCCGCCTTGGAATTCGCGGCCAGTGCAGCGATCTCCATATCGGGGTGGGTGGAGATGAGGCGCAGAAGTTCGGCTCCGGTATAGCCGCTTGCGCCGATGATGGCGATTTTACAGGTCATTGGGTCACTCCCCGTGACGAATGGTAAGATAAAACGTGGGCGGTCAGGCCTAGGCGGCCTCGAACTGGATTCGTCGTCGCAAAAACTGCGTCGCGTGATCCGATACGCGCTTTGGGTCACCCGTGGTCAGGAACTTTGAGTCCGCCCCCGACCCGGTCATGCTGGGGTGCCGGACAAGGTAATCGGCGAGCGATTCCGCCACCAGATTGGCCTGACTGTAGACAGCGACCTCTGGCCCCAGCGCATCCTGAAAGATTTCCTGCATCAGCGGATAATGCGTACATCCCAGAATGGCCGCCTGAGGATCAGGCATCTTGCGCTTGAGCGCATCAACATGAGACCGCACTAGTGCTTCGGCAAGGATCATGTCGCCCTCTTCGATGGCGTCCACCAGCCCGCCGCAGGCCTGAGCTTCGACATCCACTCCAATGGCGCGGAAGGCCAATTCGCGCTGGAACGCGCGGCTGCGTACAGTTGCGGGCGTTGCAAACAGCGCAACGTGCTGCACCGCGACTTCGCGCGGCGGGGAATTGTCGCCCCACTGCCGTTCGGTCAGCGCTTCGATCAGGGGGACAAACACCCCCAACACGCGTTTGTCGCGGGGAATCCAGCTTTCTTGCATCCGCCGAAGCGCTGCCGCAGACGCGGTGTTGCAGGCCAGTATCACAAGATCGCAGCCAGCGTCCCACAACCGTTCGGTCGCAGCACAGGTCAAGGTGTAAACATCGTCGGCATCGCGCACGCCATAGGGCGCGTGTTTGTTGTCGCCCAGATAGACGAAGGGCACATCGGGCAGCCGTTTGGACACTGCGTCCAGCACTGTCAGCCCACCCAAACCGCTGTCAAATACGCCTACCGCCATGTCGCCCTCGCGCACGCGGCACGGGGATTGGCGTTCAGCCGCGCACCCGATGCCGCTCTTCAAACTCAAAGCCGTAATCGTAAGACGGAAACGGCGTTGGAGACAGCTCATACGTGGCTTTGCGCAGAAAATCCATCAGCTCTCGCGCGTCTTTTTTACGGCTGTCGATTTCGTGCGCGGGGATCGGCTCTCCGATGACGATACGGACGGGCGTGTCGACCCGTTTGCGGAATTCCTTGATCAACAACCCCATGCGCAGTGTGTAATGCAGATGGCTGGCCATCTGGAACAGGCGGCTGGTATGCCCGTCGAAATAGATCGGCACGACGGTGGCGTTGGATTTGGCGATCATACGAGCGGTAAAGCCCCGCCAGCCAGGATCCATGGGTTTGGCAAAAGGGGTGACGGCGGTAGAGACAGTGCCCCCGGGGAACACGCCGACACACCCACCCTCGCGCAGGTAGTCGAGCGCCACTTTGCGGGTTTCGATGTTCTGTGCGACGGCCTCTTTGGTTTCGTCGAAATTGACCGGCAGAATGATGCGATCCAGATCCGCTGCCTTGCGAAACACCTTGTGCGCAAGGATGCGGAAATCGCCGCGCGTCACAGATAGGATATGACCAAGGATCAAACCGTCGAGAATGCCGTAAGGATGGTTGGCGATCACGATCAGCGGACCAGTGCGCGGGATGTTATCGAGCGACCCGCCAACCACATCGAGGCTGAGGCCATAACGACTGACCATGACCTCCCAGAAATCGCGCCCTTGAGCGACTTCGTCCTGATAGCCTGCCGCGCGTTTGATCAACGTCAGGCGGCCTGTCGCGTTTTCCATCAGGCGGATCATGGCACGGCCCGGTTTAGAGCGGGCAGAATATGAATAAGAAATGTCGCGGGCGGCGGAAGACGTCACCAATCAAACTCCGGATACGTTGGATCGCGCCCTGCTAGCGCGCTCTGATTTACCCGCAAAGATGTAACAGTTCCTTAACGGCTATATGACGCATCACTCGGCAGCCTGTTTCAAACCCACCCCACCGGATTGCAACTCCGCATGTAATTCTTCGCGGCGTTTCTCGGCCTTGGCTGCGTTTGCATGTTTGACCGGGCCAAAGCCCCGGATCTGCAAGGGCAGTTCCGCCAACGCCACCAGCGCGTCCATGATCTCTGGATTGGCTTTGGGCAGCCACTCGCGCATGTCCGCCTCGTATTGCTTGATGAGCGCACGCTCCATGCGGCGCTCTTCGGTGCGCCCGAACGGATCAAACGGCGTGCCGCGCAGCATTTTGAGTTTCGCCAACAGGCCAAAACCTTTCAGCATCCCCTCGCCATACTGCTTTTTCACTGGGCGTCCGTCCGGACCCGTTTTGGTCAACATTGGCGGCGCAAGGTGAAAGGACATCTTGAAATCACCACCGAACTGTTCTTCCGCTTTGACGCGGGTTTCCAGATGCAGGCGGGACACCTCGTACTCGTCCTTGTAAGCCAACAGCTTGTGATAGCCCTTTGCCACAGCCTCTTTCAGGCGTGGGTCAGAGATACTGTCCACCAGCTTACGGTAGCGTTTTGCATAGCGCGTGCTTTGGTATTTTACCAAATGGTCAAATCTGAAGGCGATCTTTTCGTCCAGCGTTTTGGGCAAAGCGATCAACTTGGGTTCAGCAACACCTGCCGCCTTGTCCGGGTGCAACACTGCCCAGCGCCCAATCTCGAAGGCGCGGGTGTTTTTCTCGGACGCAGCACCATTCAACTCGATGGCCTGAATGATCGCGTCATAGGTCAGCGGCACCAGACCGCGCTGCCAGGCGGCACCGAGGATCATCATGTTAGAGAAGATCGAGTCGCCCAAGGTTGCCTTGGCCAATTCGGACGCATCCAAGAGGTCTAGCTTTTCCCGAAGCCGCGATTGCAGCGATACTGTCAGACGGTCGGTCGGCAGGGCAAATTCGGTGTTCCGGGTAAAGTCACCTGTTATGATCTCGTGGCTGTTGACCACACCACCCGTACGGCCCGTGCGCATCAGACCCAGCGTCTTAGCCCCCGCACTGACAACCAGATCACCGCCAATCAGGGCGTCCGCCTCACCCGTCGCCACGCGAATGGCGCTGATGTCGGCGGGGGTGTTGGCAAGTCGCAGGTGGATGTGTACCGCGCCGCCCTTTTGGGCGAGGCCGGCCATTTCCATCATGCCCGCACCCTTGCCGTCGATCTGCGCCGCCTGCGCCAGAACCGCACCGATGGTGACAACGCCGGTTCCGCCCACGCCGGTGACAACCACATTCCATGTTCCGTTGATGGCAGGCAGGTCAGGCGCAGGCAGGTCCGGCAGGTCAAGCGATGTTGTCGCGGCCTTTTTCACCTGCGCACCTTCAAGCGTCACGAAAGACGGGCAAAACCCTTTGAGACAAGAGAAATCCTTGTTGCAGGACGACTGATCAATCGCACGTTTCCGGCCCAATTCGGTTTCCTTGGGCACGATGGACACGCAGTTCGACTGCACGCCGCAATCGCCGCAGCCTTCGCAAACATCGGTGTTGATGAACACGCGCTTGTCCGGGTCGGGAAACTGGCCCCGCTTGCGACGGCGACGCTTTTCGGCAGCACATGTCTGGATATAGACGATAGCGCTGACGCCTATCGTCTTTGCAAACTTCGCCTGAACGGTTTGCAAATCCGCGCGTTCTGCAAATTCGATACCTTGCGGGAAAGTCTTGAGGTCAACATCCTCTTTCTCGTCATAGACGACGGCCAGATGTTTCACCCCCATCGCGGACAGTTCCGAAGCGATCTGCTGCGGCGTCAGACCACCATCGTTCTTTTGCCCACCGGTCATGGCGACGGCATCGTTGAAGAGGATCTTGTAGGTGATCGTGGTGCCCGCCGCGATGGCCGCGCGGATCGCTTGCACCCCGGAATGGTTGTAAGTGCCGTCGCCAAGGTTCTGAAATACATGGGGAGTTTTAGAGAACAGCGACTCCCCGATCCAGTTCGCGCCCTCAGCGCCCATGTGGGTAAAGCCCAAGGTTTCGCGATCCATCCACTGAACCATATAGTGACAGCCGATCCCGGCATAGGCGCGGCTACCCTCGGGCACCTTGGTGGACGAGTTGTGCGGACATCCCGAACAGAAATACGGCAGACGGGCTGCGATCTCTTGCGCGTTGTCGGCTTTCTTTGCTTCATCAATGGCTTGCATCCCGGCCTTGATGCGGTCGGTGTCGCGGCCTTCGTCAATCAGGATCTGGCCAAGCTTTTCCGCAATCAAGATCGGATCAAGTGCCCCGCGCGTCGGGAATAGTTCTTCGCGGTGCAGACCACCCGCACCGCCCTTGTACCAGCCATAGACGCGGACACGATTGTCGTCGAACAGCGCTTCTTTGATCTGCACTTCGATCAGCTTGCGCTTTTCCTCCACCACCACGATCAGGTCCAGCCCGTCGGCCCAATCGTGGAACCCGCGCATGTCCAGCGGCCATGTCTGGCCGACCTTGTATGTGGTGATGCCCAAGCGCTCGGCCTCGGGCGCATCAATGCCCAGCAGCGACAGCGCATGCACCAGATCCAGCCAGTTCTTGCCCGCAGCGACGAAGCCGATCTTTGCCCCCGGCTTGCCCCAAACACGTTTGTCCATCTTGTTGGCATGGGAAAATGCCTCGGCGGCAAAGCGTTTGTGGTCGATCATCCGCGCCTCTTGCGCGTGCGGCGTGTCGACCAGACGGATGTTCAGCCCGCCTTCGGGCATATCGAGTTGGGGCAACACAAAGGACACCCTGTCCGGGCGACCATCCACAACAGAGGTGGCCTCAACCGTGTCCTTCATCGTCTTCAGGCCAACCCAAAGCCCGGAAAACCGGGACAAGGCAAAGCCATAGAGGCCGTAATCAAGGATTTCCTGAACACCCGCAGGCGACACCACCGGCATGTATGCGTCGATCATCGCCCATTCGGATTGGTGCAACACGGTCGAGGATTCGCCCGTGTGGTCATCCCCCATCGCCATCAGCACACCGCCATGGGGCGACGTGCCTGCCATGTTGGCGTGCTTCATCGCGTCGCCGGATCGGTCCACCCCCGGTCCTTTGCCGTACCAAAGGCCAAACACGCCGTCATAGCGCCCCTCGCCCCGCAACTCGGCCTGTTGACTGCCCCAGAGCGCCGTCACTGCAAGGTCTTCGTTCAGACCTTCCTTGAATGTAACATCGGCGGATTTGAGGAACTTTTCCGCACGGTGCATCTGCATATCGACGGCGCCCAAAGGCGAGCCGCGATATCCTGTGACATAGCCCGCTGTGTTCAACCCAGCCGCCACATCGCGCGCCTTTTGCATCAACATCAAACGCACCAGCGCCTGAGTGCCATTCAAAAGCACTGGCGATTTCGACAAATCGAAGCGGTCGTTCAGAGTGATCTCAGCTTTGGTCACTTGACGCCTCCCTGCGTAAACTGTGCCCATATATTAGCACAAATTTAGGTCATAAATGCTGACCTTGCTAGAAAATTCTTTCGAAAATTCAGTGTCGGGGAAAGTTGTCATTCATATATCGTATTGTGTCATGTAAACCGTTTTTAACGATTGAAAGTGTATCTCATGGACTGGGACAAACTCAGAATATTTCACGCGGTGGCCGATGCGGGCAGTCTGACCCATGCGGGGGACACGCTGCACCTGTCACAATCCGCAGTATCCCGACAGGTTCGGGCGCTTGAGGAATCACTGAACACGGTGCTTTTCCACCGTCATGCACGGGGACTGATTCTTACCGAGCAGGGTGAGTTGCTGTTTGATGCGACCCGCTCCATGAACAAACGGATCGAAGCTGCCACCGCACGCATCCGCGATAGCGAAGAAGAGGTGTTCGGCGAATTGCGGGTGACCACCACAATCGGCTTCGGGTCACTTTGGCTCGCGCCGCGCCTGCCCAAGCTCTACGAAAAGTACCCCGACCTGAACATCGATCTGATGCTGGAAGAGCGCGTGCTTGACCTGCCGATGCGTGAGGCCGATGTCGCGGTGCGCATGAAAGAACCCAGTCAAGCCGATCTGATCCGCAAGAAACTTATGTCGATCCGGATGCGTCTCTATGCGTCGCCGGAATACCTTGCCCAAAACGGGACACCCGAAACGATCGAGGACATGGCCAAGCATCGTCTCATTTGTCAGAATCCCCGCGCCGCACAGGTGAGTGCAGGGATGATCATGGTCCAACAGCTGTTGGCCTATGACATCAAGTCGACCCTGACGGTGAACAACTACTTCGGAGTGCTTCAGTCGGTCCTGTCTGGCTTGGGCATTGGCGTTTTGCCCGATTACATCATCGAAGACTTCCCCACCATCAAACGCGTTCTGCCCGATGTGGAATCGGCGGAGGTGCCTGTTTTCCTCGCCTATCCCGAGGAACTACGGCAATCCAAACGGATCGCAGCCTTTCGGGATTTCGTGCAGGAAGAGATCTTTGCACACCGGCAAACCCGCAAAGCGATAGAGGCTGGGACGTCAATTAAAGTGTGACCCATGCGCCTCACGCATAGCGGGAATGACATATGTTCTGGGCTAACCCTCTTGCCATGTCGCGGACTGCTGACATATTTAGCACATATGAGACGGAGCGCTGAATTGCGCATCATCTTCATACCTCCCTGTTGGACTTCGGCCGAGCTTATGCTCGGCCTTTTTTTTGCAACTTTTCCGAGAGGTCGTTCTCATGACCGATGAAAGAACGCACGCTTGCGTATGCGGAAAAATGCGCTGGCGCATCGCGCAAAAGGCCCCAGGCACGCATCTGGTCTGCTATTGTGAGGATTGCCAGACCGCCGCCCGATTTCTCAAACACCAGATCACACGCCTTGATTCCGATGGGGGCAGCGAAATCTTTCAAACCTTGCCTGCCCATTTCGAATTCCTTAAAGGACGCGAGCACCTTTCCGTTCTAAGGCTTGCCCCCAAAGGATTGATGCGCTGGCATGCCGGGTGCTGCGGGACGCCAATCGCAAACACGCTGCCGACGCCGACCCTGCCTTTTGTCGGTGCAATTCTGCCGCCCGGCACCAAAGGCTATGGTCCGATCAAGGCATTGGTGAACACCGTGGGTACGGCCAGCCACATCAAGGAAACGGGTGTTCTTGCGGCGCATCTGTCGATCATAGGCCGTATCCTGCGCGCCCGGTTGCCCGGCGGACAGCGCACCTCTCCGTTCTTTGACACCACCGGCACACCAGTCGCCGTGCCCCGCGTGCTGAGCCCACAAGAGCGCAACATCGCCCGCCCAGGTTAACCGGGGTGCCCCCCGTACCCTGAACGCAGCCTGCGCTTAACCCGCCACAATTCCGCGCCGGGTCTTTTCACCACCTTCGGTTTCGCCTAAACCGCCGCCATCTGCGCAACCCACGGGGACATCCGGATGCAAGACCCAGCCATCACCGAAGACATTATCTCTGCCCACGGCATCAATGCCGACGAATATGCGGAGATCCTTCGGATCATGAACCGCGAACCCACTTTCACGGAGCTGGGCATCTTTTCCGCGATGTGGAACGAGCATTGTTCCTACAAGTCCTCAAAGAAGTGGCTGCGCAGCCTGCCCACCACTGGCCCTCAGGTCATCTGCGGCCCCGGTGAAAACGCCGGTGTCGTGGATATTGGCGACGGTCAGGCCGTGGTCTTCAAGATGGAGAGCCACAACCACCCGTCTTATATCGAACCCTATCAGGGCGCGGCCACTGGCGTGGGGGGTATCTTGCGCGACGTGTTTACCATGGGCGCACGTCCCATCGCTGCGATGAATGCACTGTCCTTTGGGGAAAAAGACCATCCCAAGACGCGTCAACTTGTGCATGGCGTGGTCGAAGGTGTTGGGGGCTATGGCAACTGTTTCGGCGTTCCAACCGTGGGCGGCGAAGTGCGGTTCCACCCCGCCTATAACGGCAACTGCCTTGTAAACGCTTTTGCTGCGGGTCTCGCGGATACGGACAAGATTTTCTATTCGGCCGCCAGCGGTGTCGGTCGCCCCGTGGTATATCTTGGTGCCAAAACCGGCCGTGATGGCGTTGGCGGTGCAACCATGGCGTCAGCTGAATTTGACGACACGATCGAAGAAAAGCGCCCAACCGTTCAGGTCGGTGACCCGTTCACTGAAAAGCGCTTGATGGAAGCTTGCCTTGAACTGATGCAGACCGGGGCCGTGATTTCGATTCAAGACATGGGCGCGGCGGGCCTGACGTGTTCGGCGGTTGAAATGGGCGACAAGGGCAAACTGGGTATCCGGCTTGATCTGGAAAAGGTGCCGCAACGCGAAGCGAACATGACCGCTTACGAAATGATGCTGTCAGAATCCCAGGAACGGATGCTGATGGTGCTGGACCCGGCCAAAGAGACCGAGGCGCGCGCAGTGTTCGAAAAGTGGGACTTGGACTTTGCCATCGTCGGCGAGACCATCGCAGAAGATCGCTTTCTGATCGTGCACAATGGCGAGGTCAAAGCCGATCTGCCACTTTCGCGCCTGTCGTCCTCTGCCCCCGAATACGATCGTCCATGGGTGCCTTCCGAGGCACCAGCGGCGATGGAAGACGTGCCGGCAGTCGATCCCATAGATGCGCTTAAGGCACTGCTGTGCTGCCCGAACTATTGCGCCCGCAATTGGGTGTACGAACAGTATGACAGCATGGTCATGGCCGACACGGTCGAAGGTCCGGGTTGGGGTGCGGGTGTGATCCGCGTGCACGGCACGGACAAGATGCTGGCCTTCACTTCGGACGTGACCCCGCGCTACGTCAAGGCGAACCCTGTCGAAGGTGGCAAACAGGCAGTGGCAGAAGCGTTCCGCAACCTGTGTGCCGTAGGGGCCAAGCCGCTGGCAACCACCGACAACCTGAACTTCGGCAACCCCGAAAAGCCCGAGATCATGGGCCAGTTCGTCGGCGCGTTGCAGGGTATTGGCCGTGCCTGCGAGGCGCTGGACATGCCCATCGTGTCTGGCAACGTATCACTTTATAACGAAACCGACGGGCAAGGCATTCTACCGACCCCGACCATTGGCGCGGTTGGTCTTATCATAGCCGGGGAAGAGCCAATTCTTGGCCGCGCCCGCGACGGGCACGTGGCGCTGGTCATTGGTGAAACACAGGGCCATCTTGGCCAGTCCGCGCTGCTCTACGAAGTGTTCAACCGCGAAGACGGAGATGCACCTGCGGTCGATCTGATTGCCGAGCGTCGCAACGGCGATTTCATCCGCGGCAACCGTGACTTGATCAAGGCCTGCACCGACTTGAGCGACGGTGGTCTTGCCTTGGCCGCGTTCGAAATGGCAAGCGGATCAGATGTGGGTGTCGTCATCGACGTGAGCGATCAGGCGATGCTGTTTGGCGAAGATCAAGGGCGTTACCTAGTGGCCTGCAATTTTGATCAGGCCGAGGCTTTGGTAGTAGCTGCCGGACAGGCGGGTGTGCCAATTGCAACAGTGGGCCGCTTCACTGGCGACAGTGTGCGGTTCGGTGGGTCGGACGCACCGCTAGAGGAACTGACCGCACTGCACAAAGGGGCCTTTGCCGGGCATTTTGCATAACGCGCCGTGGCGTTTGGGAGAAAAGATCGTGAAACTTGAGTTTCATCACATCAACTACGTCTCAAAAGACGTAGACAAGATGCACGATTTCTACACCTGCGTGCTTGGTTTGGCCGACATCCCGCAAGAAAATTTCCCGCGCACCGAAGCAACCGGGGATCGCGGGTTTGATGGCAAGATCCGCTTTGCCACGGATGGTCAGGTGCAGATGCACCTGGCCGAGCGCGACTTGACGGTGGCGTTCAAGAATGGTCAGGTCATCAATCCTGTGGACCGTGGCCATATCGCGTTTCGCACTGACGATCTGGCCGCGTTTCTGGCCATTTTGGATGAGCAGGGCATCCCCTATTCGGATTACGGAACGGCCTTTGCCAAGGAGTGGCATCAGGTGTTTTTCCAAGACCCGGAAGGCAACGTGATCGAAGTGCACCAGCAGGTAGGCTAGGCGACACACGCGTCGACGTGTGTGGGCTTTCCGTCGACGGAAAGACACCCTACCCCTAAAGCATGCCCATCAACCGGGCCTTTTCGCCCGGATCGTCCGGGCGTGAAATCGCCGCCGCCAGTTCTTCCAACGATTGGATCGAATGCCCCGCACGAAAGCTATCTACATGGGGCAACATTGCGCGGATGCCTGTCGCCTTGGGCGCGAACCCGTCCCAACGCAGCAGCGGATTGAGCCAGATCAGACGGCGCGAGGACAGGTGTAAGCGCTCCATCTCTTTCTCCAACGCACCCGCATCGTCGCGGTCGAGCCCATCGGTGATCAGCAGCACGACGGCACCCTGCCCCATCACCCGGCGCGACCAGTCGCGGTTAAAGGCGTGCAGGCATTGGCCGATCCGCGTGCCGCCTTCCCAATCCTGCGCTTCAGCGCCAGCGGCCTTGAGTGCGGTATCAACATCGCGGGTCGCTAGATGGCGGGTGATGTTGGTCAGTCGGGTGCCAAAGGTGAAGGCATGAACCTTGGCCCAGCCGGCGCCTTTTTCGTTCGCGACAGCGTGCAGGAAATGCAGCACCATGCGGGAATACTGGCTCATAGACCCGGATATATCACAGAGCACCACCAAATTGGGCCAGCGCGGGCGCGGCGTCTTACGGGCGATGGAGCGGATCTCGCCGCCCTGCCGCATGGATTTCATCAGAGTGCGACGGTAGTCAGCCTGCTTGCCCAGCACCGACGCCTTGCCCCGCCGCGATGGGATCGGCTTTACCGGCAGGGTCAGACGGGCCAGCATGCGCTTGGCCTCGGCCACTTCGGCGGTGCTCATCTGTTCGAAATCGAGTGTGCGCAGTTTTTCCTCGGCACTCATGGTGAGCGTCGATTTGATCTCGATCTCGGTGCCTTCTTCAGAGCGTTCGTTTTCCGGCACATCGGGAAGCAGATCGTCGAGCAGCGCCTGTGCCGCGCGTTTTTCACCGGACGCGGCTGATTTCTCTTCCTGCACGCCGCGGATGGCGGGCAGCATGAACGACATCATGTGTTCCAGATAACGCGGGTCGCGCCAATAGAGGCGGAACACCTGCGCAAAGATCACGCGATGTTCGGGGCGGTTCACGAAACAGGCGTGCAGCGTCCAGAAAAAGTCCATCCGTTCGGTAAAGCCCGCCGCCTCCACCGCGCGGATGGCGTCAATCACCCGACCGGGGCCGATGGGCAGACCCGCGCGGCGCAGGGCACGGGCGAAATGGATGATGTTTTGCGCCAGACGCGGGTTGTCGGGCAGTTCTAGAGGGATGTATTCGGCCATTACATGGCCGACCGGGGGCGCTGCCCCCGGACCCCCGGCATATTTAGAAAAAGAAGAAGCATCATGCCGGTTCGAGAGACGCCTTGGCTTCATCAAGTAGGCGTTTGGCCTCTGAGCCTTGCAGTTTTTGAATGTCGTCCTGATATTTCAGGATCGCGCCCAATGTGTCCGAAATCACTTCTGGCGAGAGGTCGATCACGTCGAGCGCGAGCAGGCATTTGGCCCAGTCGATGGTTTCAGCGACCCCGGGTTTCTTGAAGATGTCCTCGGTGCGCAGGCGCTGCACGAAGGCGACGATTTCGCGGCTTAGCGTTGCGGAAGCTTCTGGTGCCCGGGCGTGCAAAATGTCGAGTTCACGTTCAAAGTCTGGATAGTCAACCCAATGATAGAGGCAACGGCGTTTCAGGGCGTCATGCACCTCGCGGGTACGGTTCGACGTCAGGATTACGATGGGTGGTTCCTGAGCGGCGATTGTGCCCAATTCGGGGATCGTCACCTGAAAATCGGACAGCGCCTCGAGCAGGAACGCCTCGAACGGTTCATCCGTGCGGTCCAATTCATCAATAAGAAATACCGGTGCACCGTTTTCATCCGGTCGCATCGCCTCAAGCAAGGGGCGTTCAACGAGGAAATCTGGACCAAAGAGTTCGCGTTGCAGCATCTCGCGGTCGGCATTACCTGACGCTTCGGCGGTACGGATGGCGATCATTTGTGCGGGAAAGTTCCATTCGTATACCGCACTAGAGGCATCAAGCCCTTCGTAGCATTGCAGGCGGATCAGCTTGCGTCCCAGCGAAGCTGCAAGCGCCTTGGCGATCTCGGTCTTGCCGACGCCTGCTTCGCCTTCAAGAAATAGCGGTCGGCCCAGCTTCAGCGACAGGAACACCACGGTGGCCAGCGCCCGTCCGCAGACATAGCCGGTGTCGGCCAGCATGGATTGAACGGCGTCGATACTTTCTGGTGTCTGCATGGGGTGCTCCTTTGTCACAGGCCTTGCTGCCCCGTGCGCGCCCCCAAGGTCAATAGCGCCAAGGTCGCACGTGACGCGGTGGAATTGACGCCTCCGGCGTGAGCTGACACAGTTAGCGCGTTGATTTTCCTTACCGCAGGCCCCTTTCCCCGTGTCCATCACCGCCGTTCTGTGTGTCCGCAACGAGGCAGCGTTTCTGCTGGACTGGCTGGCGTGGCATCGCAGTGTCGGGGTCACGGATTTCGTCGTTGTGTCGAACGATTGTGATGACGGCACCGATGCGATGCTGGACCGGCTGGAGGTGTTGGGCTGGCTGACACACATTCGCAACGCGCCGCCTTATGGCAATGGGGGCATCCAGTTCAGTGGACTAAAGCTGGCAAACAAGTGCGATGCGGTGAAACAGGCGGATTGGTTGTTGACGCTCGACATCGACGAGTTCGTGAATGTCCATGTAGGCGATCGCACCTTGCCGGCTTTGATCAATGCCCTGCCAGATGCGACGGCGATCACACTCACTTGGCGCAATTTCGGCAATGCGGGTGTTCTGGCCTTCGAGGACGCGCCGGTGCCGTTACAATTCACCCATGCAGGGCCGCGTCCCTTGCATTGGCCGTGGCGCGCGTCGATGTTTAAGACGCTATATCGCAACGACCGAACCTACCGAAACCTTGGGGTGCATCGTCCGCGCAACCCGGTCGAGATGCGCCTGCCAGAGGCACGGTGGTTCGATGGCGAAGGACGCGTCCTACCCGATGAGATGGCGTCGGGACGCATCTTTTCTGACTACCGCCTGCCGCAGCACGGGTTGGTGCAGCTAAACCATTATCCGCTTGGGTCGGTGGAAAGCTATGTGCTCAAGTCGGATCGGGGGCGCGCCGTTCACAGCGCTGACCTGCTTGGATTGGATTACTGGGTGGAGCGCAATCTGAACACCGAAGAAGATCGCACAGCATTGCCGCTTTGGGAACGCGCGCAGCCCGTGCGCGGCACCTTGGCTGATGACCCCGAGCTTTCGGCATTGCACAAAGTTGCTGTGGGCTGGCGTAAAGCCCGGTTCGAAACTCTTTTGGAACAGGACAGTTTCCGCGACCTTTACGGACGGCTTTTAATGACGCCGCAGTCCCTACCCGTGTTAACACCAGTGGCGCAAAAGCTGGTTCGGTTTGCGCAAAACGCTGCGCAAACTAATGAGGAAACTTCATAGACTCCCCTGCATTTTGGCTCAATTCTGCCCAAATCCTTGATTAATCCCTACGTCAAAGAAAGACCTGTCAACAGGCACACGACAATGAGGACATGTGGAGCATGCGGGACGAAACCGACGCCTATACGCTTTCCCTGAGCGATCTCAGCCCGACACAGTGGCTCGAGGAAATGCAGGAGATCGGTGAATCGTGCGGGTTCTTCGAACCTTTGGGCAAACACCACAATGCTGCCTTTGTCGAGAAAGGCGACACGCTGTTGGTCAGTTTTGAATCCTTAACTGCGATCCAAGCCTTGTCCGAAGACGCGCGGCCTGTCGGTTTTGACTTGGCTCGTGACAGCAATTGGTCCTGTCTGACGGTGATCAGCAATCGCGATACATGGTTCCGCGACGATGCTGTCTATGCCTTTTTTGACCAAATGACAGATGACGGGTTCTTTGATGATTTCGATCAGGTGATCCTTTTTGGAGCTGGTCCCTGTGGTTATGCCGCCTGTGCATTTTCCGTTGCCGCACCGGGGGCTACTGTGATCGCGCTGGAACCGCAGGCAACTTTGGATCCCCGCATTACGGAATGGGACGACCGATTCACCCATATGCGGCGCACTGATTTTAGTGATCGCTACGGATATGCGCCAGATATGCTTGAAGCGGCTGATGCGGCTTACATTGTCTATGACCCCAGCGACCGTCTTGGCGCAATGCACGCCGCGCTGTTCGAACGCGCTGGTGTGACCCGTTTCCGGGCACGGCATCTGGGCGGAGGAATGCAGGCGCATCTTGCTCGGATTGAAGCACTTGATCCTCTTGTCAAACAGGGCGCACAAGGCGTGCTTGACGTTAATCGTTTTGCGCAGCTTTATCGAAAACGTCGCGATCATCCACTTTACAGTAAAAAACTGTTTGCAGTGCTTGAGGCGCAGGAACGCCCGGTGCTTGCCGAAGCGGTCTGCTCCTTCATTGTCGACACATTCAACGCACCGCGATATCGCCGCAAACTGAAGGCAATGCGTCAAACACGAACTGGCGACACCGAAGAAGACTGAGCACTGGCATCGATCCTGCGGCCATGCTACGCGCCGTGCATGACCGATACGATCACAATCCGCACACCCGACGACTGGCACCTGCACCTGCGCGATGGCGCAATGTTGCGTGCCGTGGCCCCTGAAACCGCTCGGCATTTTGCACGCGCGATTATCATGCCCAACCTTGTGCCTCCCGTTGTTACGGGCGCAGAGGCAGCATCGTATCGAGATCGTATATTGTCAGCCCTGCCAGAGGGATCAGCGTTTACGCCGCTGATGACTTTATATCTGACCGAGGACACGGACCCAGAGGATTTGGCCCGCGCCCATGCCGACGGGTTGATCACCGCCGTGAAGCTATATCCGGCAGGCGCCACCACAAACTCAGCCTCAGGTGTCGCCAACTTCGACAAGGTGCGGCCCGTGCTGGAGAAGATGGCCGAGATCGGTTGTCCACTTTGTGTGCATGGCGAAGTCGTTGACAGCGATATCGATATCTTCGACCGCGAAGCAGTGTTCATCGAACGTGTGCTTGATCCGATCCGTCGCGCGACACCAGGCCTGCGTGTGGTGATGGAGCACATCACGACGATGCAGGGTGTGGAATACGCGTCAGAAGGTGGTCCCGAACTGGGAGCCACAATTACGACGCACCATCTGGTGATCAATCGCAACCACATCCTCGCTGGGGGGATCAAACCGCACTACTACTGTTTGCCGGTCGCCAAGCGCGAAGAGCACCGTCTTGCCCTGCGCCGGGCAGCCACCAGCGGCGATCCCACATTTTTTCTTGGTACCGACAGCGCACCTCATACGGATGCCAACAAATTGTTACCTTGCGGCTGTGCAGGATGTTTCACTGCAACAAACACGCTGTCCATCTTGGCGGAAGTGTTTGAACAGGACGGCGCTCTTGATCGACTGGAAGCATTCACCAGCTTCAATGGCCCCAAGTTCTATGGCTTGCCGGCGAATGAAGGCACAATCACTCTGACCAAGGGCGAACCAGTCACCTACCCTGATCACATCGACACCGGCGATGGTGTCGTTACGGTTTTTGATCCAATGATGCCGCTGCACTGGCGGGTTGTCGGCTAAAACTGTCACGATTGCTGGCCCCCAAAAGCAGATGTGTCTCGCCAATTGTGCAAAACTGTAGGTCGTCTGAACCTAGGTTGTGTCATTCAAATATTGCCCAGAAGGCAGGCGAACCGATTTTCGCCGCCTAAGTCGGTCGGCGTGTAAACGCGACCTGATCGATGTTTTCGGCCACCTATGGTCGCGGAACCCGCAGTCAATCGAACTCTGTAAGGCATGATGATCACCCGCAGCTGAAGCGTCTGCTCAAACGTACTTTACGTCTTGGCGACGCAGTTGGATTCGTTGTGATTGACGTAGGGAATCAGCGTATTTGCCCGAATTTCGAACAATCGCCCGTTCTTTGCGCCTTGGAAAGTACCGATTAGATCACGTCATCCACCGGACAAGCCCCTGAAAAATAGACCATTATCATCCGTTTGTGCGGTTTTTGGATTACACGTCTGATGTGTAAACTTAAGATTACAATTGCCACTGTCAGTTTTTTATTACACACTCATCCCAAATATATTCAAAGAGGTTTCAGATCGGCTGTCTAAGGGGTGCAGGCCGATCGTTGCGGGCACCATGCCCAACTCCAAAGCGCTCCTAACCAACTTGAACCAACCCGAAGAAGGAGTTCAAAATGTCCGCAGACGACGAAGGCAAGGTTTGGCCGACCGGCTTGACCTTGAAGGAAGCTGAGGAAGTCCACAGCTACCTGATCGATGGAACGCGTGTTTTCGGTGCACTCGCACTGTTGGCGCACTTTCTGGTCGCCGTATCCACACCGTGGCTTGGATAAGGGAGACACAGCATGAATAACGCAAAAATGTGGCTCGTCGTCCCCCCAGCGGTGGGCGTTCCCGTATTCCTTGGCGCGGTCGCCGTTGGATCCTTTGCAGTGCACGTCGCTGTTCTTAGCAACACTTCGTGGGTTGCTGATTTCCTGTCTGGTCAGGAATTGGGTTCCGGTGACATGGCAGCTGCAACGATGCTCGCCCCCGAGGCGAACACCGCGAAAGCAAGTTATGTGGTTCCGCAGACCGATGGCAGCTTGGCTGTGACCATCATCCTACCTGATGGCACATCGACCCAAGCGTTGATCCAGCCATCACAGTTACAACCCGAATTGTAACCGCATCTCAGCAATGTGGACCCGACCTTTGGTGTCGGGCCCACATTTCCCGGATTTCAGCCGCACGTCGTGGTTCTTCGATGCTGTAGCTTTGAAAAAGGTGCTCCGGAATGTACGACTACCGTCGCATCGTTCTGCACAAACTGGCGACCATTGGCCCGCGCTACCTGCCTTTCGCAGATGTCGCGTCGGACTCTGTGCCACTGTCGCGTCTGTTGCGTCTGTCGCTGTTTCAAGTGACCGTCGGTATGGCGCTGGTTCTGCTGGTCGGAACCCTGAATCGTGTGATGATTGTCGAATTGTCCGTTCCGGCAAGCCTTGTCGGCACGATGCTGGCCTTGCCCATCATCTTTGCCCCCTTCCGTGCATTGATCGGCTTCAAGTCGGATGTGCACAAATCCGCGCTGGGTCTGCGGCGCCTGCCCTATATCTGGAAAGGCACGCTGTACCAGTTCGGTGGCTTTGCCATCATGCCCTTCGCCCTGCTGGTCCTCTCCGGCTATGGCGAGGCCTTCGATGCCCCGCTTTGGATCGGGTACAGTTCCGCCGGACTGTCCTTCCTCCTGGTCGGCGCGGGCGTGCACATGGTGCAGACCGTTGGCCTCGCCTTGGCGACGGACCTTGTCGACGAAGTGGATCAGCCCAAAGTGGTCGGTCTGATGTACGTGATGTTGCTGTTCGGCATGGTCCTTAGCGCGATCATCTATGGAACTTTGCTCGAAAATTATTCCCCCGGACGCCTGATCCAAGTGATCCAAGGCACAGCTGTTGTGACCGTTGCCCTGAACTTTCTTGCTATGTGGAAGCAAGAGGCGCGCGATCGTGTTCGCGCCCAAGCCATGGCCGCAGCCCCCGACATTTCCTTCCGCGATGCGTGGGCGCAGCTCATACAGAACGCGGGCATGTTGCGGCTTTTGATCGTGATCGCCGTTGGGACATTCGGCTTTGGCATGGCGGATGTCCTGCTTGAACCTTATGGCGGCGAAGCGCTTGGCCTGTCGGTCGCCAGCACGACAAAACTCACTGCCCTTCTGGCAGGTGGTACGCTGCTTGGCTTCGGGATCGCATCGCGCACACTCAGCAATGGTGGCGTGCCTTCGGTCACATCGATGACAGGCGCGATGATCGGCATCCCCGGTTTTGCCGCGATCATATTTTCAGCCTATGGCGGCGGCACCGCTGCGTTTCTGGCTGGAACGCTGCTGATCGGCATAGGTGCCGGACTGTTTGGCCACTCCACGCTTACGGCGACAATGCGTGCCGCACCAAAAGAAAAAGTCGGCCTTGCGCTTGGCGCGTGGGGCAGCGTGCAAGCTACGGCCGCCGGTATCGGCATGGCCTTGGCGGGTTGGGTCCGCGATCTCATTGTGGCTTTGCCCGCTGACGAAAATGGTCTTTCGGTCGAAACACCCTACAATGTAGTATTCTCAATGGAGATGGCGTTCCTCGTGATTGCCGTTTTCCTTGTTTTCCCGCTCGCGGGCCGGGGTGGTTTTTCTAAAGCCACACGTGCTGCAGCACCAACGCAATCCAACCCGGTGGAGGCACCATGACAACGATAATCACACGGTACTTCGATAGCGCAGATCAGGCACAGTCCGCGAAACGCGAATTGATTTACACCCACAAGGTGTCCCCCGACATCATCCATATCTACAAAGGCTCTGACGGGGTTGCAGACCGCTTGCAAACCGCGAATGTGTTGCCTGACACCGCCGATGCATATGCAACGAAATTGGCATCCGGCGGCGCCGTTCTCATGGTGCGCGGCAAATACAAACCGCTAGGCGTGGCCAAAATCACCCGTACTGTCGCTGCCGACTATGGTGCGGTCGATATGGGCGGCCTCGATCAAGAGGTATTTGTAAAGGATCAGCACGGGCGCGGACTAAGTGTTCTAAGCGACCACCCTTATATGCTGAGCCGCCGCAAAGACCCTTCGGATAACAACCACTACATGGCCAATTGGCCCATCCCACTGATCAGCCGTCGCAAACCAAGCGATCAAATGGTGATCAAACGGCATGGACGGATGGCAAAATGGCCGATTGATCTATTGTTGCCGGGTAGCATTCGCTTTGGTCGTTTTCCGTTCGGCCTTTTGGTCCCTGGCCAGAAATTCATGGCGAAATTTCCGTTCGGACATATCGTGCCAGGGCACAAATATATGGCCAAATTCCCGTTCGCGCATATCGTGCCGGGCCACAAACATATGGCCAAATTCCCATTCGGCCATATTGTGCCAGGCCACAAGTTCATGGCGAAATTCCCATTCGGCCATCTGGTGCCTGGGCATATGCGCATGGCGAACTGGCCCTTCCCACTTCTGATCAACGGCAAGAAGCACACGAACTCGCTTGTGCCGGGCCACAAATTCATGGCCAAGTTTCCGTTCGCTCACCTTGTGCCGGGTCACAAATACATGGCCAAATTCCCGTTCGCCCACATCGTGCCGGGTCACAAATACATGGCCAAATTCCCGTTCGCCCACATCGTACCGGGTCACAAATACATGGCCAAATTCCCGTTCGCCCACATCGTACCGGGTCACAAATATATGGCCAAGTTCCCGTTCGCCCACATCGTGCCGGGCCATAAATACATGGCCAATTGGATTTTCCCGCACACTAAGGCAAAAGCCTGATAGCTTTGGCCGGGGTCACAAGACTCCGGCCATTTACCATTGCGGCAGCCCTTTTCCTGCCATTCGAAACCAGCTAAAGCGGCGCAAAGATTAGGAGTGCCGCGATGATCCCTGCCAGCCATCCCCCGAAAGATGAAATTGCCCGTCTGACCGCGCGGATGCTGCTGGAAATAGGCGCGGTGAACTTTCGCCCCGACGATCCGTTCATTCTGGCATCCGGTCTGCCCTCAGCCACCTACATCGACTGCCGCAAGCTGATTTCATTCCCGCGCATCCGATCGACGCTGATGGACTTCCTGACCGTCACGGTGATGCGCGATGCCGGGTTTGAGGCGTTCGACAACATCGCAGGTGGTGAAACCGCCGGAATTCCCTTTGCTGCGCTAGTGGCGGAACGCATGGCCCTGCCCATGACTTATGTTCGCAAAAAGCCCAAAGGTTATGGCCGCAACGCCCGCATCGAAGGAGCAATGACCGAAGGTCAGCGCGTATTGCTGGTCGAAGACCTGACCACCGATGGTGGATCAAAGCTAAGCTTTGTCGACGCGATCCGGGAAACTGGGGCCAACTGTGGCCATACGGCAGTGATTTTTTACTATGACATCTTCCCGGAAACGACGAAGACACTCGGCGACCATGGCGTGCAGTTGCACCATCTTTGCACTTGGTGGGATGTGCTGGCCGAAGCCCGCGCTCAGGGCGCGTTCGACGACGCGACGCTAACCGAAGTAGAGGCGTTCCTCAAAGCACCTCGCGCGTGGCAGGACGCCCGGAAGTAGCCTCGCTTAGAATCTGACAGCCTAAGGTCTGGCGCATCGCACCGATGAGATCGTCCAGAGTTTCAGCATGCACATACATTCCCCCCGTCCTGTCCGCCAAACACCGCGCGGCCGGGTCGACAAAAGCATCTTGTGGCTGATCCGGCCATGCGAAATGTTCGCCGCGCACACGAAATCCGATGACATGGACGGTCATGTCCGCCCCTGCCGCCAGATCCGCTGCCAACTGACAGGGTGATCCACCGCAGGTTTCTTTGCCATCTGTTACCAAGACGATCTCACCCGGCTTGTTTTCGTAATCAAGCACCTGCGCCGCTGCAGCGATTGCCTCGGTCAGCGGTGTTTCCCCCGCAGGATGTAGCCGATCAATTTCGGAAATAATACGGTCGGCTGCATCCGCTTGAGGCGGAAATCGCACGACGACGCTGGAACAACTTTCGCGTCGCCCGAACCCGTAGGTGACCAAACCCAGCCGACGCGCTGGCGCGACTTGCGGCATAACGGTTCGAACTGCAAGGCGGGCATCAAAGATGCGTGGCTCGTCCATGAGGTTGAACCCCATTTCGGCCATCGAACCTGAACCGTCAAACACCACCATCGCATCGCGGGTGCAGGTTTCCTGCGCCTGAGCCGGAGAACTTCCTACACCCAATACAACCAAAGCAGTCAGAATCGTTCTCATGTCCCTGCGCCCTTCGCTTGATTGATCAAAGGTCGCACGCACTTAACCCGCTTGCAAACGACTTGTATCTTTCATCACCGACCACTTGCAGCGTGTTTCCTTGGTCACAGCGACTCACAGGCGATACCAAATGTTGACGAACGGGCATCAATTCGCGCAATATGCAGCACGCCCATCCCGCACACAGCTTATCCACAGGATATACATTTTGCCCTTCGCTGGACATATCGCTACCTCGGTCTCGGGATCAGTCGGGGGTGCTGCATGAACGAGATCACGACATTTAATCCGACCGGCGCAGAGATCCAAAACCCCGAAACCATGCCGCATTCGGTAGAAGCCGAGCAGCAATTGCTGGGCGCGATCCTGACCAACAATGACGTATTTGACCGCGTTGCATCCATCATCGGAGCGCAGCATTTCTTCGATCCAGTTCACGCCCGTATCTTTGAGATAGCTTCGGCCCGCATCGCCAAGAACAACCTTGCATCACCTGTGACGCTCAAGGCGTTCATGGAAGATGATGAAGGCCTGAAAGAGTTAGGCGGGCCCGCCTACTTGGCGCGTCTGGCCGGGGCGGCGATCAGTTCTTTTGCCGTGCGCGACTATGCTCAGATGATTTATGATCTGGCGGTGCGCCGCGACCTGATTTCGCTGGGTCGCGACATCAGCGCCAAAGCCGCCAAGGTTGACGTCGCTTCTGGGCCGCGCGAGCAGATCGTCGAGGCCGAACAAGCGCTCTACAAAATGGCCGAGCAAGGGCGCAGCGACACCGGCTTTCAAAGCTTTCTTAAGGCAGTCACCGATGCTGTGAACGTGGCAAATGCAGCCTATCAACGCGAAGGCGGGTTGGCTGGCGTGTCAACCGGATTGGTCGACATGGACCGCAAACTGGGTGGTTTGCATCGCTCTGACCTTCTGATCCTCGCAGGGCGTCCGTCGATGGGCAAAACCTCGTTGGCGACCAACATCGCCTTCAACATTGCCAAAACCTATCGCAAGGGCACGCGGCCCGATGGCACTGACGGTACGGTCGAAGGCGGCGTTGTAGGCTTCTATTCACTTGAAATGAGCGCCGAGCAGTTGGCCGCGCGGATTCTGTCAGAAGCGGCCGAAGTGCCGTCGGAACAGATCCGCCGTGGCGACATGACGGAAACTGAATTCCGCCGCTTTGTCGACGCTGCAAAATCGCTTGAAGCCTGCCCGCTTTTCATCGACGACACACCCGCTTTGCCGATCAGCCAGTTGGCCGCCCGTGCCCGGCGTCTGAAGCGGACGCATGGTCTGGATGTGCTGATTATCGACTACCTTCAGCTTGTCAAAGGCACCGGCAAGGGCGACAACCGCGTGAATGAAATTTCCGAGATTTCACAAGGCCTTAAAGCCATCGCCAAGGAGCTGGACATTCCGGTGATCGCGCTATCACAGCTGTCGCGTCAGGTGGAAAGCCGCGAAGACAAGCGCCCACAGTTGTCCGACCTTCGGGAATCAGGCTCAATCGAACAGGACGCAGACGTGGTGATGTTCGTGTTCCGCGAAGAATATTACAAAGAGCGCGAGAAACCGGGCGAGCATGACTTGGAAAAGATGGCTGCGTGGCAGGACGAGATGGAACGTCTGCACGGGCGCGCCGAAGTCATCATCGGCAAACAACGCCACGGGCCCATCGGCACGGTCGAACTCAGCTTTGAAGGTCGTTTCACCCGTTTTGGCAACCTCGTCAAACCTTGGCAGAACGACAACGCAGACCTTTAAAAGCGCTTGATAGCAACATCAAATGCGCCGCAATCCAACGTCAAAGCGCGTATTCTGTTTTTTCGCGCTTGACCCATCGCTTGGACACGCACAAACAGCGCGCATGGCACAGTCTGTTTTAACGATTGATCTGGGTGCGATTTGCGCCAACTGGCGGGCACTGGCTGCGATGAACGCAGGCGAGACAGCTGCCGTCGTCAAGGCCAACGCCTATGGTCTTGGGGCGGGTCGCGTTGCAAAAGCGCTTGCCGACGAAGGCGCGCGTACATTCTTTGTTGCGCAAGCGGAAGAAGGCGTTGAAGTGCGCAACGCGCTTGGCGCGGGGCCAACGATCTGCGTTTTTGGTGGACACATGGCAGGAGATGCCGCGCATCTACGCAAAGCCAACCTTGTGCCCATGATCAACTCGATTGACCAGATGTTGCGCCAAGTCGAAGCGATGCCGGGCCACCCGTTCGGTATCCAGCTTGATAGTGGTATGAACCGTCTTGGGATGGAGCCAGCGGAATGGTCCGCTTTGCGTGACATCGCACTCAGCCAGAACCCAGTCTTGGTTATGAGCCACCTTGCCTGCGCTGATGAACCCGGCCACGGCATGAACGAATTTCAGCTTCAGACCTTCCGTCAGATGACCGATGGCATCGAAGCGCCCCGTTCTTTGGCAGCCACTGGCGGAACGATCCTAGGACCTGACTATCATTTTGATATGACCCGACCCGGCATCGGCCTTTACGGCGGATTGCCGTTCGTGGACGCGCAACCTGTCGTGTCACTCGAAATTCCGGTCATCCAAGTGCGCGACGTGAATCCGGGCGAATCCGTGGGGTATGGCAACAGCTGGGTCGCACGTGTACCAAGCAAGATCGCCACAATCTCTGCAGGCTATGCCGACGGAATTATCCGCGCGATGGGGCCAAAAGCCAATGTCTGGGCTGGCGAAACCCGATGCAAGATCGTCGGACGTATTTCCATGGACCTGATCGCCGTCGATGTTGGCCCCGCCAAAGAAACGCCCGAAACTGTTGAACTACTGGGACGTCACCAATCTATCGACACTTTGGCCGACGCGGCGGGCACCATCGGGTACGAGATCCTGACGTCGTTGGGATCACGATACGCGCGTAAGTACGTCAACAGGTAATGGCGCGCTGGGTATGAGCCTATTCGAACCCTCCCCGATACTTCTGGCCTTTTTCTTTGTGCAGCGCTTCGTGTTCTTCGAAGTGTTGGGCGTACTGGCGCTGCTGCGCCTGATTGTCGGGCGTGGTTTGGCACGGCTGCCCGCCCTTATTGTTCTTCTGATCTGCGCCGCCGCGATCTTTGCGACTTTCGCCCCTGCGCTAAACCTCCAGAACCTTTCGCTCTACGCTGATATCGCGCGCCTTCAAGCGGCCGGAGGTGGCGTGATTTTACCCATGGTAGCTTCCACGATCTTTGCTGTTGGGCTTGTCCTTCCACGTCGGCGCTGGCGTTGGATCGACGTGGCGCACATCGTCGGCGTGCTGGCATTTATTGGCCTCTGGGTCGCAACGCGCTTTTAGGTGATCGCCGTGCTAAAGTGGATCAACCTAACGCTGCTGGTGCTTTACCCGGTCGCTTGGGCCGCGCCGTTGATGCGTGCCGGCCTCTTGCCGCTTTTTGGCCTAAGCGAAATCAGCGTCCTGACCGGGTTACAGGCGTTGTGGGACACCGACATCCCGTTGGCATTGCTGGTAACAGCCTTTGCGCTGGTCGCGCCTTACATGAAAACCGTGGGGCTCGCGCTTGTTCAATTTAACCTGCTTAGCCGCCGCACGATGCCTGCCTTGGCACTAATGGGCAAGCTGGCGATGGCAGACATCTTTTTGATCGCGCTTTACGTCACCATCGTCAAAGGCATCGGAATAGGGCGGATTGAAACCGCTTGGGGCCTATACCTTTTTACAGCCTGCATCCTTACCTCACTTGCAATCAGTATCGCGGAAACCCGACGCACACCTGATTGAATACGGATCAGAAACAAACCCACACACATGATCCAATTGTTCACACCTGTGATAACAGTCAGAAAAATCGTTAGAAAACAGTATGTCAAAAGATGTGTTCGGCATAAAGTCGCCGATGTTGCCGATGCTTAAATGGTTACTTGGGGGTATCCGATGATTGGTGCGATGCGGTCGCTCGTTGTTTCAGCGGGCTGGATCATGCAGCGTTTGATGTTTTTGTCCGTAGCATTGCTTGGACTAGGCTTGCTTGGATACACGCTGGCTTGCGCGTTTGGCTACGCGCCTTGGCTTGAGATGACTGCTACATTTGGGGGCGTCGATCACCCACAAGCCGGACATGTTGTGCAAATCGGCGTTACAGCGCTTCTGCTTGGGCTCTGCGTTTTCTTACCCGCAAACGCCCGCATCATGGCCCTCGAAACATCACATCGCCGGTTTCATATCGGCATGGAAGACGTCGCACGCGCCTACCGCGCATCCCATTCCGCCGACCGCGAAGGCGTGTTCAAACTAAAATCCGAATTTGATTCGGTCCGCGAACGGATGGCTTACCTGCGAGATCACCCTGATTTGGCAGAACTGGAACCATCTGTCCTCGAGATCGCCAGCCAAATGAGCCATATCTCCCGCGATCTGGCTGACACATATTCAGACAGCAGCATCGACCGCGCCCGCGATTTCCTAATCCAACGCCAGCAAGAGATCGAAGAGTTCAATTCCCGCCTCGACGCAGCCAAATCCACCGCCGCCGAAATGCGTGTCTGGATCGACAAAGTCGAACTTGAGGAAAGCGTGGCACAGGCACAGTTGAACCGTTTGCAAACCGAGCTGTCCGAACTGCTGCCTGAGCTGTTCAGCGAAGAAACTGCCCCAACCCTGCCGCCGCGGAAAGTTTCGCGCCAGCAGGATGCATCAGATCAATGGGACGAACCGCCAGATTTCCCCGACAACGATGACAACCGCATCGTCGCTCTGCTCGCGCGGCGCGCTGCCGAATAAATCGCACGATACAGCCACGGCTTGCAGGCCCGCGCGGCTTGGGCCACAAGCGACGTCATGGCGAAATCAAGCGCAACCTTTGTCTGCCAATCCTGTGGAAGCCCGACCACCAAATGGTCGGGCCGATGCGATGCATGCGGCGAATGGAACTCTATAGTCGAAGAGGTGCCGCTGGCCGCTGGTCCCGCGACCAAAACGTTGGGCGCTTCCAAAGGTCGATCCCTGCCACTTAGCGATCTGTCGGGCCATGAGGCTCCCCCTCCCCGCACCACCTCCAAACTGGACGAACTTGATCGCGTCCTTGGTGGTGGCCTTGTCCCCGCCTCGGCGCTTCTGGTCGGTGGCGACCCGGGCATCGGAAAATCGACGCTTTTATTGCAGGCTGCCGCCGCTTTTGCGAATGCAGGTCTCAAGGTGATCTACATTTCGGGCGAAGAGGCCAGCGCACAGGTTCGCATGCGCGCCGCCCGACTGGGCCTGCGGGACGCCCCGGTCAAGCTGGCCACGGAAACCAATTTGCGCGACATTCTGACGACGCTTGAAAACGAAAAACCGGATCTTGCGATCATCGACTCAATCCAGACGATGTGGGCCGACAACGTGACTTCGGCCCCCGGCAGTGTGTCCCAAGTGCGGGCCTCGGCGCATGAGTTGACCAGCTTTGCCAAACGGCGCGGCACATCTGTAATCCTTGTCGGCCACGTCACCAAAGACGGCCAGATCGCTGGGCCGCGGGTTGTCGAGCATATGGTCGACACCGTGCTTTATTTCGAAGGCGAACGCGGGCACCAGTTCCGCATCCTTCGGGCTGTGAAGAATCGCTTTGGTCCCGCCGATGAAATCGGTGTTTTCGAAATGACCGGAAGCGGGTTGGCTGAAATCGCGAATCCTTCAGCGCTGTTTCTTAGCGAACGGGGTGACCCGAGCCCCGGATCAGCCGTCTTTGCCGGAATTGAAGGCACGCGTCCGGTTCTGGTGGAATTTCAGGCGCTTGTGGCTCCAACGCCACACAGCCAACCGCGTCGAACCGTGGTCGGTTGGGATGGAAGTCGCCTTGCCATGATCCTTGCGGTGCTTGAGGCCCGCTGTGGTATCCCCTTTGCCGGGTTGGATGTTTATCTCAACGTAGCAGGCGGCATGAAGGTCAGCGAACCCGCAGCCGACCTCGCCGTGGCCGCTGCATTGCTGTCCGCCCGCGAGGATATCGCCCTGCCCGCTGAGACAGTGGTTTTCGGGGAAATCAGCCTATCCGGAGCGCTGCGCCCCGTAGGACAAACTGAAAATCGGTTGAAAGAAGCACAAAAACTTGGTTTTACCGCCGCGATAGTGCCAAAGGGTAGCAAACCGGTGCACCGCGATGGGATCACGGCGACCGAGATCGATGCCTTGGCAAGTTTTGTTGGTGATGTGTTCGGCGCAGGGTAGCGCCATCCGTAGAAAAGAAGGGCAAGCGACCGATGGAAGGGTTCACCATTATTGACGGCGTAGTTGCTGTCGTCATCGTTCTGTCTGCGCTTCTGGCATATTCGCGCGGCATCGTCCGCGAAGCCATGGCCATTCTTGGTTGGATCGCCGCGGCCGTGCTGGGCTTCATGTTCGGCCCGCAAGTGCGCCCGCTTATGACGGAGATTCCGGTCATCGGTGAATTTATGACCGGCAGTTGCGAACTTAGCGTGATCGGCGGGTTTGCCGCCGTCTTCACCGTCGCGCTCGTGATCATGTCGTTCTTCACACCGCTCTTTTCTACCATCGTGCAACGCTCGGCTTTGGGTGGCGTCGATCAGGCGCTTGGGTTCCTGTTCGGTGTCGCGCGCGGTATCCTGCTCGTCGCGGTGGCGTTCTTTGTCTATCAGGTCGTGGTCACCTCGCAGGATATCGCAATGATCGACGATAGCCGCTCTGCAGTGGTATTCAGCCGCTTTACTGGCCAGATCGAAGAACAGAACCCCGAACAGGCCTTGGGCTGGATCACCGCACAATACGAAGAGCTGGTCGGCGTTTGTGATGCCCCTACGGACAGCGATACCTGAGAAACATCCGTCAACCTGTCGCGGGATCATGATAGTTTCGTGACACTGGCGTCCATGGCGCTTAAGAGAGGACATCCTCTGCTGCCACGGATTCGGAGTACCGATTTGTCCGACACCCAGATGCCACCCGCCCATCCGTTTGACGACGACAAGCTGAAAGAAGAATGCGGTATCTTCGGCGTGGTCGGAGTCACCGATGCCGCGAATTTTGTCGCCCTTGGCCTGCACGCCCTGCAACATCGCGGGCAAGAAGCAGGCGGAATTGTCAGCCATCACCCCGATCACGGCTTCAACAGCGCCCGCCGCTTTGGCTATGTGCGGGATAACTTCACCAGCCAAAAGCTTATGGAGACGCTGCCCGGAGAATTGGCCATCGGCCATGTGCGCTATTCCACTGCCGGGTCCAAAGGGCAGACGCAGATTCGCGATGTTCAGCCCTTCTTTGGCGAATTCTCTATGGGTGGCGCGGCAATTGCCCATAACGGCAATATCACAAATGCCGAAGCGCTGCGCAAAGAACTGATCGAACGCGGTTCTATCTTCCAAAGCTCCAGCGACAGCGAATGCATCATTCACCTGATGGCCCGCTCGCTTCAGCGCAATATTCCCGAACGCATGGAAGACGCGCTTCGCCGCGTCGAAGGTGCGTTTTCCGTAGTCGCTATGACCCGAACCAAGCTTATTGGTGTGCGTGACCCACTGGGTGTGCGCCCACTGGTGCTCGGCAAGATCGGCGACGGTTGGGCGCTCAGCTCAGAAACTTGCGCTCTCGACATCATCGGTGCCGAATATGTGCGCGAAATCGAACCGGGCGAAATGGTGGTGATCACCGCCGACAAAGGTGTGGAATCGATCCGTCCCTTCCGGCCGCAGAAATCGCGCTTTTGCATCTTCGAACATGTCTATTTCTCGCGCCCCGATAGCATCATCGGTGACCGCTCTGTCTACGAGACCCGCCGCCAGATCGGCGTGGAACTGGCCCGTGAAACGCCGGTCGAGGCCGATCTTGTCTGCCCGGTGCCCGACAGCGGCACCCCTGCCGCTATCGGCTACGCACACGAAAGCGGCATTCCCTACGGCATGGGCATCATCCGCAACCAATATATGGGCCGCACCTTCATCGAACCGACCGAGCAGATCCGCAACATGGGTGTGCGCCTCAAGCTCAACGTCAACCGCGCCCTGATCAAGGGTAAACGCGTCGTGCTGGTCGATGACAGCGTCGTGCGCGGCACCACCAGCCGCAAGATCAAGGAAATGATCCTTGATGCTGGCGCTGCCGAAGTGCACTTCCGCATCGCTTCTCCCCCCACAGCATGGCCTTGCTTTTACGGCGTGGACACCCCGCAGCGCGAAAAGCTGCTCGCGGCCACCATGTCCGAAGACGAAATGCGCGATCACCTTGGCGTCGATAGCCTCAAGTTCATCTCGCTCGACGGTTTGTACCGCGCTGTGGGCGAAACGTCGGGGCGTGACCCCAAGTCGCCCCAATATTGCGACGCATGTTTCTCGGGTGAATACCCGGTCAAACCATCCGACATGGTCGAAAAAGGCTTCCAGATGAAGGCGGCCGAGTAACCCTCGGCAGCCTTCCGCGCAGTCACAAAGCGTCCCCTGTTCTTCGCCTGCAATCCCGCCCATGTGACGGGTGAGCGAAACAACAGACCTGTGACTTATGTCCCAAGAAACCACCCCTCCTCAGGTCGCCCAACAGGCGACACAAACCATACCTGACCTCGGCGGCGCACTGACCCTGCTTGGCACGTTCGGATCGCAATCCGACCGACACGCCCTGCTGAAATTGCGCGACGGCCAGACCACAACAGTGTCGCGCGGTGACTTGGTGAACGGGCAAACCGTGATCGCCATAGAAGATGGCCGCGTGGCCATAGCGCGCAACGGCACTGCCCACTGGCTTGAAATACCTGCACCGAACTACTGATCTTCTCTGGTTCGAAAATACTTCGGGGGAGTCGCGCTTGCGCGACGGGGGCAGAGCCCCCAAACCCCTCATCACAAAAAAAACCCCCGCCGAATACTCGACGGAGGTCACTTTTTACCAGTTGGTAAAATCTTAGGCTTTGCGGCCCGAAAGCGCTTTCCACGCACCAGTCACAAGCAACGCTGCGATTACAGCCTTGATCGCGTCACCCAACAGGAACGGAGCCATCCAGCCCGCCCAAAGCTCGGGCATTGTTTTGCCCAGCATCGCCGCGGGCCATGCGAGGCCGGGGATGTAGATCAAAGCGGACAATGCGATGCCCACAAGCGCAGTGGACACCACGCCGCGCGCGATGCCCTTTTCAGCCGCCAAACCTGCCAGCCACGCCATTGCAACAAAACCGTAGAGGAAGCCCGCTGTCGGACCAACCAGCGACGCGACCGACCCGCCATTGGCAAACACGGGCAGGCCCATTGCGCCATAACCCAGGTAAGCGATCATTGTCGCCAGCGCGAGACGCGACCCAAAGGTCAATCCCACGATCAGGATCGCAAGCGTCTGCAAAGTGATCGGCACCGGCCAGCCGATGCTCACCTGTGCAGCCACTGCGATAAAGGCCGCACCGCCCAGCGCGAGCAGCGTCTGGCGGAAAAGAGTTGTCTTGCCCAAGGCGGCTTGCGTCAATGTCATGGCGAGTGTCCCTCATATCTTTGTTTGTTGCCCTTTTATTCTGCAAATGCAGCATCAAGTCAAGCACTGCCCTCTTGCGGGCGGGGCGGCAAAAAGGCATGTGACAGGACATGACGGACACATCTCGCCCCATCGCGCTGGTCACCGGCGCCTCACGCGGTCTTGGCTTTGCATTGGCAGAGGCGCTGGCCGACACCCATCACATCATCGCCGTGGCGCGTACCGTGGGTGGGCTCGAAGATCTGGATGACCGGATCCAAGCAAAAGGTGGCAGTGCGACGCTCGCGCCGATGGACATCACCAAGGCCGACGCCATGGCGCAATTGTGCCGCTCGGTGCATGACAGGTGGGGTCAGATTTCGCTTTGGGCGCATACCGCGATCCATGCCGGGCCATTGTCGCCGGTGGATCATCTTGATCAGAAGGACTGGAAGAAATCCGTGTCGATCAATCTCGACGCGATGTCCCATCTGGTGCCTTACATCTCGCCGCTGCTGAAACGCGACGGCAGCGCAGTATTCTTCGACGATCCGCACGGTGGCGAAAAATTCTTTGGTCACTACGGCACCACCAAAGCGGCGCAGATTTCACTGGCAAAGTCCTGGCAGGCAGAGACCGCGTCAATCGGTCCGAAGGTGAAAATTCTCAAACCTCGGCCGATGGCCACGCATGTAAGGGCACGGTTCTTCCCCGGCGAAGACCGCAGTGGATTGGCATTGCCGAAAGAAGAAGCCGCGCGCCTTCTGCCCGAAATTCTTGCCGATTGATCCAGGAGCCGGATGCGTCCCCGCATCCGTGATTTTGCGTCAACGCAAAATCCGCGCCTGGCCCAAACCGGCGGATGCTTGCCGCAGGGCGGGGCTTGGCCTATTCAGGACAAAAGTAAGGCAGGGCAGATGCGCATACTCATTACCAATGACGACGGGATCAACGCACCGGGATTGAAAGTGCTGAGCGAAATCGCCCATGATTTGGCTGGCCCTTCGGGCGAAGTTTGGACCGTGGCCCCCGCCTTTGAGCAATCAGGTGTTGGCCACTGCATCAGTTACACCCACCCGATGATGGTCAGCGAAATGGGCGAGCGCCGTTTCGCAGCCGAAGGCAGCCCTGCCGATTGCGTTTTGGCAGGACTTCATGACGTAATGTCTGATGCGCCGCCTGATCTGGTGCTGTCTGGCGTCAACCGAGGCAACAATTCGGCCGAGAACGCACTTTATTCCGGGACACTGGGTGGTGCGATGGAAGCAGCGCTTCAGGGCATCCCGGCGATTGCTCTGTCGCAGTATTATGGCCCGGACAACGTACAGGCCGATGACCCGTTCGACGCGGCGCGGGAGCATGGCGCCGAGGTTGTCCGGCGGATTCTTGCCCATGATCCGAAAGATCAAACCGGCTACCGCCTCTTCTACAATGTAAACTTTCCCCCAGTGCTTGCTGCCGCTGTGAAAGGCACCCGGATCACCCCGCAGGGCATTCGTCAAGGCACCCGCTTTTCGGTGGAGCCGCACAATTCGCCGTCGGGTCGCCGGTTTCTCTGGATCAAGGGGGGCGACCAACGCGCACCCACGGCAGCCGGCAGCGACGCGTCGGAAAACCTTGCTGGCTATATCAGCGTCACACCGATGCGCGCCGATCTGACTGCGTCGGATCAGTTGGGCGCAATGCAGGACGCATTTCTCTGATGGATGATGCGGAACTCAAGATGCAGTTCCTTTATGCGCTCCGGTCGCGCGGCGTGACCAACGCGGCGGTGTTGACGGCAATGGAGCAGATCGACCGCGCGCCTTTTATTCGTGGCTATTTTGCCGAACGGGCCTACGAGGATATGCCCCTCCCCATCGCATGTGGCCAAACCATCAGCCAGCCGTCGGTGGTCGGATTGATGACGCAAGCGCTTGAAATCACGCCGCGCGATACGGTGCTCGAAGTGGGGACTGGATCAGGATATCAGGCAGCGATCCTGAGCCAGTTGGCACGCAGAGTTTATACCGTGGAACGTCACCCACGCTTGGTTCGCGAGGCGCGCGAGGTGTTTGACCAATTGGGTTTGACCAATGTCACGGCCTTTACTGCCGATGGCAGTTTTGGCTTGCCGGACCAAGCGCCGTTCGACCGCATTCTGGTTACCGCGGCGGCAGAAGACCCTCCGGGGCCCCTTTTGGCGCAGCTCAAGCTAGGCGGCATCATGGTGCTTCCGGTTGGTCAATCGGATGCCGTTCAGCATCTGATCCGTGTGCGGCGGACACCCGAGGGGCTGGATTACGATGAATTGAGGCCCGTCCGCTTTGTTCCATTGGTCGAAGGGGTAGCCCGCGACGGCTAATCAAGGCATACTGGAATTATGACGACCGGGGCACAACCGGCGCATTTGAGGATATCGACATGGCTGTAAGCAAAGTTTCCCGTTTCTCCGGTTTTCGAGTTGGCACCAGTCTCTCGCTTTTGGCGCTCTTGGCGGCCTGTTCCGAACCACTTGATCTTGACATGCGCGGCTTGATCAATGGCGGGTTCAACACCGCCGATGCTGCCCGTGCGGCAACTGCCCCAAGACCAGAACCGGATGACCGGGGTGTGATTTCTTATCCGAATTATCAGGTGGCCGTGGCCCGGAGGGGCGACACGCTGGCCCAACTTGCATCCCGTGTTGGCCTGCCTGCAGATGAGCTTGCGCGTTATAATGGCGTTCAAACCGGTGATCCGCTGCGTGCGGGTGAAATCATCGCCCTGCCCCGTCGCGTGACCGAACCATCTCCCGCGACAGGAGCAGTGACCACTGGCCCCATCCGACCCGCTTCAGAGATCGACATCACCACCTTGGCCAGCGACGCAATTGACCGGTCCGCCCCAACACCCGCAGCGGAGCGTCCAGCGCCACAAACTGGCAGCGAACCGATCCGGCATCAGGTCAAGCGCGGCGAAACCGCCTTTACCATTTCGCGGCTCTATAACGTTTCAGTGCGATCGCTGGCCGAATGGAACGGATTGGACAGCTCTTTCACGCTACGCGAAGGGCAGTTTCTTTTGATCCCAGTTGTCACCGCAGCCGCACCCGTCAGAGAGAACACGCCACCACCACCGGGAACCGGATCGCCAACACCGGAGCCGCCGTCAGCGTCGCAACCCTTGCCGGATGCACCAACCGCACCACCGGCCGCCGCCGCGAGCACAGCCGCTGCTGCAGCGCCTGTCGCCAATGTAGGTAAACCTACCACAGCAAGCGCCTCCAACGCCGCCATGTCATTTCCTGTGCAGGGCAGCATTATCCGTGAATATGCCAAGGGCCGAAATGACGGGATCGACATTGGCGCGTCAGTGGGCACAACCGTCAAAGCCGCCTCAAGCGGTCAGGTCGCAGCGATCACACGCAACACAGATGGGATCAACATTCTGGTTATCCGACATCCGGACAACCTCCTCACGGTTTACACTCATGTCGACAATATCACGGTCGCAAAGGGTGATGCGGTCAGCCGGGGTCAATCAATCGCAAAGGTGGCAGATTTCGAACCGTCTCGCGTGCATTTCGAGGTGCGCGATGGCTTCGATAGTGTCGATCCGATGGGATATTTGCGTTAACGGTGCTGGACCCGGTTTTGCAGGTCTGACAGCAATCCTGCCTTAACTGGCCTTCGATTATTCGCACGAATAATCGGATCAGCTGGAGGTCAGTTTTTTTCCCAATCGCGGCAGTCGTGCTTTCTTCATGAGTTTGCGCACGTCCCAGACGTCGCCAGTCAAGCGGTTGGCTTCTGCATGCACATCGGAAACGGCCCGCGTAACAGCCGCGGGCTCTGCAGCATACAACCCAACCAAAAAGTCGTCGGGATCAGATCGCGATAGACCTTCTTCTGCCAAGATATTACGCGGAAAATCTTTGGTGTTCATGGTTATGATCACATCAGCATGTCCTGCGATGGCAGCAGCCAGAACATGCACATCGTTGGCATCCGGTAGCCACAACCTGTCAAGCAAGCCAGCAGGTGGGACCACTTTCGCCTTGGGCCAGCGAGCTGACACCATTGCAATCTCGGTATCCGCCTGGACCTGACCTGCGGGCCCAAGTTTGGCAGCGGCGCGTGACCATTCGCCCAGGATGCGCTCGGACCAAAGCGGCTCGAACAGCCCCTGTGCGGCCACCCCAAGCAACACCTCGCGCATCACCGTCGGATACAGCACACAGGTGTCGAGGCAAACCTTCACAGTCGGAAGAACAAGGCTTTGAGGTATCCAGACTCCGCAAGTTGCGGCATGAGCGGATGGTCCGGCCCCGCCTGACCTGTGTGGATCAGCTGGGCCCGGCGTCCGGCCCGTCCGATGCCGCGCAGGCAAGCGCCAGTAAAGGCGGACATGTCGACTGCATGCGAACAGGAACATAACACGAGGTAGCCATCCTCGGACACCAAGGGCGCGGCCAACCGGGCTACACGCTCATAGGCCCGCAAGCCAGCCTCGCGGGCGTTGTTCGACGGCGCAAAAGCCGGCGGATCGCAGACCACGAGATCGTATTCTTCCTGTTCTTCACCCAAAGAGGTCAGAACCGCAAAAGCGTCGCCCTTGGTTGTTGTCAGGCGATCGCCTGCTCCCATTTGGGCCCCGCCTTGAGTTGCCAGCTCCAGCGCAGGTTCGGAACCGTCGACGCAATGTGCAGACACTGCGCCTCCGGCCAGACTGGCAAGGCCAAAACCGCCGACATGGGAAAACACGTCAAGCACCCGTGCGCCCTGTGCAAGACTTGCCGCAAAAGCATGGTTCGGGCGTTGATCGAAGAACAGTCCGGTTTTTTGGCCACTCATGAGGTCGGCCATATAAGTGGCCCCATTCATCTCAACGGGCACAGGCGCGGTTGGTGCGGTTCCCAGCAGCACCGCATCCACATCATCCAGACCTTCGAGCGACCGCCCCCGACCGCCGGCATTCTTGAGAATCGTGGTCACACCCGTGACGTCAGCCAAGGCGGCGGCCAGTTCAGGCAAAAGCACATCCGCCCAAGCGGCGTTGGGCTGCACCACGGCGATATCACCAAAGCGGTCAATGATCACGCCGGGCAAACCATCCGCCTCTGCATGTATAAGTCTGTAGAAGGGTGTCGGAAACAAGCGCGCGCGCAGCGACAGTGCTTTGCTCAGTCGCTTGGCGAACCAGTCCTGATCCGGGGCGGCGACCTCGGGACTATCCAGCACACGTCCGATGATCTTGGAATTCGGATTCACCGCGACCAATGCCAGCGGACTGCGCTCGGCATCTTCGAGCACGGCAATGGTGCCGGGCGTCATGGCGCGGGTGCGGCGGTCGGTAACGACCTCGTTGGCATAGACCCAAGGATAGCCGCGCCGAATGGCTTGCGGTTTGGTTTTGGGCAACAGGCGGATTACAGGCAAAGGGGACGATGTCATACCGCCCCCTTTACGCCCCTCGCTCCAAAGGGGGAAGCCGTCTTTTTCGGCTCAGAGATCGTTGATCGCCTGCAAGAACCCAAGGTTTGCTGTGACATGCCCGCCGGGAACCACAAGTTCTTCGTAAAAGACTCGCGACAGATGCGAGACAATACGTGCCTTCTGGGTCTGCCCCCGCCCCTCAGCCGCCAATGCAGCCTCGCCGCCTAATCCGTCAAGGTCAGCGTTCACAAGTTTCGACGGACCAATCGGTTGCCCGGTGGCCACATCGACCAAACGATAACGAAAGTCGATGTCATGGACGCCCCCCACTGTGTAGCGGGCCTTTTCTGACAGCGAATGGAAACGGGTCACCTGCACATCAAGTCGCACTGGGCGCGCACCGTCGATACGCGGGGCTGCATCACGTAGGCTCGCTTCGAAAATCGCCTTGACCTGAGCATGACGGTCACCGCGCGGCTCGCCCCGCCAGACGATATCCCCGATTGGGTAATATAGGTTGCGTTCATTCGCCTTGAGCGAGCGCGGGACCGTCACCGAAAAGCTTTCGACTCGAACATCTGGAGGCAATGCCCCCCCCAGCATCGTGTCATCCGGCATGGCCGAGCGCGTGGCCGAGGGAACGCTGCCACACGCAGTCAGAGAGGCCAACAGAATCGCGGCCATCAGCGATTTGAACATTCTATGCATAGCTATGCTTCCTTTGCGGGGCCGGTGCAGGTTTTCTTCGACATGGGGTATGACGCGACAAATGGACCGGAACGCGGCGAAAACGGTACAATTTAGGGCAGATCACGCACGAGATGAGCACTTGAATCCGAGGAAATAGACCTTTACTGTTAGCGCTAACTTCACTACATGACCCACGAACCAACGGCTGATCTTGCGCGGAGGCAACATGGCACACTCTTTGAATGACACGATCAAACGGGTGACCGAGCGTGTCCAGGAACGTTCCGAAGCAACGCGTGGACGCTACATGGACCGGATGCGACAGGCCGCTGCCGAAGGCCCGCGCCGCGCGCATCTAAGCTGCGGCAACCAAGCGCATGCTTATGCTGCAATGGGTCAGGATCAAGAAAAGCTTGCGACTGAACGCAGTCCGAACATCGGCATCGTGACCGCGTACAACGACATGCTATCGGCGCATCAGCCATTCGAAAAATATCCCGATATCATCCGCAACGCAGCCCGAGCCGCAGGTGGGACGGCACAGGTCGCAGGCGGCGTGCCTGCCATGTGCGATGGCGTCACTCAAGGTCAGGTGGGCATGGAGCTGTCGCTCTTTTCGCGCGATGTTATCGCGCTGGCCGCTGGTGTGGCGCTCAGTCACAACACGTTTGATTCCGCGGTTTATCTAGGTGTCTGCGACAAGATCGTGCCGGGTCTTGTCATCGCTGCGGGAACCTTTGGGTACCTGCCAGGCATATTCATTCCCGCTGGCCCTATGCCGTCTGGTCTGCCGAACGACGAGAAAGCCAAGGTCCGTCAGAAATTCGCTGAAGGCGAAGTGGGGCGTGACGAGTTGATGAAGGCCGAGATGGCATCCTATCACAGCCCGGGCACCTGCACTTTCTACGGCACTGCCAATTCCAACCAGATGCTGATGGAATTCATGGGCTTACACCTGCCTGGCAGCAGCTTTGTCAATCCGGGCACCCCGTTGCGCGACGCACTGACCGTGGCGGGCACGGAACGCGCGCTTGAAATCACCCAACTGGGCAATGATTACCGCCCTGTCTGCGACGTGCTGGACGAAAAGGCGTTTGTGAATGGCATCGTCGGTTTGATGGCTACAGGTGGGTCGACCAACCTTGTCCTGCACCTTCCTGCCATGGCACGTGCCGCTGGCGTCGAACTGCGGCTTGAAGATTTTGAGGACCTGTCGTCCGTCACGCCGCTGATGGCCAAGGTCTATCCAAACGGACTGGCGGACGTGAATCATTTCCACGCGGCGGGTGGTCTGGGCTTTATGATCGGCGAGCTGCTCAAGCATGGACTTCTGCACGAAGAGGTCAAAACAGTCGCGGGCGATGGCCTGCATCTTTACGCGCAAGAGCCGAAAATCGCAGATGGCCGCGTGGTGTATGGCCCCGGCGCAGGCGAGACCCAAAACGACAGGATCCTGCGGCCTGCCTCTGATCCGTTCCAAGCAACTGGCGGGCTTAAGCAATTGGCGGGCAATCTGGGCAAAGGCATGATGAAAACCTCTGCTGTTGCGGTCGAACGTCACGTGATCGAAGCGAAGGCCCGTGTCTTCCACGATCAGTACGATGTGAAGGTTGCCTTCAAGAACGGCGAATTCACCGAAGACACAGTTGTGGTCGTCCGCTTCCAAGGGCCAAGTTCGAACGGGATGCCAGAACTGCATAGCCTGACCCCCACCCTTGCCGTGCTGCAAGATCGCGGACTCAAGGTTGCGTTGGTGACAGATGGTCGGATGTCAGGCGCTTCTGGCAAAGTGCCGTCGGCCATCCACGTGTCCCCCGAAGCAGCACTTGGCGGGCCATTGGCACGGGTTCGAGATGGTGATCTGGTGCGGGTTGACGCTGTAAGTGGTCAGATCGACTGTCTGGCCGAAGATTTCGACCAACGCGACCCCGTCACCGCAGACCTAAGCGGCAACGGACATGGCGTCGGTCGGGAGCTTTTCGCCGCCTTCCGAGCCAATGTTGGGCTTGCAGAGCATGGCGCTGGTGTCGTCGTATAACGCATCACATTAAAAATACACCGCAACAAACTGAGAAATAACATGATTACGCCCACTCAAGCCAGCGCTAAGAACGAAATTCTCTGCCGCTTGGCACCGATCATTCCCGTGTTGGTGGTCGATGACGCAAGCGTCGCGCGCCCCTTGGCCGAGGCTTTGGTGGCCGGTGGATTGCCGGTACTCGAGGTAACGCTGCGCACCAATGCGGCTTTGGATGTGATCCGCGAGATGGCACGGGTCGAAGGTGGCGTTGTCGGGGCTGGCACCCTGCTGACCCCCGAGGACGTGCAGAACGCAGTGAATGCCGGCGCAAAGTTCGGCGTTTCACCGGGCGCTACGGACCGTCTGCTGGATGCTTGCGAGGCCGCAGATTTGCCGCTTCTGCCGGGGGCTGCCACAGCATCCGAGGCGATGGCGCTGCTGGAGCGCGGTTATACGGTTCAGAAATTCTTTCCGGCCGAGGCAAATGGCGGCGCACCTGCGCTCAAAGCTATTGGCGCACCGATCCCGCAGGTGCGGTTCTGCCCCACTGGCGGTGTGTCTCTCAAGAACGCGCCGGACTACCTTGGTCTGTCGAACGTGTTGTGTGCCGGGGGAAGTTGGGTGGCACCGAAAGACCTTGTGACAAAAGGCGACTGGAAAGCCATCGAAGAACTGGCACGCGAGGCTGCGCAACTGCCCCGATAATCGCCGGGCAGCGCTGATCAAAACGTTTACACGCATTGCCGCCTGTGGGTCAGATGACGTTACGCCTGTAGTTCAGCGTCCCAGTAAAGGAAATCCATCCAGCTGTCGTGCAGATGGTTAGGGGGAAATTTGCGCCCCATGTTCAGCAACTCCTGCGCCCCTGGCTGGCGCGGTGGTTTACGCAGCGCCAACCCGGCCTGACGCAGACTTTTCGACCCTTTGCGCAGATTGCAGGGCGCACAAGCAGCCACCACGTTTTCCCAAGACGTGATCCCACCCGAGGCGCGCGGCACAACGTGATCAAAGGTGAGTTCACCCTTGGCAGCGCAATACTGGCAGCGAAATTCATCCCTCAAAAAAAGATTAAAGCGCGTGAAGGCCACGCGCTTTTGCGGTTTGACGTAGTCTTTAAGCACTACGACACTCGGTATTCGGAGAGTCATCGACGGACTTCGGACCACCTCGTCATATTCAGCGACGATATCGACCCTGTCGAGAAACGCCGCCTTTACGGCATCCTGCCATGGCCAAAGCGACAGTGGATAATAGGACAATGGCCTATAGTCCGCGTTCAATACCAGCGCCGGATGGTGTCGCAACGCACCCGGTTCGCGTACAAAAGCTGTTCTAAAGTTGCCATCCATCGGGGGACTCGTCTCCTGCCCTGCCTGCCTGTTCCAGCTTCAGGACGGGCGCCCCGCCCCGATCTATATTGACCACTATATATCGCGCAAGCGTGGGGGCAAGCCCCGCAATATGCAGTGTCACCGCAGGGCTAGCGCAATAAAATAACAACTACGTGACAAGCGACTCATTCGGGGATCGAAAACACTTGGCCTGGGTAGATCAGGTCTGGGTCCCGGATGCGGTCGCGGTTGGCTTCAAAGACTTTGACATAAGCTGGGCCTTCGCCGTAACGGTCCCGCGCAATCGCCCAAAGCGTGTTGCCTGGTTGAACTGTCACGACCTTGATCACCGATGGCCCACCCGCCCGGTCGGCTGCTTGCGCCAATGCGACCGGATCTTCGCGGCGGAACGGGCTTTCGACCCGCGACGTCACATCCCCTGACGCGTCCACCGCATCGACTCGCAACGTGTAGGTGCCAGTGTCCACGTCGGGAAGCTCGGCGCGCCATTGGCCGTCTGCGCCGATTTCGGTTGTCTGCACTGGCTGGTTGTCGAGATAGACCCGCACGAATTCATCCGCTGATCCACGACCGGTAAGCGCAACCGCTCCCGCGTCTTCGTAGGTGATGGAGTCGAGTGCTATTTGGTCAAGCGCTTGGGGCGCGGCGCCACCTGTCTGCAGCACATTTACACCCGCTTCGGTTGACAGGATCACCGCTGGTGCGCTTGCAACCGGGGCGGTTTCGTCCAAGGACGCGGGTGCTGTTGATGGGGGTTCGGCTGGCGCGGTGGTGTCGGTCGCTGTTCGCTCGGATTCTGGTGCAGGCACTGTCGTGTCCGTAATCGCGTTTTCCGGGGTGGTGGACGCCGTTGTTTCAGCGGTAGCGGTTTCAGTTGTCTCGGCCATTTCTGCCGAAGGTGTGATGTCTTGCTGCATTGGATTGGTGTCTGTTGATGCGGTCTCAGCCTCACCCGGCTGCGTGCCTTCATTTTCCCGCTGTTCCGGCAACGCGGCCAACTCGACTGGCGCGCCTTCAGTCTCCGGCGCTGCCTCTGCTTCATTCTGCGGTGCGGCGGGCGGATCCGATTGCAAATCCGGTTCCGCCTGAAGTTCAAAGGCTTCTGCGGTGCGCACCACCGGAGCAAGAATGACCTGATCCACGCTTTCCGCCTGTCCCAATTCCCCAACAGACAACAAACTGACAACGCGCGGCACATCACTGGTCGGAAGATCTAGGAAAGCAACAAATTTACCCGATCCATCTACCTCGGCGCTGCCAGCTTCGACCCCGTTTACAAAAATGGTTACATCCTGCGCGCCCGGAGCACGCCCCGCGACCAAGGTTTGCCCATCCGGCGCGACACGGACGATGTCGAAAGCTGGAGCCTCGGGCGCGAGCGCGGGTGTGTCCTGCGCTTCTGTTTCCGCGCTTGTGACGTCTTCCACACCTTCCACAACGGCCGCATCGCCTGCCGTTGCAGTCTCGGCAGGCTCGGTTGGCGTATCGGGGTTAGGTGCAACGGTGGGTTCAGGTTCGACGGCAGCCGCCACTGCTTCGGCGTCGGGCGCAGCCTGTTCGGATACCTCATGTTGTGGCGCGACGACACCCTGCTCAGGTGTCGGTGCAGTAGCGGTTTGTGGCGCGACTTGCGCGTCTGAAGTATCGGATGTGTTCGACGGAAACAAAGACCCACTGGCGTATAGCGCCAATGCCACCGCACCCGCGGCAGCCACGCCCCCAAGAACAAGTCCGGACGTGCCGTTTGCCAAAGCGAATTTGCTCATCTTACCCCAAGTGTCCGTGACAGAATGGCAATATACCAATCCCGCAGTTGAGCGTGTCTATCAACGCAGGTATCACGAGGCAACTTTTCGCCTAGTGTCAAGGACGTGCGCCCATGATCTCAAAGTCTATCTGTGTCTATTGCGGCTCACGTCCCGGCCAGAATCCCGCCTATGCCAAGGTGGCGGACGACCTTGGTCGTGCAATTGCCAACGAAAAGTGGCGACTGGTCTATGGCGCGGGCGATGTCGGTTTGATGGGCACTGTCGCGCGCGCAGCACAGGGCGCAGGCGGCGATACGTTTGGGGTGATCCCGACGCACCTCATGGATCTCGAGGTGGGAAAAACCGATCTGACCCGTTTTATCGTCACCGAAACCATGCATGAACGCAAAAAAGTGATGCTGATGAACGCGGATGCGATTGTCGTCTTGCCCGGTGGCGCGGGTTCACTTGATGAATTCTTCGAGGTGCTCACGTGGCGGCAGCTTGGTCTGCATGGAAAGCCAATCGTACTTCTAAGCGTTGAGAACTATTGGGCACCGCTGACTGCGTTGTTGAACCATGTGGTTGATCAGGGTTTCGCGGATTCATCGTTGTTGGATTTTGTGGATACCACCACCTCGGCTTCCGACACCATCACCGCTTTACGCCGTGCCCTGTCCTGAGTGAAAGCGCTGCTGGAATAGATCGCGAGAGCCGACCAGATCAAGGCAAAGGCAATCAGGTGAACAACACCGAATGGTTCGCCGAAAATCAACACCGCCACAAGAAATTGCAGCGTCGGATTGATGTATTGCACGATCCCAACAGTGGACATCGTAAGGCGTCGCGCGCCAAAGGAAAACAGGATCAGTGGCAAGGCAGTGATCGGCCCCGCTGCCATCAGCAAAAGCGACTGCGAAAGGTTTTGCCCAAACGCGCCACCCTGCCCCATGTGCTGGAAAACCAGCCAGCCCAAAGCAATGGGACACAAGACCAACACTTCCGCTGAAACGGAAATCACCGGACCAAGATCGAGCCGTTTTTTGAGCAAGCCATACAAGCCGAAAGTGCTAGCCAGAACGATAGAAATCCATGGCAGAATATGCAGTCCAATCGTCAGCGACAGCACACCTGATGCCGCGAGCGAGATTGCGACCCATTGTGTGCGGCTCAGTTGTTCGCCCAGCACAACACGCCCGATCAATACAGCGACAAGCGGAAAAATATAATAGCCCATCGACGCTTCGGTCGCGCGGCCTGCATGGATCGACCAGATGAAAAGAAACCAGTTCACAGAGATAAGAAGAGCCGCAGTCATTATAACCTTGAGCGAACCTGGGTTCCGCACAGCAGACAAGAGGATACCAAGACGGCCTTGCAGGCCTAGGATGATTCCGAAGAATACCAGCGACCAAACCGTTCGATGTGCCAAAACTTCGTACGAGGGAACGTCGATAAGGGCTTTGTAGAACAAGCCAGACAGCCCCCAGATACAGCAGGCGGCGATCAGCGCAAGAACGCCTTTCTGGGTGTCTGTCATGTTGGGCCTCCACCGCCAGCGGTATCGGTCGGCAACGCGATGCGCAAGAGTGTGTTGGCCCCCTCAAGCCGCTGTCAGAGCGCGCCTTTTTCGTACATGTAGTGAAGCATCTCAGGGCGGTATTCGGTCATTTCATCGGCGACAGCGGCATGGGTCAGCATCTGCGCGCGATAAGATGTGACCGCATCGGGCCAATCCAGCGCGGGAATGACCGTGCCTTCAAATAAGGCGATCCATTCCAACGTGACAATGGTGCCGCAATCGCCCATCCACAGTCGGTCGCGTGGCAGGTCAGACCGTGTGAGCATTTCGCCCAATGCGATCAGGCGTTTGGTGATCAAGGCGTGCGCCTCGTTGATCGCTTTTAGATTACGGGTGGCAGGCGCAACATGCGGAAACGTTAGACGCAGGGACGGTTCCAGTCTCGTGTCGGAAAACCTCGATCGTTCCCGCGATAAGGCTCGCCCGATCAACGTGTCGGGCAGCATGGGCCGATCAGGGTGTTTCTCTTCAAGGTATTCGGCAATTGCCTCGCTGTCGGTGAGAACCAGATCGCCATCCACCAGTGCCGGAATGTTTCCCGAAGGAACGATGGATAGGAATTCGTCTGATCCCCCGCCACCGGGCGGCGGCGATTCTTCGAACGGGATCTGTTTGTGCCGCAAAAGGATACGCAGCTTGGCACAATAGAGCGAATGGTCCGAGGTGAAGATGCGCAACATGGGTCAGGATATCCGGAATGCAAAAAGCCCTGCCGATGTGACAGGGCTTTTCAAGATCAATGTCAAAGCGATCAGGCGTTCGACAAACGCTCTGCCACGTTTTCCCAGTTGACCAGATTGTCGAGGAAGTTGGCAAGGTACGCCGGGCGCTTGTTGCGGAAATCGATGTAGTAGGAATGCTCCCACACGTCGCAGCCCAGAAGTGCTGTCTGGTCAAAGCAGACCGGGTTCACGCCGTTTTCGGTCTTGGTGATCTTCAGCGTGCCGTCGGTGTCAACCACCAGCCATGCCCAGCCTGAACCGAATTGGCCTGCGCCAGCTGCCGAGAAATCTTCCTTGAATTTATCGACTGTGCCGAACGCGTCGGTGATGCGGGTTTCAAGTTCACCCGGCATCTTGTTGTCGCCCGGACCCATCATTTCCCAGAACTGGTTGTGGTTCCACAACTGGCTGATGTTGTTGAAGATCCCGTTCTGCGCGACCGCAGTGGCGTTGTAGGTGCCTTTGATGATTTCTTCCATCGACTTGCCGTCCCATTCGGTGCCAGCAATCAGCTTGTTGCCGTTGTCGACATAGGCCTTGTGGTGCAGGTCGTGGTGGTACTCGAGTGTCTCTTTGGACATGCCTTTGCTGGCCAGCGCGTCGTGGGCGTAGGGCAGATCAGGAAGTTCGAAAGCCATGGTGGTGTCCCCT
>JANSYF010000031.1 GCA_024742575.1 Paracoccaceae bacterium | reverse complement strand
CACGGCCATTTTCGATCTCGAAAACCGCGGTTACGGCACCATCAGTGATAGTGAACTGGTAGGCGTCCTGAATGTCATCGTTGTCGTGTCGGTCATCATCACCGTAATGATCATCATCGAACGAATGGTCATCGTCGTCGTGGCTGAAAAAATTCAAGAAGCTCATCGGTTTCTCTTTCAAAATATGAGGTCCCAGTGCCGTGTGCTGGCTTGGACGGCTTGCTGCCGCAAATATTCTGCTTAATCTTGACCGTTGACTATCTGTCGAATGGGATACATGAGCCTTTTAGGCAGCTTCTATACCTTTAGGTATATGCCCAAAACAGCCCGCTCAACGTATGATTAAAGTAATAAACAAAGGAGCAAACAGATGCGTGGATTGAGCCTTGCCCTTGCTATCATGCTGTCATGCATGACGTTTTTCACATTTGATGCTGTTGCTGATCTGTACACACACATGATTGAGCGAAGGCCCTACTCCTTTGAGCATACGCTGCACCTTGGTTTTGAGATCCTTGCTGCCATTGGGTTGGGCTATGGTGCGTTGATGCTCTGGCGTTACAATCTACTGCTACGTAAGACTGCCAACAGTCATAAAGAGAAAATTGTTCTGCTCCGTGGTAGCCTCGAAGAGCTGATCGAGCGCCGCTTTGCCGAATGGGGTCTCACAGCTGCGGAACGGGAGGTTACGCTGTTCATTCTGAAAGGACTAGCCACCGCCGATATCGCTGCGATACGCCAAACTGTAGAGGGCACCGTCAAAACGCAGATTTCTTCAGTCTTCCGCAAGATCGGGGTGCGCTCCCGGACCGAGCTAATGTCGGTATTCATGGATGAGTTCCTTGATGTGTCGGCCCACGAAGACGTCTGAAGACAACTCAGCAATCTTACGCAACATAATAAAGGGCACCTCGATTGTTTGTCTGTTCCAGATGACGTTGCGCGGAACCACCGCCAATAAACCATCTTGCCAGGAGACAAAAGTAATCACCTTTTACAAACTGCAGCAGTTGTGGCTGTAACGCTCGGTGTCAGCGTGTTGTTCATAGATTTTCTGACCTGCGCCTGTCATGAACAACCAGCCCAGAATGTAAGGGACCTGATTCACGGTGGCCAGGAAGAACTGCCCGTGGCTCGACGCGGCCCCGCGCCGTAGGGTCAGGATTCATAACCAGAACATGACGACGGCAGCCAATGCGCATGCCGACAGGAAGACTTTGGGGCACCTGTCGTAGCGTGTTGCGACGCGCCGCCAGTCCTTGAGCCGGGCGAAGCTGTTTTCGATCTTTTGGCGCTTGCGGTATCGGGCTTCGTCATGCGGGATCGGCACCTTACGGTTCTTTCGGGAAGGGATGCACGGCGTGATCCCCTTGTCTTCAAGGGCTTCGCGATACCAGTCCGCATCGTATCCTCGGTCCGCCAGCATGTGTTCGGCGGGAGGAAGGCCGTCCGGCAGTGCCCGCGCGCCGATGTAATCGCTCCGCTGGCCGGCCGTCAGAAACATCCGCAGCGGGCGGCTAGCCGCGTCTGTTACCGCGTGCAGTTTCGAGTTCATCTCGCCCTTGGTGCGCCCGATCAGGCGGCCGCGCCCCCTTTTTTCAGCCCCAGGCTTGAGGCTTTGCGGTGCGTCTTCAGATGTGTTGCATCGATCATCAGCGTGTCAGTTCCGCCGCCCTGATCGGCCAGTTCCAGAAGCATCCGGGCGAAGATGCCTTTCTCGCTCCACCGCTTCCATCGGCTATAAAGGGTCTTGTGAGGCCCATACTCCGCAGGTGCATCTCGCCATCTTAAGCCATTGCGGTTAATGAATATTATGCCGCTCATCACCCGCCTGTCGTCTACACGAGGCTTGCCGTGGGACTTCGGGAAAAAGGGTTTCAGCTTGGCCATCTGCGTCTCGCTCAGCCAGTATAGATTGCTCATGTCGCCGCTCCATTTTCGGAGCCGTGAATCACGCACCGTGGCGGAAATCAATGCATCCTGACCCTAGAACCGGGCCATGGCAAAGTTGATTGAGCCTCGTATCAATGGACCAGTTGCCCGCAATGGACTAACAATCAACTCGGACCACTCAACGGGGGAAGACTATTCATGATCAGGAAAATATTGAAAGCATTCGGCGCAATCGCTGCGTTGACCGCTGCTATTGCATTGATTGAAAGTCAGTTCTTAGTTTATGCGTCCTCCCAAGCCAGAGTGTTTTTCAATCCTCCAGCAGGCCCAACACCACAAGAGATCGCATCTACCCTGATGGCGTCAGAGGAAACCGTTGTACTGCTGGCAGCGGGTGACATCGCGTCTTGTGAAGCGCAACCAAGCCTTTCGAAAGCGTTACCAGGAACGATGAACCTCTTTGGTCGACCGACTGCCTTCGAATATGAGACAGCACTCGCAAATGAGACACTGGCGCTGGCGCAGGTGTGGCCGAATGCTCCTATCCTCGCACTGGGCGATACGGTGTATGGTAGAGGCACGCCAATAGAATACGAACACTGCTTTGAACCCACATGGGGACAGGTGAAAACTCGCATTTTGCCTACACCAGGCAACCATGAGTATGGGTCACCTGCTGCATTTGGATACTTTGACTATTTCGGCATCCAAGCCGGACCAGACCGAAACGGATGGTATGCGATCACACTGCATAACTGGCTGATCCTGTCGCTCAATAGTGAAGTCGACGCAAGCCTTGGCTCAGATCAGGGAAAATGGCTTGACCAACAGCTACGCAAGCATCCTGATAGATGTGTATTGGCGTTTTTTCATCGCCCAGCCTATTCGCTCAAAGACAGGGGCGGTCGTGAGCATGCGGTGGAGCTGTTCAAACAGCTCCAACAAGCGGGAACGACACTAGTTCTGAATGGTCACAACCATTTTTATGAACGCACTAAACCACTGAACGAATATGGTGAGCCGGCTGCAGAAGGAGGCACGGTAGCTTTTACCGTGGGGACAGGTGGCCGCATCACAGATGCATCACAACAGAAACCTCAAACAGAAATTGCGGTCTTCAAAAAGACGGGGCTTTTGAAGCTAGAGCTTCGAGATCAAGACTACTCTTGGACATATTTTGATGCGGTCAAAAAAAAGTCTTTGGACGAAGGCACGGCCCGTTGCAACCTGAACCGCCCCGGGTTTACCGAAGAGTAAAACTCTTTTGTGGTTGCCGCCCGAAGTGCAACAATTTTTTTTCCGACATTCCCCAAACGGGGTAGATTCCGGTAGGGGGCAGGATCGTATCACAAGGCCCTGACGCCCCCTATTTCCCCTCAATTTGAGCTCTGTGGTCGCCTTCGTGGTGGCGATGAGCGCTGTGCGCCCATTTGGTGGCTGTGAAGGCGGCAAGATATAGGCATGATTACTTCACAACCTACCCCCGGTTTGCCGTATCCGTCCGGTCTGACTGGCGTTGACTTATTCAGCCGTCCAGTTCCAGGGCATCAGCTCTTCGATATGGGAGAGTACCGCAAAGTGCGGGGCAGTTGCCGGTGGCGGGGGTTGATGGCAGTGTCATAACATGGAAGCATTGGGGCAAATCTATCAGCTGAAAGTTCGCCTTCTCTGTATCAGTCCGATGATCTGGCGGCGGGTGTTGGTGCCTACTTCGACGACCCTGCGCGACCAGAGGTGGTCGCGGAATTTCGGACTAGTAGTTAAGGTGGATCAACTTGTGAAAGAGATGATCCGAAATGACGAAACGAAAAAATCATTCGCCCGATTTTAAAGCCAAGGTAGCGCTAGAAGCCATCCGCGAGGAGATGTCGATGGCGGAGCTGTCCAAGAAATATGGCGTTCACCCGACCCAGATCGGCACTTGGAAACGGGCGGCGATAGAGAACATGGCGACGGCCTTTGCGCGTCGAGGTGTAGCCCCAGAACAGGTGAGCATTGCGGACGTCGACAAGCTGCATGCAAAGATCGGCCAGTTGGTGGTAGAGCGGGATTTTTTGGCCGATGCCTCGCAGCAACTGCTCGGGACGCGAGGCAAAAAATGGTGAGCAAGGACCACAAGCTGCGTGTCCGCCGTCAATGCAAGCTGCTGACGCTGACCCGATCCCACTTATACTATGAACCGAAGGGCGAAAGCGCTGAGAACCTACGGTTCATGGAAATCATTGATAAGCAATTCCTCGAAACGCCATGGTACGGGTCACGCCAAATGGTGCGCTGCATGCAGCGCAACAACCACAAATGCGGTCGGCATCGCGTGCGCCGCCTAATGCGGCTCATGCGTTTGGTCCCGATCTATCAGGAACCCAACACGAGCAAAAAACATCCCCAGCATAAGATCTGGCCGTATTTGCTCAGGAAAGCCGTGATCGATCGCCCGAACCAAGTTTGGTGTGCCGACATTACCTACATCCCAATGCGGCGTGGCTTTCTGTATTTGGTGGCAATCATGGATTGGTACAGTCGCAAAGTCCTTGCCTGGCGTTTGTCTAACAGCATGGACGCGGGCTTCTGCGTTGAAGCCTTGAAAGAGGCACTGGCAAAGCACGGTAAGCCAGAGATATTTAATACGGACCAAGGCAGCCAATTTACCAGTGGCGCTTGGATCGACGTGTTGACGGATGCAAAGATCAAGATCAGCATGGATGGCAAAGGCGCGTGGCGTGACAATCGTATGATTGAACGCCTATGGCGGTCGCTGAAGTACGAATGCGTTTACCTGAACGCTTTCGAGACGGGTTCTGAAATGCGGGCTGGGATCGGCAAATGGCTGACCTACTACAACTCTGAGCGCCCACATTCGACCCACGGCATATTGACCCCCGATGAGGCCTATGTCAGCAAAACTGAACCAATGAGATTGGCAGCCTAAATGAAACCCTGATCCATCTTAACAAGGCTGCAAACTGGTCTAAAATCTAGGACCACCTCTCTTACACGTGGGGATGTATTTGATGACGAGGGCAACGCACGCACACAGTTCACGCTCAGTGCCGAACAAAGCAAGGGCGGCGCAACACGGACTGTGTACCTCAATCAGCGCTTGCGCAGGGCATTGGCGGAATATGCGGCGGGCTTGAACTTGAGCGATCCCAATCGGCCCTTGTTTGAGAGCCAGAAGGGCGGGCATTTCTCAGCAAACACAATGTGCCAGCTGTTTTTGGACATCTACAAAGCCGTGGGCTTGAAAGACGCGTCCAGCCATTCAGGTCATCGCACATACATCACCAGATTGGCCAACAAGGGCGTGGGTGTGCGCTTACTGGCAGCTTTGGCGGGGCATAGCCATATCTCGACCACGCAACGATACATCGACGTGAACGCGGAGCAGCTGAGCGAGGCGGTGGAATTTCTGTGACACCTACGTAAAATCGCCTTAACTAAGGTACACTGACCACTCACCAACGTGTAATAATTTCACACTTTTGATATATTGTATAACGCCGGAAAACTCGACAGCCTTGACAAGAATGGGATTGGGAATAGCATGAGCTTCATAAACATACTTGCAATTGGCGCTATAATAACTGCCGGCAGTGTTGGTGCCGCGGATGCGGGGACGCTTCGCTATACAAACTTCGATATTGGCGATTTCCAGCCAATTGTCAGCGGAAAGTGGCAACAAAGCCCCTACAAAGAAACCGCCAAGCTTGCTCCAGCCACTGATCCCTCTAGTCCTTTGATCGTATTCGCTCCGGGCTGGAGTGGTGCTTCTAAGTACAAGTCTGCGTTTAAAACTATACAAAAAAACCTGGGCAATGGTTTCTCCTATTTGTTCCTTGATCCCTCAACCAAAGTCGATGCCGCCACGCGGACATTGAATATTTTTTCCGCCGTTTCTGCATCACAAAACCAAGGCCTGCAGCCTAAAGAGGTTATCATAGTTGGTGCTTCTGGGGGCGCTGCAGAGGCAATGCACGCAAGCCATTCATCTATCAACAGCCAATTTCCAAATATCAAAATATCAAAAGTTGTGGCATTCTACCCAGCTTGTCGCCTTCAATTTGTTGGCAAATCTTCTGACAAGGTGAAAAAGCTCCTGTTTTTGGGTGAGCTGGACCAAGTGGCCCCCGCGACGCTGTGCACCGATATGAAGTCCAAGGGTCGCCTGCGTAGCGCTCAAATAATCTCTTACAGCGCTGCTGGACACAGCTGGCTTTTCAAACAAGCGGCGAGGCAGCGCAACGAAACATCTTACGGCAACTGCACGATCGCAGTCGACGGACGGGGGCGCTGGTCATACGCAGGCACCAATAGCACAAATGGCATAGAGCCGGTGCTCAATCGGTTCTTATCCGAGTGCAAAACGAAAACTCAAAGCCTGACCGGAAGAGTTAATCAGGTCTACAAAGCCAGCCTCGGCAAGGCAATCGGCTTCATAAGATAGTCACTGGTGAATTGGTTGTATCGAATGTGTTTCGGTCTCAATAGGCAGACTTTTTCTTTGGCGATAGCACTAAGAACATAAATCGAGGCCTACTTTCTAGTATAATTTCCAAAGTACTTTTCTACATAATAACTCGTTTTGTCTTCACTTTGTGTCAAGGTGCCGCCCGTTTTGTAGCCCCGACCGCTGTACTCCATCCCCAGAGCGTTGCCTGGCAGTACTACGTGCTGATCACCAGCAATAGAACCATCTGGACATACAAAGTAAAAAGATTTCCGGTCCAGTCGATTCGGTCCTTCGTGCACTTCCCAGCACTTCTCTTCCTGTCCCCCCCATTCCTCGAATGTCCGGCAATAATAGCCTTGACGGTAAGCTGCTCGGCCCACGGTCCAATCTTGCTTACCCAAAGATATCTTCTTTGGCATCCACCCAATCGTCTTACCTCCCGGCTGGTAATAAATGGCGAAAACACCGTGAGCATCCGCTGACAAAATTGTATTGCCAGACAGCAAATTCTCCATCTCTTGATTATCTAGTCGAGACTTTTGACTTGGCGTAAAATCAACGTTGGCCTCTGTGATGCAAGCAATCTCAGATAAGGTCAGGTTTTTTTCCTGCGAACTCTGACTGTTTACTTCATAAACATCCTCTGCAGTGATCTCACCAGTGACGGCATACTCTGGGCTGTATCCTTCGTCTGTCGTCTGACATCCAGCTGCAACTAGGAACGAAATCAGTGAAACTTGATAGCGAGCACGCACGTTCTATCCTCCCACACCGACATTCCCCAAGTGGCCTGCCGTCCGATGTCAAAGTTGCCTGAATCTGCCCTCTGAACAAGCTTTTTCCACCCCGAGCGGCGTGTGTGGTCGCGCAGACGGGTGGAGTTGGGCGGATGAGGCCGCGAAGCGCTCGCGTTGTAGCTTGGCGGCGGTGTTTTTCAGCGCAGCGGACAGACCTGTCCTGTCACTTTCGTTCAGTTTGAGCGTGGATCGCGATCATGCGCACAGCGGTGGCGCTCGCAATCGGCGGATGGCGGCGAGGATGGCGCGCACCATCGGGCCGGTGACGGCCACCTCTGCCAGTTGGAAGGTAATGGCGCGGGCATGACGGATGACGCGGGCACCAATCTTGATCAGCTTGAGTTGCAGGCTGGTCAGCGACCATTGGGCCATTTCTTCGGGCAGTTCGATACAGCGCAGGAAGGTTGCCAGGTTGTAGGCCAGTGCGTGCAATTGCAGCCGCACCTCGTTGTCGCGGAACTTCCGGCATGACAGCCGCGTCCAATGGAAGGCGTATTTGCCTTCCATCTTGATGTGCTGCTCGGCGGTGCCGCGCTGGTTGTAGAAGCGCACCACCCAGTCTGGTTCCATCGGCAGGTTGGTGACGATGAAGCCGACTTTGGGGAACAGCTCGCCAGGGTGCCATTCGATCTTGGCGATCACCCGGCGCGGCTTGTCCCAGGACGCCGCCTGATACTCGAAGTTCTCGAAGAACCGCTTGACCCTGGTCAGCGACGGCTGCCCCATAGGGCGCGTCAGCCGATGCGCGATCGTCTCGCGCAAGACTTTGTTGGTGGGCAAACGGATGGCGTAGAATTGCCCCATCTCTTCGACCCGTTCACGGATGCGTATGTCAGAATTACAGGACAGCTACGGTTCCGCTCAACCATAAAATTGGCGTCGGCTTCGCGTTACCATGGACCAAATAGATTGGTGATAACTCTTGCATTGCCCACTGTTTTATGGAGCATTATAATGTTACTGTATAACACTCTATGAATGGGGGGATGTGATGCGCTTCGAAATAGGCAATCAGATCGGAGCAAAAACACGCTTCGGTCCAGACTGGCCGGGTCAGCGTTGTGGCGCAAAAACCCGCGCTGGTACGCCCTGCAGGCGCGCTGCTGTGTCGGGTAGAGCAAGGTGCCCTCTGCATGGAGGAAGAAGCACCGGGCCCCGCACAGAGGCGGGGCGGGCTAAGATTGCGGCGCTTCATACCAAACATGGACGACTGACAAAGCAAGAGCGAGCTGAAGCGAAACGTCGGGCTGCTGAGGGGAGGCGCATCCGGGCAGAGTTATGTGATCTGGAGGCGCTGGCAATCAGTCAGGGCTGGCTGGATCGAGATTGGCGTGATGACTGGCCGTGAAGAGCGTGTCGCGTGTGTAGGGTTTCTCTACATACTCCCACTCTCAGAAAAAAGAAAAATCAGTTCTTAGTTTTTTCTTTTTTTGAGAGTTCCCATATGTCGGGATAACCCTACACACGCGACACAGCTTCGCGTCAGAAGTCAAAATCCGAGCTCAGTATCTCCTTAAGGTAGATTTTCTGGAAATAACGCGCATCGCGCTTCCGGTCTCGCTCGACTCCCAGGCGGATCAAACGGTCAGAGAAATTTTTCTGATTGACGGTCCGTTTGATCCCTTGGTCGTTGGCCCAGCGTTGGTATGCTTGGAAGAGGTGAGAGCTTTTGGTTTTGCGTGTCGGGTCACGCTCGCAAGCGTCTTCCAGGAACTGGGCGACTTGATCCGCTTCTAAGCGCCATTCGGCCTTTGCCTGCAGTGAGGAGGGCGGCTCGCTGAAGCCGAACACAAGAGCCTCAGCGTAATGCTTCAGCGCGAGGTTCAGGATGCCTGGCAGCTCTCGTCTGAGGTCATACTTGAGCATCTTGTCCTGGCTGTCTTCCGAAAAAACCCGATTAAACTGGAAGACTGATGCCCGGCGGAATAAGGCGGCTGAGAAGTCCCGAGTGGCAGGCATGTGATTCGTGCCAAACCAGCAGGTACAATAGGGTCGCATCACGAACGGCTTTTGATGCTTGTGCTCAACGGTGCTGGGTTCGCCGGACGTTATGGCCTTCAATTCCGCGTCGGCAATGATCTCCCCCTGCCTAAGCTCGGTCACGATATTCGCGAGCTTCATGTCGAGATGTGCCCGTTGGAATGTGCGATCGAAATTGGAAGGCTGAACGCCTGACACGTTCGGATTACCGCAGAGCTGCTCAATGATGTCTAGCAAGACGGACTTGCCGTTTGCACCTTCACCGATGAGCATTACGAACTTTTCATGGCGCGCATGGCTCATGAGCGTGTATCCGATCAATTGCAGAAGCGCGTCGATCTTTTCAGTACGGTCATCGTCGGGTTCAAAAACTTCATCGAGGAAGCGTTTGAACCGTGGCGCATCCGCGTCCGGGTCAAATTCAACCGGTATCTGGGTTGTTCGATACTCGGACTTATCGTGTGGTTCGCAGGTCCAAGTTCTAGGGGCGAGCCAGTCGGCACCCTTCAGCTTCACGGTGCCGTTAAGGCAATTGACCGCCTCTGGATCGCCAACATTGAACAGATGATCCGAACGATAAATGTTGTTACGCAAGACTTCGGTGACGCTTGCAACCTTGGCAGCGGAAACCGAAACATTCTGATCTTCGAGCACGTCAATCACAAGTTTCTTGAGATGTCGGTCCTCTTCATTGGTCCAAAGCCCGCGCTCTTGCCAAAGCCATATGCCTTTCGCCGTTGAAAGAATATTGTCGTTGCCAATCGTGTCGAGAACAGCTCGAGCCAGCTCCAAATCATCAGGCTCTCCGTCGCCCTCAGGATCGAGTGCCATTTGTTTTCGCAAAGCTCCCAAAGATGTATTTGTTGCTTCTTTGAGAGCGGCCAAGACGTGCTCCTGTTCGATCGGCGACAGCCGGCTCGCTTCCCGCAGGATATCCTCGGTTTTTTCGATGTCATCTGGTTTGAGGGCGGTGGCAGCGCTCTTGAGTTCGGCCAGCGAGCGGCCCTTTCGATATTTGTCTCTGAGCGCTTTCAGGTCGCAGCCATGCTGTTTTGCCAAGGCAAACAGCGTTTTGATTGTGACCGATCCGTTGCTCTTAAATTTATTCCACCGTCGCGATATGTCGTCTTTGCGATGCTTGGTCCCCTGTGCGCTCCATTCGTCTGCTATCTTGTCGCCCTCAGAGCCAAATTGGGAGTGGAGGGCAAACAGAACCTTGATCCAATCGTCGTAGGCTAGGGCGTCAGGGTCGATGTATTGCAGTGCCTCGCGCACTTCAGCTTTTTTGGCGGTACTTTGAACTGGATCCTTCGTGCCTTGACGCCTTGCGGCCGCGCTTGCCTTTACTTGTGGAAAGTCTGCTTTGAGTCGCGCTGCGAACTCTGTGTATTGATGAGGTCCGCCCGGGGTTTTTGAAGCCTCGAGAGAGACCATGAACGGTCCACCGGTCACCCCCTTCTGGCGGTTTTTCTTTTGGTGAAAAAATCCTGGTACACGCATGACGCGAGGGTGGTCGTTGACCGACTGGTCTGCATCAAAGGCTTTACTCAGATAGGTCTGTGCAGCCTTGAATTTGTTCAGTGGGGTATCAGACATTAACCAGTAGCAGTGCCAGCGGCCTGGTGACGTCTCGCATATCATGTCTGGGTCTAACCAAGCACGTACTGGAGCGAGGTCAGCGCCATCGAGGTCGATGAAGAGCGCTCGCACTCCGACAATGTTTTCGCGTTTGCGGCCTTTCCCATCGGTTTTGTTAATTGTGACAAAGACGCCGGCCCCGCGTTGCTGCAAACGAACGAGTTCGTCGAAATGCTGGTCAAGTGTGCCATGCAGCACTCTTGCCAGAGATGAGTCGTGTCGATCGGCATCGTCGTCGAAAGTCTGAAAGGTGAATTTGCCGTTTGGCTCAAGAGTGTCCAAGAAACGCTGAGCTTGATCGCGGTCGGGTGATGGAGTGATCTGGTTGGTTATCATGCCTTATCCTCCGCTGCTGTGAGTTTGGAATTGTATGCATTAGAGGTGTTGGACGTATATGGCGTTTCTGATGTGCTGCGCACTTCGCGCTCAGAAAGCCAACGTTCCAGCTCTTCCCGGCGATAGCGGACGGTTCTGGCGCCAATTTTAATGAATGTGGGGCCGTCGCCCGTCAGCGCTGCCAGTTCCAGCCAGCGACGGGAGATATTGTAGTCAGCCTCGATCTGATCGCGGCTAAGCAAAATGGACGGCTGAGTTTTCTGTTCGCTGCTTGGATTTTGCACATCAGCAGTTTTATGTTCTTCGGAGGCACGGTTTCTCACGCGACACCCTTTCTTCAGGTTGCCCCAGAACGATTCTGGTGGCTTCTGAAGGGGTTTGTGCCGAAGGTTTAGTGAGCCCGCTGTAAACAAGAATAAAAACACATTCCGATGTTTTTATTCTGGCCTATTGATCAAGCCCATTTCTTTGGCTGCTGTAAGCGCGTGTTGTAGCTGTTCACAACTCACCTTGCGCGTGAGTATCGCCGACACAAACGCAGCGAACTGCCGGCTCTCCTCGCTCAAATGGAGCCCCCAGCGATGGTATTCGAACACGGTAGGATCTTTGAGGTAACCCAAATTCGCACGTGCTGGTGTGGGCGTTGCCCCCTGCCGGGCCTCCGCGATGAAGTAGGCCAACTCGATTACTTCAGCTTTGCGTTCTGTTTTGAAGCCTTGAAAGTCGATTGTCTCAAGGCCGGTCACAAGCTTTTCAGAAGCTTTTGTTATCTGCCGCAGGGTTTGCCCAAGGTCAAATTCGGGGTCTCTTATCGCAAGAGATAGTGCTTGGAACTGTGCTTCAGATTCATCTCCCAAAAAGGTGCCCGCATTGTGCGCGTAGGGGCCAGCAAGTTCGGCGAGCGCTTCCGCATGTGCCTTCAGCGCTTGCGCATAGCTCTCGACGTCTTTCGCTCTGGCGACGTCATCAATTGAAACACATCGTTCGCCTTCTGCGACAAATGTGCACTGAAAAATCTCTTCTCGATCTTCGGGTGAGAACTGTAGATTCGTTCGTCGTTCAATCTCGTCCCAATGCAAGTCTTCAACGCGCCAGTAGCGCTGAGCATCGGGGTTTCCCATTACTGCTAATCGACGAGGAGATTTAGCCATTTTTCGTTGTTCCAAATACGCTTGTTATCCCCAGTCCAATCGTTTCAACCGCGGCACGGAGTGGGTCGTCAGAGAGGTGGGCGTAGCGTGCTGTAGTTTGAGTGGAGCGGTGCCCGAGCAGCGCACCAATCAATGGTAGAGACATGCCCGCACGTGCCCCAAGGCTGGCAAAGGTGTGCCGCAGGTCGTGTATACGGACATCAGGAAGGCTTGCGGCCGTGCGGATTACTGCCCATGGGTCTTTGATGTTGACCAGGTGCTGGCCCTCTTTGGCGCCCGCGATGACATAGGGGTTGCCGGGCTGTCGGGGTACATTGGCCAACAACTGCTTGGCCGCTGGAGGCAGAAAGACTTCCTTTGCGCCCGTTTTGGAGTCTCTGAGCTCCAAGCAGCTCCGCTCGAAGTTTACTTCGTCCCAGCGCAGCTTCAGTATCTCACCATGGCGTGCGCCGGTCAGGACCAACATGCGGATCATTGCAACTGCATAGACGGATATCGATTTCTGGAGCTCTCCCGTTTCCGCCTTGCGTAGGGCTTCACCGAGTTGCGCCAGTTCGGCTTCCGACAAGTAACGTCGGCGTTTGGTTTCCTGAAAGCGTTTTACACCCTTTGCGGGGTGGTCACCCTGGTTGATCCACTCAAGTTCATCTGCCGCAAAGGTGAAAATCTTTGATAGCAGGGCAAGCTGCCTGTTCGCTTCATACGGTGTTGCTTCAAGGCTTGAGTGATAGCTTCGAATTTTTTGGCGCGATACGTCTTTGACACGCATTGCCCCGAAATGTGGCCTCAGGCACTTTTCGATCATGCGAATATCGTTGCGAAGGCTGGATGGCTTTTTACGTTTGCGCGCGTGCTCTGCCAAATAGCGATCGAAGAGGGTGTCCATTTTTGGTGCGCTGCGCTCTTGGTGTCGTATTGCCATCGGGTCACCGCCGGTACGAACTGCAGCGGCCCAGTCTTGAGCGATGTTCCGTGCTTGATCGACAGTTACCTGCCCAAAGTCACCGATCTTTGGTTCGCGAATGGGCGCTCCGCGACCACCACCAACACGATACCTGTAATAGAACGCACGCTTTCCATTTGCATTTACCCGGATGCTGAAGCCACTGAGGTCAGTGTCGCGGACTGTAAAGGTTTTCTCTTGCGGCTGCAGCGCTTCGACAGACCGTTTGGTGAGTTTGAGCTTTGTCATCTTCCAGCTTTCACGTAGCTTTCACATCACCAGATACTACGCGAAACTCTATGTGGTATGGAAGTAGCAAAGATGCTCAATAATATAAGTAAAATGGGTATCTTGAAGTTTTGTGTGGGTATGAGAAACGTCGCACCGACAGACTTCTAATCAGCAGGTTGAGGGTTCGAGTCCTTCAGGGATCGCCAATGACCTTATGTTTTCCGGGAATTCGCCCATCTTGCGGGCGGGCAAAGTCGATTTGGCACATGCGTAGCGATGCCGAAGCGCCAATCTGTGAACAGTTCCAAGGCGTTGCGTTTAGGTTGAATCATCAATCGCCGAGAACATGAGGCTTGTTTAAGGAAGTCAGCAGTCCGTAGGTGCGCTGTTCGATGCCAACTTCGGCCAGTTCCTCGGAAAGCGCTTCAAGGAAGGCTGTTTCAGCTTCGGTAAATCTGCGTGCGGGATTGCTGATCAAGAAAATGTTGATCAAAGGCAGGTTTTCATAAGGTGGAAGTTGCCTGATGTGCCCGGCGACAACATCTTGCTGCGCAACATGGACGGGAAGCGCTCCAATTCCGATATTCGTCATAATCATGCGACGAATTTCATTAAGGCTAGACGAAACGCCACGCCAGTGTGGTGATAGTTTCAGCTGGGTGCGCAGCTTTGATATGTCTTCCAGCGGACCACCTAGCGCTTCGGTCTGGAAGGCAACGAAAGGTTCGCCTTCCAAGTCCTTTGGCGAAATTGTTTCGACCTGAAACAGCGGGTGACGAGGCCCGCAATACAGTCCAAAATATTCGCGATAAAGGACAACATGGTTCAAATTTTTGGGGAACCGTGACAACAAGCAAATCCCGAAACTGGACCTGTTCAGCGCGACTTGAGATTCGACATCTTCGCTTTCATGCACCTCGAAGGCGTAGGTGACGTTCGGGTGCGCAACCGCGAAGCGATGGAGTATATCGTCGAAATGGGGCGAAATGACAGAGCTTGTGAGCGCGATTGACAAGTGACCACGAAGATCGGCGACATCTTCTTCTAGGACTGCAGGAAGCTGAGAGACAGCGCCAAAGATCGTCGTGCATTCTGTGTATAATGCTTGCCCGGGGCGCGTGACTGTGAATTCGTTAGGTTTGCGCACAATAAGTTGTTTGCCGACAGCCGATTCCAAACGTTTCAGGGCAGCCGAGACAGTTGGTTGTTTCAATCCCAGATACGCCGCAGCTTTAGATATGCCTCTTTGCTCGACGACAACCATAAAAGTGCGCAACAGGTTCCAGTCAAGGTTCCAGGGAAAACGGTTTCGATTGGGGGGCTTCATAAATTAAATCTATATTGAGAATGACCAATATCTATTTGCGCGATATACACGCACATGCAAGAATTTTTACAAGTGGTTCAATCCGCTAACGATGACCCGAGAAAATCCGGGCACGAGATAACCAACATGGAGATAAGAATGAAACTTCGCCGCACGTTTCTAAAATCCGCTGTTCTTGCCACAGGCCTTGCTGCCATGGGTATTCACATGGCAGCTGCTGAAGAGCTTGAAACACTTAAGGAAAAAGGTGTTATCCGCATCGCGATGTCCGGTGCTTACCCTCCTTTCAACTTTGTTAATGATCAAAACGAAGTGGTGGGTTTTGACCCGGCGGTGGGCGCCGAGATCGCCAAGCGCATGGGTCTTGAAGTCGAGATCGTGACGACCGCGTGGGACGGAATCATCGGCGGGCTGCTGGCCAATAAGTACGACGCAATTGTCGGTTCGATGACGATCACCGAGGAGCGGGACGAGGTCGTAGACTTCGTGGGCCCCTATTATTCCGACAAACGCGCAATTTTTACGCAACCGGGTTCGGGCATTGCCAGTCTTGAGGATCTCGAAGGTGTCAAAGTCGGTCTGACCCTTGGCGAAACCCACGAAGGTTGGGCGCGTGAAAAGGGCTACGACATCAACACCTACAAAGGCTTGCCAGAGTTGCTGCTGGAGCTTGAGAATGGCCGCGTCGATGCGATCGTCAACGACTCAATCGCTGCGATTCTCGCCATGGGCGAAAAAGGTCAGGAATTTGAGATGTTTGCCGACCCGACGACCGAACCTTTTGGCGCTGGCATCGCAATCCGCGAAGGCAATCCTGAACTGGCGGCAGCCATGCAGGCGGCGTTAGATGCCATGATGGAAGACGGAACCTATCTCGAACTCGCTGAAGAGTGGATTGGCGCGGATATCCGCTAAGATCTTTCGCGGGTTTCTACCTCTCTTGTCAGGGTCATGACGGTTTGAAGCGCTGGGCGAATTGCCAGTGCATAACGCCTAAGCGGCTTTGACGTTAAAAGAACATCCGGTGCCGTGGTGCCGGGTGTTCCGCAGTAGCAGCGCATTTGGGCGCACCACATCAGCAAGGAAAACCTGACATGGATTTTGACCTGATGCTCAGGGTCTATCCGTTTTTCATCGAGGCCGCGGGGATCACAATTCTTTTGTCGGTTCTCACAGCGTTTTTGGGCCTCGCTTGCGGGGCACTGGGCGCGGCCGCTCGCCTGTCCCGGTTTGCCGTCGCGCGCTTTGTCGGGGCTGCTTATGTCAGCGTCTTTCGTGGAACGCCCGCTCTGATCCAACTCTTCATTCTTTATTTTGGCGGCCCCCAGATTGGTATCCAACTGGATGCCTTCCAGGCTGGTGTGATCGGTCTTGGTATCAATGCCGGTGCGTATATGACGGAAACGATCCGCGGTGCCATTATCTCTATCGACAAGGGGCAGAAAGAGGCGGCACGGACACTTGGTCTGAGCCGTTGGCAGGCGATGCATAAGATCATTTTACCTCAAGCCGCTCGGCTTATGGTGCGGCCCTTGGGGGTGAATCTGAACATGTTGATCAAAGCCACCGCGTTGGTCGCTGCGATCTCTGTGGTTGAACTGACCTACACCGCGCAGCGCTACATCGGGTCGACCTACAAACCGTTCGAGATGTTCCTGCTCGCCGGGATTCTTTACATGATCATCATCTATGTAACCGGACGAGCTGTGGCATGGCTTGACCGCCGAGTGCAGATCAACTGAGGGGACGGCGTCATGGGTCTCGATTTTACGGTCATCCCCAAATATATCGACATCATTCTGCTTGGTTGTCTCTGGACGATTGCAATAACAGTCGCTGCTGCGTTGCTCAGTTTTTTTGGCGGCATCTTTTTTGCCGTGATCGCTCTCTATGCGCCTGCGGTGATCAGGCTCCCTTTTCGTTTGTTCGAATGGATATTCATGGGCACTCCGCTGCTTTTGCAGCTGTTCCTGATCTATTTTGGTTTGGTGCAGATTGGTGTCGATCTGCCAGCCTTTGTTGCAGGTGTGATCGGGCTTGGCCTGCACTTCGCCGTCTACAATTCCGAACTGATCCAGACAGCGATCCTGTCCGTCGATAAAGGCCAGATGGAGGCGGCACGCACGGTAGGTCTTAGCCGTGGTCAAGCACTGCGAAAGGTTATAGTGCCACAAGCCGTGCGCGCTGTGATCCCGCCGATCGGCAACAACATGATTGCCTTGCTTAAGGACAGCGCGCTTGTGTCGGTCATTGGTGTCAGCGAATTAACGCTGTCGGCACAGCGCGCTATCGGCGCATCCTATCGGCCGTTCGAATTCTACATTCTCGCGGCTGCGTTCTATTACGTCATCAACCTTGGCATGGAGTGGGTGCAGCGCAAGATCGAGCGCCGCATTGCACTTTCGCGCTGAGCCCGGAGGCCGCCAATGACAGATCACTCGAACTTCGTCCAAGTCCGCCACGCGCAGAAATCCTTTGGCACTTTGGAGGTGCTGAAAGACATCAGCCTGACCGTGGAACGCGGGCAGATCGTTGCCATCATCGGGCCCTCCGGTTCTGGCAAGTCCACCTTACTGCGCGCGATCAACGATCTGGACCCACTCACGCGGGGCGAGGTCTGGCTGGACGGTGTCCAAGTGAACAAGTCCTTGCCGTTCCGTCAGTACGAAAAACACATCAACGAGATGCGCCAGAAGATTGGAATGGTTTTTCAGCATTTCAATCTGTTCCCGCATATGACTGCCCGTGAAAATGTCACGATGGCACCCAAAATGCTAAAGGGTTTGTCCAACCAACAGGCGGATGCGCTAGCAAATGAGCAGCTGGACAAGGTTGGGATGCTCGAACGGATTGACTATTACCCCTCACAGCTATCAGGCGGGCAGAAACAGCGCGTTGCGATCGCCCGCGCCTTGGCGATGGAACCAAAGCTGATGCTGTTTGACGAGGCGACATCCGCTCTTGATCCGGAATTGGTAGACGAGGTGAATCAGGTCATGAAAAAGCTCGCTGAAGAGCATATGACCATGATCATCGTCACCCACGAGATGGATTTCGCCGCTTCGGTCTGCGACCGCGTCCTGTTTATGGATCAAGGCGTCGTTGTCGAAGAGGGTCCCCCCGAAGTGGTGTTCAAGAACCCCGAAAAAGACCGCACCCGCGCATTTCTGCGCAAGCATCTGGAAGGTGCAAAATGACGGACACCCAGTCCTATCTGTTTTACCAGACACGCAACCCAAGGCCCTTTTTGGATCGAGGCGAAGGGGTCTATCTCTTCGATGAAAGCGGCAAGCGCTATATAGATGCCTCCTCGGGGGCCATGGTGTCGAACATAGGGCATTCGAACCCACGCGTTTTGGCGAAGATGAAAGCGCAGATGGACAAGGCGACCTTTGGGTATCGCCTGCATTTCAGAACCCACCCGTCCGAAGACCTTGCCGCCAAGACAGTCGCGATGACGCCTGACGGGCTGGACCGTGTGTTCTTTGTGTCCGGAGGGTCCGAGGCCGTTGAGAGCGCGGTAAAGCTGGCGCGCCAATACGCCCTCGCCACGGGGCAAGGAACCCGGCACAAGGTCATTTCACGGTTTCCGTCTTATCACGGCTGCACCTTTGGTGCACTGGACCTTACTGGGTATGATCCGCTTCGCGAACCCTTCGCGCCTATGATGGAAGGCATGCCCAAAATCGCGACACCCACGACCTACCTTGATCGCGACTCATTGAGTGAAGAAGAGCGCGGGATACGATACGCGGAACTTCTGCGTGAGGAAATTAAGGCGGCTGGTCCCGAAACTGTTCTTGCCTTTTTGATGGAACCCATCGGCGGCGCGTCGACGGGCGCACTGGTTGCGCCTGACAGCTACTATACCCGCATCCGCGAGATCTGCGATGCTTACGGTGTGCTGTTGATCTACGATGAGGTCATGTCGGGCGCGGGCCGTACTGGTAAATTTCTCGCGGCAGAGCATTGGGGTATCACGCCCGACATCGTGGCTCTGTCCAAGGGTTTCGGCGCGGGCTACGCGCCCTTGGGGGCAATTGTTGCGGGTGCGCGCTTGGTCGATCCGGTGCTAGATGCCGGCGGTTTTCAGCATGGGTTCACCTACGCCGGCAATCCGTTGGCCTGTTCGGCCGGTCTGGCGGTGCTTGAAGAGTTGGAAGAACAAAACCTGATAGAAAACGCCGCCCGAATGGGGGACGTGCTCAAGGCCAAACTGAACCGCCTCATGGACCGTTATCCGTTCATCGGCGACGTACGTGGCAAGGGCTTGCTCTTGGCGTTCGAACTAGTTGCCGATCGCGAAACCATGCAACCCCTCCCGAAAAAGTGGGACGCGCATTCTCGCCTTGTTGAGATCGCTTATGAGCTAGGTCTCATCATCTATTCCCGGCGCACGCGCGGGGGGCATGAGGGCGATCATTTCCTGATTTGCCCTCCGCTCATCGTCACGGCACCCCAGATCGACGAGATCATGCACCTGCTGGACAACGCGCTATCACGATACGCCGAAGAGATCGCACCAGTCTCCAAAGAAACCGTGTGAAAGGCCGGGCCATGTCAAAGATCATCATCTCTTGCGCGATCACGGGCTCAATCCATACCCCGTCCATGTCCCCTTATCTGCCCATCACGGCTGACGAGATAAGCCAACACGCCATCGACGCCTCTCAAGCAGGTGCCGCCATCCTGCATCTGCATGCACGCGATCCGGAAACTGGGCAGCCTTCAGCTTCGCCGGCGCATTTCATGGCCTTTCTACCGCAGATCAAGCGGGCGTCGGACGCCGTGATAAACATCTCTACGGGCGGTAGTGCAGTTATGGCGCTTGAAGACCGGCTTGCCGCGCCAATGGCCGCCGAACCCGAGATGTGTTCGCTCAATATGGGCACAATGAACTTTGCACTTTATCCGGCAGCAGAGCGCATTGCAGAATGGAAGTACGCTTGGGAAAAGCCGTTTCTTGAAGGCACCGACGACCTTGTCTTCAAAAACACTCCGCGTGATATCGCAACAATCCTGCGGGATCTCGGGACGGACCGTGGCGCACGGTTCGAATTCGAATGCTACGATGTCGGGCACCTCTATATGCTTCGCCATTTTGCGGATCGGGGGCTCGTTGAACCACCGTTTTTCATACAGTTTGTGTTTGGTGTTCTGGGCGGTATCGGCCCGGACCCTGAGAACCTCAGTCACATGAAACGTATCGCGGACAAGCTATTCGGGCAGGATTTCGCGTTCTCTGTCCTTGCCGCAGGTCGTCACCAGGTCCCATTTGCGACGATGGCGGCTGCGATGGGTGGACATGTGCGCGTCGGTCTAGAAGACAGCCTGATGATTTCGAAAGGCAAGCTTGCTGAACGCAATGCCGATCAGGTTATAAAGATCCGTCGGATTGTCGAAGACATGGGCCGCCACCCAGCCACCCCTGACGAGGCCCGCGCGATGCTTGGCCTCAAAGGGGCGGACCAAACAGCGATCTGACCGATGCAAACGCACAAGATCAGGCCCGCGGTAGATGGCGATTTAGCGTCTTTGGAACAGGCTCTTAAGGCGCTATCCCATCACCTTGGTGACGCATATCGCGCAAACATGGACGCGTTGGAAAAGGCGCTCTTCTGTGCACCCCAAGCGGCATGGGCGCAGATCGCAGATGGCCCTATTGGCCCAAGTGGTGTCGTTCTTTTCTCACCCGTCTTTTCGACCGTTCGCGGGGGGGCTGGTATGTACGTGTCCGACCTCTGGGTCGACAGCGTCGAACGCGGCAATGGTTTGGGCCCGGCGCTTTTGCAGAATGCGGCTGAAACGGCAGCCGATCTTTGGGGGGCGTGTTTCATGCGCCTTGCGGTTTATCCCGACAACACACGCGCCCGTGCTCTTTACAACGCACTTGGATTTGAACCGGTTGAAGCGGAAACCACTATGGTTCTAACCGGGCAGGCGTTTCAAAATATACGAGGACAAAAATGAAGGCGATACTGGACGATCGGCAGCGCAAGCACGACCCGCAGAATTTCATGGCGAACGGCGTGGTGTCTCGTAGTCCAGAACAGCCCGCACGGATCGATGTGCTTAGATCTGCAGCGGAACAATCCGGCTATAATTTCGGACCGCCTTTCGATGCCGGACTGGGACCCATCGCTGCTGTCCACAGCGCGGAATACTTGACTTTCCTTGAGACGATACATGCCCGCTGGCGCCGGATCGAAGGTGCAGCACCCGAGGTCATCCCGAACATCCATCCAGCAAATCGCACTGATAGTTATCCGAAATCTGCAATCGGGCAAGCAGGATTTCACCAAGCGGATACTGCATGTCCGATTTCCGAGCACACTTGGGAATCGGCCTATTGGTCTGCGCAGACCGCAATTACCGCAGCCGATCTGGTGACCGGCGGAGAAACCGGCGTTTACGCATTATCTCGGCCACCGGGACATCACGCTTTTGCCGACCTTGCTGGCGGGTTCTGCTTTCTGAACAATTCCGCAATTGCCGCTGAACGCCTGCGAACCAAAGGGTTTCGACCGGCGATCCTTGATGTTGACGTGCACCACGGAAACGGAACACAAGGCATTTTCTATCACCGCAGCGATATCCTTACGGTCTCGATCCACGCCGATCCTGCAAGGTTCTACCCATTCTTCTGGGGGCATTCTCATGAACGCGGTGAGGGCGATGGATTGGGATCCAATATCAACCTTCCCCTACCGCGTGGGACGGGGGACGATGCCTATCTCAAGACGCTAGATATCGCGATGCGTCGCGTTCATGCGTTTGGGGCGGACTGTATTGTCGTTGCCCTTGGGTTGGACGCATCGATTGATGATCCGTTCAAAGGACTTGCCATCACCGAAGCCGGTTTCAGGCGCATTGGTGCTCGGCTCGCGTATGCGGGTATTCCTCTCGTCCTTATTCAGGAAGGAGGATATCTTTCCGATGCGCTCGGCTCCAATCTTTCTGCGGTTCTGGCTGGAGTAAACGGCCGTACGTGAAGCAAAGCCACCATTTGCCATGCGCCTTGTGGAGTTAACACTAAGATACTGCACTTAGACGTTCTTTGTCCTGTGCCGCCATCGGCCCGGAGGCAATGTTCAGCTTTATGCTCAAGTAGAACACGGGTCCCGATACTAAGGGGCAATGATCGGTGGTGGTTTTCGTCGTTTGCCTGACAGCGCATTGCCGGCGATGGCCGCAAGCAGAATTGCGCCTCCGATCAATGTGTAAATACTCGCGGTTTCCCCAAGAAACAGCCAGACCCAAAGCGGGCCGAGCAGAACTTCGGCCAATGATAACAATGCAAGCTCTGCTGCGGGGAGGCTGCGTGAACCCAGTGTGTAAAGGATCAGACCTGCGCCGACCTGGAATACCCCCATACCCGTGGCAATGCCGCCGTCATTTAGGCTTAGAAAGACAGAGAGCCCGAGAGCAAGACAAATCGCCATTGTTATAGCGATCGCCAAGAGACCTGACAGAAAAACCGCTGGAAGCATTTCACCCGTGCGTCCCCATCGCAGCGCCACGGTGAAGACGGCGAACCCGAATGCAGACCCTAGCGCAGCAAGACTGCCCTTTAGAACCACGCTTCCTGACTTGTCGGCAACCATAATTGCGATTCCGCCAATTGCCACCGCCGTTGCCACCCAAGTCGCAGTGCGGACGGGTTCTCGCAACACGACCCAACCTAGCACCGCCGCCATGAAAGGTGCCGTCGCAAAAAGCAGCATGGCGTTCGCGACCGAGGTGTTTTGAATCGCGTAGATCCCGCCGGAATAGGCCGCGACCAGCGCAAGCCCAGCGATGACGGCTGGAGCACCAATGCGACGTATCTGAACAAAAGGGCTTTCGCCCGACCGAACTCGAATGAGCACGTAGAGGAACAGCGACATGCTGATCGATCGATATAGCAGTATCTGCCACACGACGGCATCTTCGATCAGACGTATGCCCAGTCCGACAGTTGACCACAAAACGCCAGCCGCAAAAACAAAGAAGACGCCGTGTTTTTGGGCATCCGATCTGGACGAATGAGGCGATATAGACGTCATGTTTGGCCAGTCAAAGAAGTGTTTCCTGATAGGGTAGCGTCCCGGTTCGGGCTTTGATCACCTATATGCGACATTGGCATGGACTGCTGTGGAGCCTTGTGGCCCCCTTTGTGTGTCACATTGAACTTGTATTTATCATGATAAATGGGTTTCTTCTCGAGCACATCGCGATTTTGGCCCAGATCGAGAATAAGAATATGTCCGGCAGCGCATCCAATGAAAACAAAACCCGATCCCGGCGGTCGCGTCCCTTGCGCGTTGCGGAAGAGATCAAGGATTGGGTTGTGGAACGGGGACTGCAACCAGGCGACCGACTTCCCGGAGAGGCTGAGCTGATTGAGCGCTTCGGAATGTCCAAAGGCACCATCCGCGAGGCGATGCGTCTTTTGCAGGCACAGGGGTTGGTAGAAACCAAGACTGGCCCGGGCGGCGGCAGCTTTGTTGGCGCGGTGACGCGCGACCGGGCCGCGGCACTACTGGCGAATTACTTCTACTTCCGTGATGTGACAATCGACGACATCTACCAAGTCCGGATCGCCCTTGAACCCGAACTGGCGGCCAGTCTTGCCGGGCGCTTGTCCGCGAAGCAACTCGCAGAGCTTGCGGACATCATGGAGGACTATGCCCATCCTGCCGCTGATGCAGAGGAAGAACGTCGTCAGCATGTTGCGTCCCTCAGGTTCCACGCCCGCTTGTCGGATTTCGGTAGCAATGCGCTGCTTGGTTTTTTCATTGGCTTCATGGCCCAAATCTTGACGGATCTGACGGTCTACAAGCGGCTCTATGCAACGCCCAACCATACGCTCTGGCGCACAGGCCGCCAGCACCAGGTTGACCTTATTTCAGCGTTGCGACGGGGGGACGCCGACAGTGCGCGCCTTACCATGCGTAACCATATGGAAATGGCCCGGGATCAAATGGAAACGCAAGAAGCCGAAGTCATGAAGCGCTTCATCGCCGAATAATCATGCGGTGAACGGGATTGCCCGTTCGGGGTCGGACAGCGTCGGTACGTGGTTTGCCCAATCAGCGTAAAGGCCGGTTGTGGCGCGGTGGTGAAGTGCAGCGAGCGCGTCAAGCGGTGCCTCGGAATAGTCGATTCGTAAGCTGAGTGGTGGGCGCGCCGCGTTCACAACTAGTACGGCTGCAGACAATAGCCCGCGACTGTCACCTCCGGCGTCTGCCGCACATTCTAGGGCTTTGAGCAGGCGCAGATCCAGTGCGCCCGTCTGTGTCAGAAAGCCGTTGAGACAGGCATCCAGCACGGCTTCGGACGTCAATAGGTTGCCAGCAACAACAACGCCCGGTGCTTGGCGCACGCCAGCGCTTTGGATACTGTTGGCCCCGGTAAAGGCCCCGGTGCCTCCCGTCGGATCAAGCGCTGCCAATTGCCGCTCTTCTCGGCCAGCGTCGACATTGACCACATTCTGAACCGCTGCTTCTGCCGTCTCGCCTGAACGCATCCGTGCAAGCACATCATGGCCCCAAAGAGTGCTGGGAAGCGATCCTTGGGATGCTGAGAGCCCTGATTCGGCATCGCCGCGAAGCACCCAACCCCCAACGCAGAGACTGCCCGTGGTTGCCGCGCCACCGTAAGTGCCTGTTTTTTCGTCGAATGCGAGAATCGAAATTGTCATCGCGGCCTCCACCAAGTCTTAGACTTGAATTTATCATGAAAATTTGGCCTCATGCAATTTATCATGATAAATTAAAAGCAGACCAATAGGAGAGGAAGAAGTCATGTCGCTCTTTCACGTTACCCGCCGGAGCCTCATGGCCACCGGCACCGCGCTTGCCTTGACCTTTGGCGCATTTGCCGGCGCTCAGGCACAAACCCCGCCCGGCGTTTTGATCGTCGGCCAGATTGCCGAGCCCAAGGCGCTGGACCCGGCCGCCGTTACTGCGGTGAACGATTTCCGCATCTTGATGAACGTCTATGACGGTCTGGTGCGCTACAAGGACGGCACACTTGAAGTCGAACCTGCGCTGGCGGAAAGTTGGGAAATCAGTGAAGACGGAACCGTTTATACTTTCAAGCTGCGTGATGGCATCACATTCCACGACGGATCGGCCTTCAATGCCGAAGCGGTAAAATTCAACTTTGATCGGATGCTGAACGAGGAACACCCCTATCACGACACGGGTCCTTTCCCGCTGGCCTTCTTTTTCTCTTCGGTGGAATCGACCGAGGTTGTCGATGACTTGACCGTGCGCTTCACCCTGAACGGGCCTTATGCGCCGTTTCTGTCGAACTTGGCTTATCCAACCGGTCTGATCGTATCACCCGCTGCGGTCGAACAGCACGGTGCGGACTTTGGACGGAATCCGTCCGGTACGGGGCCCTTCACTTTTGGGGAATGGCGTTCGAACGAAGCTGTCGTGATCGAGGCAAACCCTGACTACTGGGATGGCGCACCCAAGCTTCAGGCCGTTGTGTTCCGTCCGATCACCGATGCCAACACCCGCACCGCTGAAATGCTGGCTGGTGGCATTGACCTGATGGTCGAGGTTCCCCCCGTCGCATTAAGCGAATTTCAAGGCGATGCTTACACGGTGCATGAACAGGCCGGGCCGCATGTCTGGTTCCTGATCCTGAACGCAAAGGAAGGTCCGTTCGCCGACGTTCGCGTGCGGCAGGCCGCCAACTTCGCGGTGAACAAGGAAGCGCTGGTCAACGATGTATTGGAAGGCACTGCCGCGGTCGCCGCTGGGCCAACGCCCCCTGCATTCGCATGGGCCTACAATCCCGATCTTGAACCTTACCCCTACGATCCAGAAAAGGCGCGCGCGCTGATCGCGGAAGCCGGGGCAGAGGGCGCTCAACTGACCTTCTTTGTCACCGAAGGTGGGTCTGGGATGCTCGATCCGATTGCGATGGGCACGGCAATTCAAGCCGATCTGGAAGCCGTGGGCTTTGACGTGACGATTGAGACCTATGAGTGGAACACGTTCCTGGGTGAAGTGAACCCTGGCCTTGAGGGCAAAGCCGACATAGCCGAAATGGCGTGGATGACAAATGATCCGGATACGCTTCCCTTCCTAGCTCTTCGTACAGAGGCATGGCCGGATCAGGGTGGTTTTAACTCGGGCTACTATTCCAACCCCGAAGTTGACGCGCTTCTCGAAGCGGCACGCGTCGCCACCGATCAAGATGAACGTGCGCGCCTCTATAAGGAAATGCAGGTCATCGTGCAGGAAGATGCGCCTTGGGTCTTTGTGGCCAACTGGAAGCAGAACGCGGTCACCTCGGACAAGGTCGAGAACTTTGCGCTGCAACCCTCGTTCTTCCTGTTGCTCGACGAAGTCGTGAAGAACTGATCCACTGGGGCAAGGCGAGTCTTTGGGCCCGCCTTGCCGATCACGCAACGCCGCGGGGGCGCCTTTGACTGGATACATCCTCAAACGGCTCGTTTCGGCAATCCCGGTTCTGCTAGGGATTACCATCATTGTCTTTCTCATCATGGCGATGATCCCAGGAGACCCGGCCACTGCGATACTTGGCAGCTATGCTACGCCAGAGAACGTTGAAAAGCTTAACCGTGATCTAGGCCTCGATAAGCCACTTTTTCAACAATACATCATCTGGCTCGGAAATATGCTGACCGGAGATTTTGGTACGTCTTTCGCCCTCAACCGACCCGTTCTCGATGAAGTGTTGGAGCGCTTCAATGGTACGCTGGTTCTGGCGGGTACGGCTTTCGTACTCTGTTCGTTTCTGGGAGTCGTCGCGGGTGTCGTTTCGGCGGCAAACCAGTACGGGGCGGCGGACAAGGTCATCACGTTCGTCGTTTTGCTGGGCATCTCCATCCCATCCTTCTTTTTGGGGATGATGATGATCCTTTTCTTTGCAGTGAACCTCCGGTGGTTCCCGGTGTCGGGGATGTGGCCGATCTATGGAGATCGCACTATAGGCGTATTGCTTTCCCACCTTGCCATGCCGGCGACAGCCCTTGCTGTTGTGGCGACGGGCGTCATCGCACGCCTGTCGCGTTCGGCCATGCTGGAAGTCCTTCGACAGGACTTTATCCGCACGGCGCGTGCCAAAGGCGTGCACGAGCGCGGCGTGATCTGGCGGCACGCACTTAAGGCGGCCATGGTTTCGATTCTTCCCGTTCTCGGCATACAGGCAGGCTTTGTTCTGTCAGGTGCCGTTTATATCGAGATCGTCTTTCAGTGGCCCGGTGTTGGCCGAATGCTGGTCGACGCCATTCTCAAGCGCGACATCCTGCTAGTGCAGGGCGGTGTCGTCTTCGTTGCGGCCTGCTATGTCATGTTCAACATCGCGGTGGACGTGGCGCAAAGCCTGCTTGATCCCCGCATCAAGACATGAAGACCTTTTTCCTTCTCCTTGCGCGCAACCGTCTGGCGCTTGCAGGTGGGATCGTGCTGCTGATCGTTGTCCTACTGGCGATCGCGACACCGATCTTGCCACTGGCCGATCCGGATGTGACGAACACCTCGAACCGGTTTCACCCCATCTTTTCCGAAGGCGCCCCCTTGGGCACAGACCATCTGGGCCGGGATTTGCTGTCGCGCCTGATGTGGGGCACGCGATTGTCGTTGGCGGTTGGGTTTGCCGCTGCCATCGTAGCTGCCACCATCGGCGCGGCTATCGGGATTATCGCCGGATATTTCGGTGGACGCACCGACAACATCATCATGCGCGGTGTCGACATGCTTATGGCGTTTCCCTACATCCTGCTGGCGCTGGCCATTGTCGCGGCTCTTGGCCCCGGCTTGTTCAACGCGTTGATCGCGGTGGCAGTCGTGAACGTGCCGTTCTTTGCTCGCAACATCCGTGGTGTCACTGTGGGCATCGCCAACAAAGAGTTTGTTGACGCGGCCCGCCTCGCCGGTTTGTCGAACACGCAGATTATCCTGTCCGAGATCCTGCCCAACGTGATCCCGGTCATTGTCATCGCCATGTCCACAACCATCGGCTGGATGATCCTTGAAACCGCTGGCCTGTCGTTCCTCGGACTCGGCAGCCAACCACCGCAAGCCGATCTGGGCTCAATGTTGGGCGAAGCGCGGTCGGCGTTGATCACAAACCCCCATACCTCAATAGTCCCGGGTGCGATGATCCTGATCATCGTCATGTCGATCAACCTTTTGGGCGACGGCGTGCGCGACGCGCTCGATCCGCGGCTCAAATCTGGTGCCCTGTCCCGTCCCATGGCGGCAACGCGGGTCGACCGCGCAGACCTGCCACCCCCAGCCACTGGCGTGGGCCTGCTTGAGGTAAAGGGGCTGGAGACCCAGTTCCATGTCAAGGATCGCATCTACCGGGCCGTCGGCGGCGTAGACCTGCATGTAGAGAAAGGCGAATGCCTTGGCATAATCGGGGAAAGTGGCTCCGGCAAATCGGTGACGGCGCTTTCGATCATGGGACTAGTAGCCTCGCCACCGGGTGTCGTCACAGGGGGCGCTGCTTACTATGACAGCGAAAACCTGATCGGCGCGCCTTACCGCCGCCTTCGCGATATGCGGGGACGCAACGTTGCCTATATCTTTCAGGATCCGCTCGCCACGTTGCACCCGCTTTACCGTGTTGGCGATCAGTTGATCGAGGCAATCCGCGCCCACCGTCCAATCGGCAAGGCCGAGGGCCGCGCGAAGGCCGTTGAGCTGTTGAAAGCCGTCCGCATTCCGAATGCTGAGCAACGCATAACCGACTATCCGCACGAGATGTCAGGCGGGATGCGCCAGCGTGTCGGGATCGCTATGGCGCTGGCAAACGACCCCGACATCATTATCGCCGATGAACCGACGACCGCGCTGGACGTCACCGTTCAAGCGCAGATTCTAACGATCCTTGACGAACTGCGCCGCTCGCGGGGTTTGGCGATTGTCTTCATCACGCACGATTTCGGCGTTGTTGCCCAACTGTGTGACCGCGTCGCGGTGATGTATGCGGGCCGGATTGTAGAAGAAGGAACCAAGACTGACATCCTTGTTGCGCCACGCCACCCCTATACCGCACGCCTGATGGCTTGCGTCCCGGAACTTGGCGGCGGGAAACGGCGTCTCGAGGCCATTCCCGGCCTGCCGCCCGCGGTTGACAAGTTGCCTGAAGGCTGCGCCTTTGCTGACCGCTGTGACCGCGTCCAGACTGATTGTCGTGCGGCAGAGATTGCGCTTGTCCAGCACTGTGGCCGAGCGGTGCGCTGCCTGTATCCGGTGGACAAGCGGGAGGCACCAGAATGACCGAAGCGCTGAAGCTTACCGATCTTTCCAAGACCTTTCCCGTAGGCCGCTCGCTTTTCGGTAATCCCACGGGGTCGGTGAAGGCGGTGCACCCGCTGACGCTCACTGTGAAGCAGGGCGAGACGCTTGGGATTGTGGGCGAGTCTGGTTGCGGAAAATCAACGCTCGCGCGGATGTTGGTCGGATTGTTGGAACCCACGACGGGAAGTATTGAGATCGAGGGTGCCGCACTTGACACCGCCGATCCGGCGGCCTTTGGCAAGCGTATTCAGTACGTTTTTCAAGACCCGATCTCATCGCTAAACCCGCGCAAAACCATCCGCCAGATCATGGAAGCACCCTTGAAGCGCCTGCACAACATGCCCGCCGCCGAAAGGCGAACGCGCATTTCCGAGATTTTCGACAGCGTGAACCTGCGCGAGGAATTTCTTGATCGGTATCCCCATGAATTTTCTGGCGGTCAGGCGCAGCGGATCGGGATTGCCCGCGCGCTGGCTGCTAATGCGCGCATTCTGATCCTTGATGAGCCGGTCTCGGCGCTCGACGTGTCAGTGCAAGCGCAGGTATTGAACCTGCTGGCGGATCTGCGTCGCGTCTTCGATCTGACCTATTTGTTCATCAGTCACGACCTTGCTGTGGTTGAAGCTGTGAGTGACCGGATTGCGGTTCTATATTTCGGATCGGTCGTTGAAGTCGGACCGGCGGAAGAAATCTTTGCCGCGCCGAAGCATCCCTACACAAAATTGCTGGCCGAAAGCGCCCCTGTGGTTGGACGTCCACTGACTGCGCCCGAGGCGGAAGGCACCGAACTGCCGGATCCACTGAACCCGCCAGCCGGGTGTGCCTTTGCTGCGCGGTGTCCAAAGGTGACCGAAAGATGCAGGGCGGAAACGCCGCGGCTTGCGGCACAAGGCGACAAGTCACGTGTCGCCTGTTTTCATCCGAATTCGGCTTAGTCGGTACAGCCGAGAACTGTCACTTTGCTCGGTGCGCAGACGTGAAAAATCTACACTGACAAGACACATGCGCCGGGGCGGGCCTTGCGCATATTTTACCGCTGACTTTTGACGCGGCAAAACCCAGAATTTACTGCCGTATCGAACCGGAGCATTAGGTCGCAGATGCGCCTAAGAACCGATCAGCCTTGGGGGCTGGTGCAATAAGCTCAAAGTTCCCGAAGTGCTGTTTCTTCAGGAACACGGCCTGAGCCAAGGCGATGTCCTTGGGCGGAAGGGTTTTGGCCAGAAGGGGGCGAATTTCGCGGCGTTCAATGTGCAAAATCATATTTGGGAAAACAGGTTCATCCCAGCCGGTACAGCCAATCAGCTTGATGTCATTCAAATACACGTCGCGCCCCGCCGCTTGGCCAGTTGGATCGTCGCCGAACTCACGCCACCGGACGCGCCAGTCACCAGAACAAGGTCTTGGCGCCCAACGATCGTTCAATGTAACATATCCTCCGCCGATCCATAAGCGCATGGAATGGTTACTAGTTCTGCATCAGACCAATCACATTCGACCGGGAAGACCATCCTCGATGGCACTATTTGACTTACGCCGGGAAAACAGCCTGCATAGCGCGTTCCAGCTTTGATGCGACTTCTTCGACTTGGCTGTCGGCCATGATGAACGGCGGGGCCAGAAGGACATGATCGCCGTGTCGACCATCGCGTGTCCCGGCCATTGGATAGCAGATCAGGCCTTCTTGGAACGCAGCTTTCTTGAGCTGCCCGGCATAACCGTTTTGCGGGTCAAAGGGCGTGCGGGTATCGCGGTTGGTCACGAACTCTAGCCCCCAGAACAGCCCACGCCCGCGAATATCGCCGACATACGGGTGTTGGGCGAAGCGTTCTTTCAAAGCGGCCTCGAACGTCTTGCCCAAGTCACGCACGCGCTGGACAAGGCCGTGATCTTGTATTTCCTGCAAAACCGCTCGTCCTGCGGCGGCTGCAACCGGGTGGCTCAGATATGTGTGTCCGTGTTGGAAGAACCCTGTGCCGTTGGCGATAGCGTCGTAAATCGCCCCGGTGCAGAGCATTGCGCCGATCGGCTGATAACCGGCCCCAAGTCCTTTCGCGATGCATAGAATATCAGGGGTAATGCCGTCAGCATCGCAGGCGAAAAGGTGCCCAGTCCGACCCATGCCGCACATGACTTCGTCAAGGATCAACAAGACCCCATAGCGATCGCAGATCTCGCGGATGCGCGTAAAGTAGCCATCAACCGCTGGCACTGCGCCAAGGGTCGCACCAACGACAGGTTCGGCTAGAAATGCCATGACCTGATCGGGGCCACGACGAAGGATCTCGTCTTCCAGTTCCTGCGCCGCACGCTGCCCATACTCCTCCAAGCTCTCATCTTCGGCGCGCTCCGCATATTCGTAGCATGGGCCGATATGGCTCACGTCAATCAGCAGTGGCGCAAATTGTTCACGCCGCCAAGCGTTCCCGCCCGCAGCCAGCGCGCCCAGAGTATTGCCGTGATAGCTTTGCCGACGCGCAATCAGGTGACGACGTTGGGGTTCGCCGTTTTCGATATGGAATTGGCGCGCGAGCTTAATGGCGGCCTCAACCGCTTCAGATCCGCCCGAGACGAAATAGACGCGGTCCAGATCGCCCGGGGCCTCGGCGATCAGCATAGACGCCAACTCTTCCGCCGGGTCGGTGGTGAAGAAGCCGGTATGCGCAAAAGCCAGTTGATCGACCTGATCCTTGATGGCTTGCACAACCCGCGCGTTGGAATGACCAAGACAAGACACAGCCGCCCCGCCAGAACCGTCGAAGTAGTGTTTGCCGTCCGCGTCAATCAAGTAACACCCGTCACCAGAGACGGCTGTGGGAAGCGTGCTGTGACAATGTCGGGGAAAGACGTGGGGCATCGCTATGTCTCCTTGATGGGTGGGTGGGCGCGCGTCGTGTCATGATGTGCAAGGGCTGCGACTAATGCTGCAACGGATGCCGCATTGTCGGTCCACTCGCTGTCATCGGCCGCCGTGCGGCTGTTTTCGAACCCGACACGCAGATCACCACCGCGACGCGCAGCTTCTATCAGGCACGCGTGCTCGGACGGACCGAAGGCACAGATCATCCACGCCGTGCCTTTTGGAAGGGCTGCGTGAAACGCATGAATGGCGCCCGGATCGCTTGGCAGTCCATCGGCGTATCGGCCCAGCACAAGAATGACCTCGTTTTGATCTGGCTGCACGATACCGTTGCTTTGCCACTGCGTCAAAAGCGCGGCGTCTGCGGTATCATACAGGATGTGTTGAAGCCGTGTTCCGGCCTCCTTGGCGAACGCATACAGCCGCCGCGCCACATCCACATCGCGGGACATTTCGCGGATGGACACACTTGCCCATTGCGGCTGCACGCCTGACAGGCAGGCGAACTGTTCCTCGACTGAGAATAGGCCCACTGCTTCTGTTGTGATCTGCACCGGCATGTCCGGAACGTCTTTCAGCAACTGTGCAAGCGCTTCCCGATAGAGCCCCGGGTCGAGCGAGTGATCGCCGTTGCGGTCGCGAACATGCAGGTGAAGCGCGTCCGCTCCAGCGTGGTGACAGGCCATGGCGGTCTGAGCAATCTCGTCGATAGTCAGAGGCAAGGCAGAATGATCCGTCTTTCCCAACCGCGCGCCGTTCGGCGCCACCATTATAAACGGGCGTGCCATGGATCAGCTGTCGACACTTGCGCTGCGAGCGGCGCGTACTTCTGCGGCGACAGTGTCAAACCAGTCTGGCTTGGGGATGGTCATCATTGGTTCAACTTCCTTGGAGAAATACAACGGGCGCTCCCAGCCATAGACTTTTCCCACATGCGCGCCCGGTATGCGATAGGCCGCCTCAATCGGTAGGCAACGCAAATCGCACACAGTGCAATGCTGGCGACCGGGTTAAGCAATCTCTTGATGCGTGCCAAGCATTTCAGAAACCCGCGCCATCAGATTTCGACCGGGTCGAACACAGGGGCAAAGCGTTTGTCACCTACCTCGGATAGATCATGGGCTGTGTGACCTTGGACAGTGGTATGGGCAATGTTCATCCCAGCCCGCCACCATATACCAAACTGGTATGCGGATCGGTTTTTTTGGAGTTCTGTTTGTTTTCTTACGTCAATCCGCAGCTGTAACGCGCCAGATGATGTCACCCACGTCATCGGCCATCAAAAGCGACTTTCCGTCCGCTCCGATGGTCACACCAACGGGACGGCCATAGGCCAGCTTCTCGTCTTCCGACAGGAACCCCGAGAGAATGTCTCGTGCGGGACCGCTTGGTGCGCCGTTCTGGAACGGCACGAAGATCAGTTTATATCCGCTGAGTTTGGAACGGTTCCAAGATCCGTGTTGGCCGATCACCATGCCCGCGCCGAAACCTGGCAGTGTGCCGTCTGGCATCCAGCACAGGCCAAGCGACGCCGTATGCCCTCCAAGCGCGAAATCTGGGGTGATCGCTTGTGCCACCATTTTTGGGTCCTGCGGAACGCGGTCGTCCACCGTCTTGCCCCAATAGCAATAGGGCCACCCGTAAAAACCGCCCTCCTGAACCGAGGTCAGATAGTCGGGCGGAGTTTCATCCCCAAGACCATCCCGTTCGTTCACGACGGTCCAAAGCTTTCCTGTCTCCGGCTCCCATGCCATGCCAACGGCATTGCGCAGGCCCGAGGCAAAGATGCGGGCATTGCCAGTTGCAACATCCAGTTCCCAGATAGCGGCGCGGCCCTCTTCCAGGTCCATACCGGCATCGCCGATATTCGAAAGCGATCCGACGCCAGCATAGATCTTCGTGCCATCGGGCGAAACAAGCAGGCTGCGGGTCCAGTGGCCATGTGGTTTGAACGTTACCAGCTTTTCGCCTTCGCCTGTCAGCGCCGTATCGCCAGAGGTGTAATCAAACACGCGAATGCCGTCCGTATTTCCGAGATAGAAGCGGTTTCCCACAAGGGCCATGCCGAAGGGCTGGTTTTGGTTTTCCACGAACACTTCGCGGATTTCGGCAGTCCCGTCCTTGTCGGCGTCGCGCCAAAGGGTGACGCGGTTGGCGCTTTTCCCGATTGCTTTGACCCGTCGCATCGTCGCCTGTGCCGCGTGGTCCATCAGCGTTTTTGGCGGGCCGGCTTGCTCTTTCGACTCCGCCACAAGAACATCCCCGTTCGGCAGCACTTCGATCCAGCGCGGGTGATCCAGGCCGGATGCAAAGGCATTGACTTTGAGCCCGGGGGCGCAGATCGGCAATCGTCCGTTCTTCCACCCTTCGGCAACTGGCATCTTCAGGGTCATAATCCCTTGTTTGCGCGCCTCGGGAATTTCAGGATGAGCGCCAAAAGCTTGCGTGTCCGGTGACCCCAGTCGACGCAGGAAGGCGAGAGTACCACCAACGATTGCAGTTGCTTTTGCGACGAATTCCATGTGTGGACCCCTTCTTCAATGCGAAACAGCTTATCGAAGGTCAGGTTTTAGGGACAGCACATTCGCGAGTTTGGAATCGCAACCTGCACCTCGTGCGAACGGTCTTGCTCGCAACCAACACGAAGGGAAATGCCACGCAGGATCTGCAACTCGGTGAAGCTTTCATCGAAAACGAATATTCATGTGTGTGGACAAAGCGTCGACGGCTGCTCTTTTTGATCTTTCGTTATAGGAGCGCATTGACACCATTTGGCCTTCTTCTTTTAGTTGAGTTATGGACGTCCGAAATGAAATTTTGTTTCCATTCGCCGCCGCGATGTCGGCCCTCAGCTTTGCTGCTGAAGCACAAGAGACGACTGCGACCTATACACTGCTTGGGGTTTCCCATTACGAGCCATCAGAACTGCTAAGCTTCGCGACGCTACTGACTCAGCAGCAGACCGGTTTTATATCGCCGCAAGGTCTCGCGCAGTCTATCGAGACAATTTACCTTGAGGACGGCTACGTTCTGGCCGAAGTTTTCTTGGCTGCGGACGGACTCACTCTGGTCGTAGACGAAGGCGAAGTGGGCGATATTTTCATCGAGGGTGTCGACGAAGACCATTTTCGCTTGATTGAAGCCTACACGCGGCCGCTGTTGGCCAAGCGCGGCTTGCAACAAAAAGACCTCGAGCGCGCGATCATGTTGGTCGAAGATATTGGCTCGATCACAGCGACGGCCGAATTCGACTATCCACCCGGCGCGGCACATGCGCGTCTACGGATCATTGCGGACGAGTTGGACCGAGATTTCGGAAGCTTGTCCCTTGATCACCCTTCAAGAGAATTTGGGGAAGCTGTTCGCTTGTCCTTTTCGCAGAGCTATCTCAGCGCGCTTACTGCGGGCGACCTCCTTCGTTTTAATCTCTCGGCCACAACGGAACTCGATCGTGATGACACATCCGTCTGGGGGGCGGTTGCGTACCGTATGCCGCTGGGTGGGAGTGGACTGTATGGTGAGGCATATCTTGGCAATATCGGCGCCTACCGCGATGCGCAGGGCGCTCTTCAGGAAACCGAACTTCTCGGGCGGACCGCGATCCTTGCCCTTGGTTTTCCCCTTGTGCGCAATATCGACACTTACGGTTATGGTTTATTTGAACTACGCCAATCGGCATCCGAAGTAGATGTCGCAGATCAGAAATTTGATAGTGAAGTAGATATTGTTTCCGCAAGCTGGATTTATGGCAAAGCGCTGGGGAGTGGCGGGGCATTTGAATATGCTCTGAATCTGTCCTTCGGCGAACAACGCGAGATGCCTCAAGGGATCGAAAACGGGGATGAGACGTTCTCCTACGTGCGGTTCGGTTTGGGATACGAGCATCCAATTGGTCTGTTCGGACCGGAATCAACATTGCGTGCCGAGGTATGGGGACAACACTCGCAGGATCAGTTGCCCAGCATAGAAGAATTCTACCTTGGTGGAATTGATGCCGAGCGTGGCTACGTTTTTGCCGAGGCTCAAGGTGACAGTGGCTATTCCGCCAGTCTGGAACTAAGCCGCGATCTTTTCCCAAATAGCGAACATATCAATAGGCTCCGCCCGTTTGGCTTTTTCGATTATGGTCAAGTTTGGAACAACGATCCTCGCGCACATGAAATCGACGATGCGACCCTCTCGTCCATAGGTCTTGGAATAGATGCAGAATTCACCAATGGGTTCTTCGCGCGCTCTTACGTTGCCGCCCCGCTTCAGGACGGTCCAAGTACCAAGGCGGGCGATCCTGCGTTTTACCTAAATCTGTCAAAGTCGTGGTGACCTCTATGCGCCGAAGCCTTGGACTCACAACCGCTGTTCTCGTTTCGCTTTCTGGTCCGCTCTTTGCCAATGGAAACCAATTGGGATGGTGCATTGGCGTCGGAAACCCGCATCGCGCGCCAGAATGTGGTGGTTCTCCTCAAGTTGGGGGGAGCGTGCCACAAACTGGTGGCGGAAGTGAGCCGACGGTTAACCAAATAGGATCCACCGGTTCCGGGACGCAGCCCAACCCCGTCGTAGTAACCCCACTTCCGATTGATACAGGGACAGGAACAAACCCGCTTCCATTACCACAAGGTCAACCCGGCGGGTCATCGGCTGGTAGCACGCCGACACTTGTTCCAGTCATGGTCCCGACAGCAACGCCAAGCCAGGTTCCGACGGCAGTTCCGGGTCAGGTTCCGGTTGCTACGCCTGGGCAAGTTCCGACGGCAGTTGTGACACCGGGCCAAGTGCCGACGGCAGTTCCGGGTCAGGTTCCGGTTGCCACGCCTGGGCAAGTGCCGACGGCAGTTCTGACACCGGGCCAGGTTCCGACGGCAGTTCCGGGTCAGGTTCCGGTTGCCACGCCTGGGCAAGTTCCGACGGCAGTTGTGACACCGGGCCAAGTGCCGACGGCAGTTCCGGGTCAGGTTCCGGTTGCCACGCCTGGGCAAGTCCCGACGGCAGTTCTGACACCGGGCCAAGTGCCGACGGCAGTTCCGGGTCAGGTTCCGGTTGCTACGCCTGGGCAAGTTCCGACGGCAGTTGTGACACCGGGCCAGGTTCCGACGACTGTGCCGGGTCAGGTTCCGGGTGTCACGCCTGGGCAAGTTCCGACGGCAGTTCCGGGGCAACGCCCATCAGTGGTTCCGGTCATCATACCCTTCACGAATCCGACGACGACCACAGGGACAGTGACGAACACCATTCCAAATCCCGCGATGGTTACAGTGCCCGTCAGGCCGCATCAGACAACTCCAAGGCCGATCCCCCAGTTGGTACCGCAACCGACTCCACAGTCCATAGCGGTAGCGGTGCCACAGCCCATTCCACAAAAGACGCCGACACAAGTTTCTCAGGGGCAAGTGCCGACGCCCAACACGACTTTGGTTTCGGTGCTTCGGCCCAAACCCAGACCACACTTGGTGCCAACGCTATCAACGAGCCAAGGGGCCACCACGAAACACAAACCTCAGGTGCAAGCACCTGCGATTGGCAGTCAAGTGGTAACAAAACAAATCGGGCGGCAGCCGCAACACAACGCCCCCCGGTTCCAAGCGACCAATGGCGACGTCATCCGTTGCGTTGCAAGCGGTTACGGTAAACGGCGATCGGTCGTTGACGGGGAAGTCGAAACAACCGGAGTTCTGCGGCATGTCGGGTCTGTAGATGTGCTCGGACGGGATCTGCCCGCGCTACATCCACGCCATTCCAAATGCATCATCACGATCAAGCGGCGAAAAGACTGACCGCAGGGATAAGGACCGCCCCTTTTGGTCGCTTAACCTGCTGGCACGAAAACGCCGTCAAAAAATGCGACCAATTCATCTGTCGCCGACAAGGGTAGGATGTGACCTACGTATTGATCGGGGCGGACGACAACCATGCAACCGCCCTTTCGATCGATACCGCGCAAATCATAAATGTCCTGTCCGGTCTTGTGATCGACGCAGAACACCTTTTCGAAATCGTGCAAACCGTAAAGACCCTTTGCAGGACGCAAGAGTTCCGGCATGCCGTCAAACCGTAAAGACGTGAAGTCCTGTTGAAAGACTGCGCGCACATCAATCACGGCGTCTATATCACCACCCGCGTGCCGTGTTTGTAAAACGGGTGATGCGGTATGGGTCTCTAGAAAGTCGCACAACGCCTGAATCGGCCCGCCGGGCAAGCCCGTGTCGCCTAGCCCCGCAAACGCATAGATGCGCCAGCGACCATCCGCTTGGGCAACATGTCCAAGGTGCATAGGTTTGGCATCTGCCAGCCGGATCACGGGGGCGGAATGAAACCGTTTGCCTACGATTTGCCCAAGAGCAAGCTCTTGCCGTGCCGCAGCCGAAGTGAGCAGAGACGGTTCATATTTCACAGCCAGTCCACCCGTGAATTCCAGGTTCTCGATAAACTGCTTCTGGAACCGTGGCATTTCGCTGCCGTCCAATTCCGACTGACCCGGCGGGGCGCTCATGATCCGTGCCCAGGTATGATCAGTCTCGACCAGCCGCTTCGCCTCCAGATGCCGTTCGGCGGAATAGCTGTGCAGCAGGTGTGGACCGGCCAGCCCTTTAAGAACATGTGCAAGCTTCCAACCAAGATTAAACGTGTCGCCCATCGACACGTTCATTCCCTGTCCAGCCTTCGGGCTGTGGGTGTGGCAAGCATCTCCTGCGGTGAAGACACGCGGCGTACGAGTGGCGATTTCTTCGGGCGGGACATCGTCGAATTTGTCGGTAAGTCGATGCCCAATCTCGTAAACCGACCACCAGACAACTTCTTTGACGTCGATGCTGTAGGGCCGCATAATCCTGTTTGCCGCGTTAATAATGTCTTCGGCAGCAAGATTCCGGCTTGAAACCCGTTCCTCCGGGTTCAGCTTGTCCAGCTCCACATACATGCGAAACAGGTATCCGCCCTCGCGAGGGATGATCAGAATATTGCCTTCACGCGTGGATTGGATCAGGCATTTCCGGCGCAGATCGGGAAAATCCGAATTCGCCAGTATGTCCATCACGCCCCAGGCCTGATGTGCGGCGTCTCCTTGCAGATGACCCCCGATCGCGCGGCGCACCGTACTGCGCGCGCCGTCACAGCCCACCACGTAATTGGCGCGTACCGTGGTTGTCTCGCCCGCAGTTCCATCCTCCGCCACATGTTCCAGAATGACTGTGACAGGGTGGTCGTCGGTGGCTGTGTCGACTGTAAGATCGCGCACCCGCATGCCGTAATGCGGTTCCAGCCGGGTTGGCGCGTGTTGCATCACATCAAGGAACAACTGGTGGATCCGTGCTTGGTTGAGGATCGTATGCGGCATCTCCGATTGATCGTCGGGCACATCCTGCGTGATCCCAATACGTTGGATATGGTCTGGATTGTTGGCGTTCGGTCGCCAGAATGCGGTTTGATTCACCCAATAGGCCTCGCGTTTGATCTTGTCCGCAAAGCCAAATGCTTGAAACATCTCCATAGAGCGGACGCTGACGCCATCGGCTTGTCCCTTTTCCATCGGTCCAGCTTTTGGCTCAACAATCATGGTCGAAATCTCGGGAAACCCGGCGAGTTGTGCCGCCAGACACAATCCCGCAGGTCCGCATCCCGCGATCAGCACGTCGACCTTTTCTGGAAAACTGTTTGGTGCAACGCGGTTCAGGGCAGGGGCTTTGACATCCGGATCACCTGGTCTGAAGCCGTCAAGATAATACTGCATGGTTCGGTCCCCGCGGAGTGCATTTTGGAAATTAGTATCTATACTTATTAATTACACAGTGAAACAAATAAGTATACATATTTATCTTGCCTTGGTCGGGTCAGATCGAAGACTGTTGCCGCAAGAGTTTAAAAGGGGGTGGCTATTGGAAATCCATAACATGCCTGGTCACGTGATCCGGCGCCTTAACCAAATGTCGACTCAGGTCTTCGCTTCTCGCATGCAAGAAGTCGGGATCGACCTGACGCCGGTACAATTCGCAGCGCTCGATGCGATTCGTGCCATGCCCGGTCTCGATCAGGCCAGCATTGCCGCTAAGATCGCGTATGATCGGGCAACCATTGGTGGGGTCATCGAAAGGCTGATTCAAAAAGGCTATGTCGCGCGAGTGGTCAGTGACCGCGATCGGCGCGCGCGGGTGATTTCACTTACCTCAGAAGGGCAGCGCGCCTACCAACGTATCCTTCCGGTCGTCGAAGTTGTGCAGGACGACATATTGAAGGGCTTATCAAAGGATGAGCGACAGCTTTTCATGACAATGGCGGCCAAAGCCCTTGGGGTTTGACGGTTGGACCCGATGATCGTACGCCCATAAAATCAGCATCAAATAGGGATTACCAAAAAAATCCACGAGAACCAAAAAAAGGGCTTGCGGAGTCCTGCACTGGTATCTAAATAGCGCTTCACCGGCGGCGCTGAGGTGCATGTTGGGACGTTAGACGGGGCGGATGGTTGAGAGACTGGCGCAGACGAGGCGGATAATTCAGGGGTATATGAGGGCGGGCGCGCCGGTAAGTTTAGGGCGCACTGGTCTTGTTGTTTGT
>JANSYF010000112.1 GCA_024742575.1 Paracoccaceae bacterium | reverse complement strand
GTGTTCGATACCTACGACGACATCGTTGCGCGATGCTGTGACGCGTGGAACTTCTTCGCAAACGATCAGGAACGCGTCCGTTCTATCAGTGACCGAGAATATGCCAAAGCGGTCAATTCATAGGGCCGTTGGTATAAGCCCGGCGATAATCGCTGGGCCGATCCGAGGCGTTGGCGTGCGGCATGTTCAGCGCAAACCCCAAATGAGCCTCGACGGGGGCAATGTCTTCGGCCAAATGTTCCAACCGCACATAGGCCGAACACCGTTCAACCCCTGCAGCGTCGGTCACGTATCGTGCCGCCGGGAACGCCTGCAAGCTGGCGTTGGTGTCGGGATGCAGAATGAAGCCGTCGAATGGCTCTGACTTGGCAAGTGTCACCGCAGGGTGGTCGAAACTCTGCCCGCGCAGCCAGTGGTAATAGCTGACCATGCGATCCCAAGGGTTGCGCACCAAGGTGAAGATGAACATTGCGTCCAAATCGGACGAAGAAAACGCCCCATCCAGATCAGCCAAAGTGCTGTGTTTCCATAGCCGCCCCTTGGCAGCCAACGTCTTGATCCGCGCCTTGCGCTTAAACGCCTTGGGGGTGTCGCCGATCAAGATGTCGTCTCGATGCGCACGCGCTTCGAGTGCCAAAGCCAGCGACGTGCCCCCCGTTTTGGGGATATGGACAAAGATGAATTTACGAGCGGGCGAGACGATCATGTGTCAGAGGTGCCAGTTTGGACCCTTTCACGCAAGTTTAGGCTTTTCCCAGCTTCAATCCCTGCGCTATGTCACCCCGTACAGAATGTCGCAGGGGAGGACGCGAGATGGGTTGGATGCGGGATGAAGCCGGTCTAGAGAAACGCAAGGCAAACTATGTGCCACTGACGCCACTGTCGCATTTGCAGCGCGCGGCCGAAGTGTTCCCCGACACTGTTGCCGTTGTGCACGGCCCACACCGCAAAACCTACCGCGACTACCACGAGCGCGTGACTCGGCTGGCGTCGGCTTTGGTCGCGATGGGGGTCAAACCCGGCGATGTGGTGGCGACAATCCTGCCCAACATCCCGGCACAGGCCGAGGCGCATTTCGGCGTGCCTGCCTGCGGTGCGGTTCTGAACACCATCAACACCCGACTGGATGTGGACACCATTGCCTATATCCTCGACCACGGTGAGGCGAAGGTCGTTCTGTGCGATCCACAATTCATGCCGGTACTGGCCGACGCCATCGAACAGATGGAGGGCCCTGCCCCCAAGGTGATCGAAGTGGCAGACCCACATGAAGGTGTGAACGCATCGAGCGATTACCCCGAGTATGAGGATGTGTTGGCTGGCGGCGATCCAACTTTTCAATGGCTCATGCCCGAGGACGAATGGGAGAGCCTTGCGCTCAACTACACCTCCGGCACCACTGGTCGGCCCAAGGGTGTGGTCTACCACCATCGCGGGGCATACCTGATGACGATGGGCACCGCCGTGAGCTGGGAAATGGCGCTGCATCCTAAATATCTGACGATTGTCCCGCTCTTTCATTGCAATGGCTGGAACCACACGTGGATGATGCCTTTGTTGGGCGGCACTGTTGTGTGCTGCCGCGATGTCAGTGCCAGGGCGATTTACGACGCGATTGCTGATGAAGGTGTCACCCATTTCGGCGGTGCACCCATCGTTCTGAACATGATCGTCAACTCGGACCCTGCGGATCGTCGCGAATTTGACCATCTGGTAAAAGTTTACACCGCGGGTGCGCCCCCTGCCCCGGCGACCCTGGCCAAGATCGGTGATCTGGGCTTTCACGTAATGCAGGTTTACGGCCTGACCGAAACCTATGGCCATGTCACCGAATGCGTCTGGAATGGCGATGCCTGGGATGGGTTGGAGCAGGACGCGCAATCGGCGATCAAAGCCCGCCAAGGTGTGGCATTCCCGATGATGGAAAAGATTGACGTTCTGGACGATGCAGGTGCCCCGGTGCCGCGCGATGGCAAGACACAGGGCGAGATTGTCATTCGCGGCAATTCGGTGATGAAGGGCTACCTCAAGAACCCCAAAGCCACTGAAGAAGCGTTCGAGGGCGGGCATTTCCATTCCGGCGACATCGCGGTGATGCACCCGGATAATTATTGCCAGATTGCGGACCGGGCGAAGGACATCATCATTTCAGGCGGCGAGAACATCTCTTCTGTCGAAGTTGAGGGATGCCTGATGGCACATGACGCTGTTCTGCTGTGTGCTGTTGTGGCCAAGCCCGATGAAAAATGGGGCGAGGTGCCCTGCGCCTTTGTCGAGTTGAAGGGCAACCACAGCGCCACCGAAGCAGAGCTGATCGCCTTTGCCAAGTCCCGGCTGGCAGGATTCAAAACACCCAAAAAGGTGGTGTTCGAGGAACTGCCCAAGACGTCGACTGGCAAGATCCAGAAATTCCAGCTGCGGGAACGCGCGAAGGCACTTTGATCGTGTACGTGTGAGGATTACGCCAAAAACTGGGATTGGCGATTGATTATATTTGGCCTGAGGTAGTTCGTCTTTTGCGGTCTGGCTACTATTTCAGCGTCGTATCAAAAATGTTTGCCAGTCGAGCGCGCAAGACAACCAGCCTTAGTAGAAAGTATTGTTGATTAAAGATGACCTTAGCACCCGATTTGCTTACCGCGTTGGATGATCGACGATAACGAAAGTCATTTGTCTGTCATCCAAGCAACTGACACTTCCCAAACTGGGTTAAGTCAGGCACGCTCTTATCCAGTAAACTAGTATTGGGTTAGATTTTGTTTCGACACAGTCTTGAGCGATGATGAAAGTCCTCGTCACAACGTATAAAACTGCGTCGGATCGCATTGCTCTGGCAGCGGTTCGAGGCTTGGCAAAAGCTGGTTGCGAAGTATGGATCGGAACAGACGATTCCGCGATGCCGACGTGTTCTTCGCGCTTTGTGAAAGGCGTTTTGCCGGTTCGGAGTCCTATTGAAACGCCAGATGAACATGTCGATGATGTTCGCGCCTTAGTCGCGCGCCACAAATTCGCGACTGTCATGCCTTCCGACGACTATGCCGTTTATGCATTGTCCAAGTCTCTCGAACAGGACAAATGGGAAGTCCCGTTGCCGGTTCCCGCTTTGGACGCGCAAATGTCGGCCCTCAGCAAAGTCGAGACGACGCTTCGCGCGCAGCGACTAAGCATTTTGACGCCGAAATCCCGTGCTGTTTCAACAGCGTCCGAATTGGACGCCGCCTTGGAACAGTTGCGGCCACCTTGGGTTATTAAACTCGCTAGGGGGGGTGGTTCGGTTGGTATGGAAATCACGGACGATCCCAATTTAATACGGAACATGTTTTCTGATCGTCCGAGCCACAGCGACACCGTCTACGATTTTCAAAAGTTCATTGTGCAAGAATTCATCAAAGGCAAGACACACGATGCGTGGGTGTTGATGCAAAATGGCCGGGCAGTTTGTGGTCTGGCGGGTCGCAGGCATCTGACATGGCCATTTCAAGGCGGAGGAGGCGTAATTGTAGAAACAATTGCGCGTCCAGATTATTTTGACGACGCGGTTCGATTGCTTGAAGATTTGAAATGGCATGGCCCCGCCGACGTAGAATTCATCGTTAGCGAGGAAGACGGAAGAGCCTACTTTATTGAAATCAACGGCCGGCTTTGGGGCAATTCCGCTTTGGCAATACATGCAGGCGTGAATTTCCCTGCTTTGGCTTGCGCGATGGCTGTGGACGACAATGTGGAACCAGACTTTGCATTTCCTGAAAAGATACGAATGCGTTGGCCGTTCCCAAACGGCTTCCTATGCATCGCAAATGGCCCTAACAAGCTGTCACTTGCCTGGAACATCTTCCGGCCGTCTTTCCGGCATGGATCAGATGTCTGGCTGACTGATCCTATCCCCGCATGGAGACAGGCAAGAGCGGGTCTGGCGAAACTTCGTGGACGGCCAGATGCCCCAAGCTTTGACCCGCGATCCCGGTAAACCGGGAAGGTTCATGAAACACATCCCAAGATTGGCATCACCAGTTCACTTGTCACAAATGATAGAAAACAAAGCGCATTTTGCTTCCTCGCAATCCAGTTGGTATTAGCCTTCGAGAACCGAAGACCCGGTTCGTTTCTCGGTTCGACCAAGCGGGCATGGCCTAAGGGCCAGTCGAATTCATTTGTGGTGGTGCATGCAGATAATACCAACGGCCTGATTGTTTGACTCGCAGAGGATTCCCTTCTGCAGAAAAATCTGAATCACTGTCTTCAAACGATGGAGGCTTTGATGGCAGTTGAAATCACACGGAAAGACGTGTCGGCGGGCGATCTTCGAGC
>JANSYF010000094.1 GCA_024742575.1 Paracoccaceae bacterium | reverse complement strand
ATTGTGTTGGCGAGACATGGCCACGCAGACAGCGCATCAATGGACAGCGAGATAAAAGGGTTGCCGCATTCGGCACGCAACTGTTTGTTGTGACGGGCTTTATTCAGCCGCACCACTTTACCCGATGCGGCGACAATACGGTCAACGCACTGACTTTGCGCGAATAATTCAGCGGCACATTCCCGATGGACGCTTTTTGCGGCGTCAAATTCAATGCAAAATCAGATATTTGGGTGCCTTTAAGCGGCAAGGGTTGGAGGGTTGCCGTGCGATTTCTTCATCAACATCAGACACCTGGGCACGTGTTGCCGCACCTCTTTTATCTTGCGCTCCCATTGTTGGGCGCAAGATACCATCTCTTGATGCTCGGACTCGTCGCCTCGTCTAAAGAGTAGCCGCCAAGAGCGGGTTTTCGCAGTGTGCATGCCAGAGGTCTGAAAAAACTGCGAAATTGCAGGGAACCTGCACGCGACCGATTTGCATGCACGCGAAAACGCTCGTCACGTCAGTGACTTGCGGCATTCGTGGCAGGCGCTTTTATCTTGCCCTTCTTCCAGTTGTCTTCCGCAGCCCTCTGAAATCAGCTCTCGGCACGCGTTCAAAGCCCCAAGAATGCAGGCTCGAGCGACACTCCCAGACGCACGAGTCGGGGGCCGGGCGCAACCGCCAAGATGCTCACTTCGGTGCTTCGATTTGAGCCGGGCGTTTGGAGGGCTCCCCATCCGATTTGTACGCTGTGACAGGCCGCTTTACGCGGCGCGTTCGCGCGCCCTGCACAAGCCAAATGCTTGGCCCCATGTTTGTCGGCATGATAACGTCTCGCCCATCAGCAGCACGCACCGAACCGACCCAACCGGTCGATGCCGCGCGGATCGAAGCGGCGTTGTTGAAGGTCGCAATCCTTGTTGCTGAGGACCCAGCCTTCGCGCCGGTCTTCGAGCGGCTGGAAGCGGAGCTGGCCGCGGCCGTGAAAGAGGAGGAGCGGCTGTCGCAGGCGCAGCGCCGGGCGCGGGCGCTGCTGGCTCAGAAGGCGATGCGCGCGACAAGCTTCGCGACATGTTCCAGCGATGCGCCCTTGCCATACCGTTCCCGGTCGAGCCGGTGACCGAAGAGGTCGCGGCGGATGCGGTCGTCGATCCCGGTGGCGAGCATAGTGCGACTTCAATTGCCGCCCTTCCGGTTCGATCGAGATATGCGGAACGTCGCAGTCCAACCGGATCGTCTCCGCCGTCAACGCCGCACCCTCGGAGGGTCGATAGCCGGTGTTGATCATGCCGAGCAGCAAAGCACGCGCCTGGCCGTTCAATCCGTCCAGCGCGCCTGGGGCGAGCAGGCGCGTCCTGATCCAGTCCTCGCTGAACGGCGGGCGCGTCAGCTTCTCGCCCTCCTTGAAGGACAACTCGCCCAGTGGCAGCGAGAGCCCAAGCCGCTTCATCATGTTCACGGTCTTCAAGACGTCGCCCAGGTGAATAAGATCCTTGTTGGCCGAGTTCGCCGTGACCTCGCCCGCTTCGATCCTGTCGAGCCAGTGCTGGCGGAAGTCCAGCATGTCGTCGCGGGTGATGTTGGCGATCTCCTTGTTTCCCACGCCCCGGCCTCGGTAGCTCTCAGGGTGCTATCTCAATATGGCACTTCAAACCCGGGAACTCCGATCTTGAGGTCAATTCTGCTATGCTAAAATTGCTGCAACCTTGAGAAAATGCTACACAAGGAATTCGCCAGCATAAGATGTGATGGTGTCGAACTCGAATGGTTCGCTGTCCCTGTAGACCGAGTGCTGAACACCGCAAAATTGATTTTAACGGAGGAGATATGAGAGTCGATGCGAACACCATGAAGCGCCGACAGCGCCCCCGGATTCGCGGTAGTTGGGTCTGCGAGTTTCGTGGCTTAGGTATGCTTCCAGTTTTGCACACCGGGTATCTCGACATGAAATCGAGAACATACAGCCAGAGCAAGAAAGGCGACCGCCGATCAGCGAAATTTCAGCAGTTGTTGAAAGCTTACGAGAAGTCAGGTGGGTTGGTCGCTATCCAAATAGACCACCACAAAAATGACGGGCACGATTTCAAAGAATGGTGGGGGATTGTGCAAACAAGCGACCTTGTCGTCACGGAGGATGGTTCCATCACTTTAGATGTCGTCGATCGTCTCCTCGAATGGCCGGATTGAACGAAATGGGAACCCACAACGGTTAAGCTCTGCCAATGGATTGCCAATTATTAACAAAAAAGTCGCTCGATCTGGGCGGCGTCTTTCGTTTAAGTCACTAATTATTGGCGGAGAGACAGTCCGAAAGTAGTTTAACATCAAAGGGTTAAGTGCTTGTATTTGATGGGGCTAACTTTTCTGGATGCTGCAACTTGTGCAGCAAAATGTGCAGCAAAAAGTTGTAAAGATCGTGGTCCAGCGAAATTCGGTTGACGACAACCATGATTTGGGATGTACCGGAGTCTCAATGCTCAGGCACATACCAGCCTTTCAACCGTCGCGCAGTTAGCGACCGCTCCGAGCCCAACCTGTGAATTCGGTTTTTTTGCTGCGCGCACCCGCAGCAAAAAAAATGCGGCGGAAGCCAGAACTTCGATGCCGCCTTGCAGCGGACGTTGCGGCCATTCGTGCAGTTCGCGGCAAAAAAATAAAACGTTGAATTTACGCATTTCGGGACAAAGAGTTTCTTCCCTGCAACCGCGCTAGTGGCTGCTTGTAAACTGCTACGATTTGGGTCTGAGGGCTTCCTTTTTGCGGTTTTGCAAACCACTGCTAAGCTTGTGTAGCAGTCTGGCCAGCTCTTCAACTTCTTCTGTTTCGAGTATCCCGCCGATCAACAACTTGTTTGTTGCAATGAGTTCTTCGACGATCTGCTCCGCCAATCTAGCTCCTTTTGGCGTTATTCGGACCAAGCGGCTGCGTCCGTCTTCGGGATTGTCGATACGCTCAATCAGTTCTGCTTCGCGCAGTGCATGCATCATCTTTGTCATACCGCCAGATGTAACTTGCGCCGCAGTATAGAGTTCGGTCGGGCTCATCGTTCGATCCCGCCCTGCGGCCCTGAGCGATGACAACGCCAGAAACTGCGACCACGTCACGCCATGGCTTTCTACGATCCGATGATCGTTGTCCCAAATGTAGTTACGACTGCGGAACAGGCCGGGCACAATCCGCGCTTCTGGTGGCGGCTTTGTGCGCCAATTTGGTTCATCTGGTTCGGACACGTTTTGCTCCGTGGTTGATGCAACAATCCTATTGCCTCAAAGCGCGCTTGTCAGTCTCTCTCCATCTATATACCTTTCTAGAAAGATAGATTCACAACAGGAGATCGGATAGATGTTGAAGAAGCTGACAATAACCTTGGCGGCACTTGCGATGAGCGCCTCGTTTGCATGGGCGGATGTCGCCACAAACAAACAACTCGTTCTGGACATGATGGAAAACGTATTTGCCGCACGCGATGCAGCGGCGGTCGACACCTACTTCACCGAAGACTACATCCAGCGGAACCCGATGCTGCCCTCAGGCTCTGCCGTCATCAAAAAATTCCTGAGCCGTCCGGTAGACCCAGACAAGCCGACACCGCCCCCATCCGAACTGCACCGCATCATGGGTGAAGGTGATCTGGTCGCAACCCATTCGACTTATTACAACTTTGGCCCCAAACCGATGGTCGCATTCGATGTGTTCCGCATCGAAGACGGCAAAATCGCAGAGCATTGGGACAATCTGATCCCGCTACGTGACGCCCCAAACCCTGCCGGTCGCACGCAAGTGGATGGGGCGACAGAAATCACTGACCTCGACCAGACAGCAGAGAACAAGGCATTGGTCACTGGATTGCTTGAGGGCATGTTCATTGGCGGCGAAAAGCTGGATATCACGCAATACATCAACCCTGCCAGCTATGCGCAGCATAACCCTGATGCCGGGGATGGCCTGCAAGGATTGCAAGCGTTGATGAAAGCCAACGCGGCCAAGGGCATGAAGATGCGCTACGACGAGATTGGGATTGTTGTCGCGGAAGGCAACTTCGTGCTGACGGGCGCGTCAGGTGCTTTGGGAGACCAGCCCACAGCGTTCTACGATCTATGGCGCTTGGAGGATGGTTTGATCGTCGAACACTGGGACATCATCGCGCCGATCCAGACCGAGAACCTGCCCAAAGGCTATCCCGGCAAGTTTTGATCGCATCACCCCATATTTGAAAACCAATACGGAGAGCGCCCCATGGCGGATCAAGCCTATCCCAAGTGGATATACTACTACCTTTGCTTTGTGACTGTCGTTTCGGTGCTCTTCGCCATCATTATCTACGTCAACCCGGCTGCAATGTGGGGACATTGGGCCGCAGCCGAAGCAAACGGTGCATTTGATCTTGTGGGCCCCGCAGGCTTGTTTTGCGCACGCAATCTAGGGACAGCAGCGATGGGGGCTTACGTCTTGGCCCACAGATTACGCCCGATGATGGAGGCATTCCTCGTGTTTCGCATTGTCGTTGACCTGCTTGATGGGACACATGCGCTTATTGGTGGGCACACACCGATTGTCATCATCGGGTTCACGACAGCGGCACTCGAAATCTTCATGCTAATTCAACTGCGACGTTTCAAAGAAACCAGTTCTACTTGATCAAGTGCCTGAAAAGCAGACGTCGAACATACCACGGCATCGGTGAGTCTCGGCTATCTCGATGCCTACGCGGCGTGATCCATGAGTGGCGAGTCTGGGGCAGAATGCCGTTCGCTGCAACGCGCATAACGCGTGCATCCCTGGGGATCAGTGCCGCTCAACTGTCGTAAAGCGGCACTGAAAAAAGAGGGCGCCCTATTGATCCAGCCATACGCGGTCAGGATGCAACTCAAAGGCCTGGTGCACTTCGGCGCCTTTGACGTGGGGGCGCGTGTGATTGTAAATTGATCGCCAGAAAGGTTGAATTATGATCCCCTCGTCTTGCAGGATTTTCTGAAGTTTCCCCATTTCCACGCTTCTCTTCTTCGGATCTGGCGTGGCCAAAGCTTTGGCTAACCCATTGTCGAATTCTGCATTGGAGAATGCAGTTTCGTTCCATGGTACACCAGATCTGTAAGCCAATGCGTAGACTTGCACACCTAATGGACGGTGGCCCCATGCAGATACCGACAAGGGATATTTGGCCCAAGAGTTCCAAAAGGTTGCGCCAGGGACAACTGTGCGCTTCACATTGAATCCGGCATCGCGAAGTTGAGCCGCCGTGGCATCGCCCGTATCACGACGAAAGCCGTCTTCCAATGAGATGAGTTCGTGTTCGAAGTCAGACATGCCGGCCTCGGCCATCAGTGCCTGGGCGGCGTCTACATCACGAGAAATTGGCGGGAGCCTCGCGTATTCTGGATGCATTGGACCGACATGGTGGTTTTCTGCAACTTGACCAAAGCCTGACATGCCCAATTCAAGTATGATTGCGTTGTCCACAGCCAGAGCCAGCGCCTTTCGAACACGGACGTCGGCATAAGGTGTTTTGCCCTCTACCTCCGCTTTCTGGTTGGATCGAATTACAACTGTTGAGGCTGTGAGCGCCTCGTTGCGAACAAGATCCAGCCCGTCGAGTATTTCGATATAGTCACCGACTGTCTCATAGTTGACGTCGATTTCTCCAGATTCGAACGCGCTTAGGATTGCCGCAGGATCAGTGCCGTAATCAGTGTATTCGATCCGATCAAGCCACGCGCCGTTTCCTGCATTCCACCAATCTTGATCATTTCGAACCAAAACCGCGCTGACACCGATTTCGAACGCCTCCAGGCGATACGGGCCGGTCCCAATTGGGTTTTCGAAGGGGTCTGCACCAATTTGGCTGGGATGCACGACAGCGGCAGGATAATCCGATATACTTGGAATGATGGAAATGTCAGCGGCACTTAGATTCAGCTGTACGGTCATATCATCCACAATTTGAATGGCCCCATCTGCGACCATTTTCGTTTCGGGATCAGTCAGATTGGACAGTCGAGAGGCCATGGAGTTGCCTTCGGCATTGCCGTCACACCAAGCCGCAATGTTGGCCGCGACATGCTCAGCCGTCAGTGTTTCTCCGTTGCTCCAGGTAACGCCCGGACGCACCTTGAGCACATAGGTTTTAGCATCCTCTGAAACCTCCCAGCTTTCCAGCAAGTAGGGTTCAAAGGTGTATTCATGGGTGTATCTAACAAGGTACTCTAACCAACCACGTGCCACATTGGCCCTTTGATTGATGGCATCCCAAGCCCGCGGGTCCTTCCCCGCCAAAAGAACCTGACCAACACGCAATGTGCCACCAGATTTTGGTGTCGCCGCCTGTACAGGGCGCGCCGCGCCGATCATGCCATATGCCATGGCCGTAGTTGCACCGAACACACTCGCCAGAGACAAGAACTCTCGACGGCACAACTCACTTGCGGAACTATTGTTTCCAGCTTCCTTCAAAAGGGCTTCGGGTAAGATATCTTCACCTGATTTATAAAACTTCATGTTGTCCTCCTCCTTGGTGGTTCTTTTTTGTGTGAATGACTGCATCTGCGGCAGTGGCGGCAGTTTCGCTGACGATCATCGGATTGATCTCGATTTCGCTTAAGCAGTCGCGGAAATCCCAGGCCATTCGTGACAAGGCAGCGGACGCATCAGCCAATGCAGAAAGGTCTTGTACAGGCGCACCGCGATACCCCTGCAAAAGTTTGGACGCGCGCAAAGACAGTATGGCGGCTTTTGCTTCAGCGGTTGTAAAGGGAGCCATCAACAACGCCGATTCCGGAAGGAGTTCGACAAGTGTTCCGCCTGGGGCAATTCGAACGAAGGGCCCAAAATCAGGGTCGATTATGGCCCCGAGGGACCATTCCGAGCCTTTAGGAAGCATCTCAGCAACCAGCACATTTGGCCCAAGGCGGGCACTAAGTGCATCGTACGCAGCGCCCACCTCGGCCGCGTTTTCCAGATTGAGAACAATTCCACCAACATCGGTCTTATGATAAATGCCTGGCATCGCGGTTTTGCAGACAGCAGATCGCTTCAGATGCTGGGCAAACTGGATGGCGTCATCACGAATTTTGGCCACCCTGTGCTGCGGTACGCATATGCCATAGGCCGAGAAGACCGCATATCCTTCAGCTTCGGAAATCCAATCCTTACCCTTGAAAGCAGCACGGTACTTATCTGCCTGTGTCGATATATCGACATTCAGGGTGCGCGGAGTGACTGGTGTTTTGTTCAAAAGGGCTTTGGCGGCAATGACTGCATTCTGAAGGCCTCCGATGACAGGGATACCCGCGTCCCCAAGTCGGTCGGCCATGTCGTCAGAGCGGCTTAATGCAAAGTTTGATACGGCCAAAAGAGGCTTGCTCGTTTGTGAGAAGGCAGCTTTCAGCGCGCGTTCGTGCATTTGATGCAGGTCGTATTTGTCTCGCCAGTTCAGAACATAAAAGCCAAGACCGACGTTTTGGTCCTCCAGCATTGCGACTGTCGCTTGCTCAAAGGATTGTTCCGCGCCAGCGCCAGTACCCCATGCATCAAGCGGGTTTTGCGCGTGAATGCCATCTTCCAAAACCGCTTGGATGCGCGCTGTTGTCTTTGCGGTCAGTTTGGCAAATTCCACGCCTTCGGCTTCTGCCAGATCAGCAATCAATTCTCTTTCGCCGCCAGAGTCGTGGATGGAGGCAAGGCCGGACGCTGAAGCTTGGCGGCCTTGCGAAAAAACTGCCAACAATGCCGCCATTTCATCAATGGATGCCACAAGGTGGCCGCCGAACCTGGACACGGCAGCACGAAAGATATCATCATTCCCGACGATTGCCCCTGTATGCGACATCGCCAGTTCGGCCCCTAGTTCGGACCGTCCCACCTTATTTATGACAACCGGAATGCCGCGCTCAGCGGCTTGCTCCATTGCATTCATGAAGCCTTCAGGGTCGCGAACGCTTTCAATGAACATCCCCACGCAGCGCGTTTCTGGCTGCTCCAGCATCCAAGCCAAGTAATCTGCCGCGGTCGTGACAGTTTCGGACCCAGTGCTGATCGCCTGCGAAAATTGCAGACACCGCCCATTATTCGTAAGCGCCCCTAAGACAGACCCTGATTGAGAAATCAGCCCAACACCGCCAGGCTTTCGATCAAGGGGCACTTCAAAAGGGGTGAGCCGGAGCCCACTGTGGAAGTCATGCAAGCCCATGCTATTAGGGCCACACAGCATTGCCTCCGCGCCCTTCACAGCATCCGAAATGCGTTCGCGCATGCTCCCGTCTGGGCATTGAGCAAACACAGTGAGCGCAGCTGCACCCGCACTCAGCGCGTCTTCGACCGCCTGTTCCACACGGTCGGTTGCAACAGATATCACGACGTGATCGGCCGGCGTTGGTAGCTCCTCTAATGAAGCAAACGTCGCCGTATCGCGTCCAGACAGCCGTGGATTAACCCCAAAGATTTGCCCAGAGAATCCCGCGTTTCGGCAAATCCTATCCAACGTATGCCCATAGCTATTCGGGCGATCAGACACACCGACCAAAGCGACTGTCTTGGGCCGAAAAAGCGCGTCCAGCCGAGAGTCCGATGGGAGGGATTTAAGCATGTGTGGGCAGACTCCATGAACTGCGCACACGATCTATTGATTTTCAAAATAACAAAAATTAATTTTTTATAAGATAAATTACTAAAAAACTATATCTCGCACACCCATTCGATTTCAGCGCTCAAAAGCGCCGCGAACTGCTGGGCAGGTTGTGAAAGATCCGAGATCGAGTTGGTGATCATCGCCAGCCTATGGTGGATGGTTGGCTGGAAAGGTCGTGAAACCACACCATCCGCTAGTTCCTGCATACCATTCAAAGCGTCTACAACCGCGATCCCACCGCCTTCAGAGACCATGCGCCGGACAACAGCAAAGAAGAAACCCCGCATGAATATGTTCAAGGGGACGCCCGCGTCAGCGCAGGTTTTTTGCAGCGCCCTTTCGACCTGATTGCCCCTATCAATTCCGATCAGCCGGTGGCCGGAAAGGTCTTTTGGGCCCAGACTTTGCATTCCTGCCAAGGACGATTGTTCACTCATAATGCACACGCAGGGCACTTCGAATTCCTGTGCCGTGACATTCGCTGCCGCGACTGGCGCTTCGACCAATCCGATGTCCAACTGCCCATTGCCGACAAGATAGGCGATTTGCGCCGAACTGCGAACTTGCAGGTCTACCTCGACAAGTGGATTTTCAGCCGTAAAACGAGACATTAGCCGCGGCAGCACTGAGAATGCAGGAGCGCCGATACTGCCGACGCGAATGTATCCTGTCCCGCCTCTGCCTATCAGGCTTGCTCTGTTCCCAAAGCGTTCAACAGCCATGACCGACAATTCTGCATCTGATTTGAGCAGGAACGCCTCTGGGCGCGGGGAGAAATGCCCTTTTGAACGATGGAAAAGAGAATAGCCGACAATCTCTTCGAGATTTGTAAGCGCAATGCTCACTGCAGGTTGGCTCAGGTTAAGGCGCGTTGCAGCCTTGCTGATCGAACCTTCTTCCATCACGGCGTGGAAGACTTCGAGATGTCGAAGTTTAATATACATAACCACTAAAATATAAGAGATTAAAATTTATGTCTAAGGAAATTCAGGAACCTTTATACTTCTAGCATCCAAGTTGCCGTTTCACCCAGCAAGCAGGCAATTATTCGCGGTGCTCCGTCCGCTCTGTTCTAGGTGGTCCCAAATGCGGCAAAAGGGCAGCTCCGGTTTGGTGGCTTTTGATAGGAATGAACTGCTGCTTCGGTGACATGGTCTACGATGCGGCGAAACAGACGCCGTGCATACAAAGCAGTTCTGCGTCAGCTAAGATGAAAAATCCAAGGTCGGGATTGTCCCGCGATGCGGACTTCGACGTGGATCACGCCGAAGGTCCGCAACCCGCGCTTTCGTGACAACCTCCCAACCTTGCCCTAGCCTGGCGCAATGTCGAGCCAAGCGTGGACAGATGCCGAGAATGACCTGATCGTCGCGGATTACTTCGCGATGCTGGCTGACGATGTGGCAGGCCAACCCTACAACAAGGCCGAGCATCGGCGGCAGCTTCTGCCGCTCCTCAACAACCGTTCCGAAGGATCGGTCGAGTTCAAACACCAGAACATCAGTGCTGTTCTCAAAGGGCTTGGTGAGGTCTGGATCACCGGGTACAAACCGGCGTTCAACTTCCAGACCAGCTTGGTCGACGCCGTCGCACGATGGCTGGCTATCAACCCCGGCTGGACGCACCGTTCCCTT
>JANSYF010000071.1 GCA_024742575.1 Paracoccaceae bacterium | reverse complement strand
TGGCACATCCCAAGGTCGGCAAATGCGGCAGGCCGAGAACCCTTCGTTCAACGCCTGCTCTTTCAGTCGGGCCGTAAAATCCATCCATGCTCCCAGCTTCTTCTTTTTTCAAATATGCCGGGGGGTTTGGGGGGCTGGCCCTCCAATATCCGATTTTTCGGACGAAAAATCGGGCGCGCCTCAGAAATCCAGATCGGCATAATGCGGCGGTTGCGGGAAACCCGGCACCTGATCGGCCAGGATCGACCGGAAGGCCGGGCGCGACTTGATCTTGGCGTACCAATCTTTGACCACGGCGCTCCGGTTCCAGTCAACGTCGCGTATATAATCCAGCGAGGACAGATGCGCGGCCGCGGCGAAATCGGCTAATGTCATCGTATCCCCTGCAAGCCAACGGCGGTGGTCCAGCAACCACGCCATATAGTCGAGGTGATACTTGATCGCCTTTGCACCCGCCTTGACATTGGTGCTGTCCGGAAAGCCCTGCTTGGTGACTTTCTTGTTCACCCGTTCATAAAGCAGCTTTGACGTGACCTCGTTGTGGAACTTGTCATCGAACCACCCGACCAGACGCCGCACTTCGTAGCGGGCGTCCAAGGACCGCGGCATCAACGGCGGTTCGGGGTATTTCTCTTCAAGGTATTCACAAATCGCAGCACTTTCGGCCATGGTCCGCCCGTCGATTTTGAGCACAGGTACTTTGGCGGCAGGGTTGCGGCGCAGGAAATCTGGGTCTTTCTCCCAGTATTTCTCTTCCACCAACTCGCACTCGATCTTCTTTTCCGCAAGGCTCAGCCGGACCTTCCGGCAGAACGGCGACAACGGAACATGATAGAGTTTGGCCATGCGAAGCGGGTCCCGACGAAGATGGATCAATCGCTCTCTAATTGCCGCGAAGCGCCACGCAATACAATGGCCCGCCGCCGGATTAATCCCCGACGCGCGGTTTTCGTCTCACCCAAGCAGGGTCAATTCTGAAAACAGGCGGCGCGACCGTCCTGATTGATCGTCTCAGCACCACCTCGGATCGACCGGGCGCGCCGCTCTACAAAATTGCTCGGGTTCGCGGCGGATCGTGTCTTGGGTGACGGTAAAACCGCAGCCAGTCGCGCAGCCTGAAGCGCGCTCAGATCGCGCGCGTTTACACCAAAATAATGCCGCGCTGCAGCTTGTACGCCAAACACACCTTCGTCGAATTCGGCGACGTTCAGGTACAGCTCAAGAATGCGCCGCTTGGACCACATCGCCTCGGAAACTGGAGTCAAAACGGCCTCCATGCCTTTACGGAACCACGAACGCTCCTGCCACAGAAAGACATTCTTCACGACCTGTTGTGAAATCGTCGACGCGCCACGCGACCCACCGGCCTCGATCGCGGCCTGAATCGCTTCGACATCGAACCCCCAATGCAGGCAGAAATTCGCGTCTTCCGCCGCCACAGCAGAGCGGAACATCACCGGCGCGATCTGCTCCGCATCGACCCAGATCTGGTCCACCGGCACGCCCAGACGGCGGCCTTCGGACCACATCGTATGTGTCGTCGGTGGGTTCACAATGCCAAAGAGGCCGACAATCCCCAGAACCAGAACGATCAGCGCCAGACCCGTGCGGAAACCCCACTTCACCAGCCAGCGATAGGGGGCAAGGATCTTGTCGACCACGCCGGGTTCCTTGCGGACACGCGTACGCTTGGTCTTCGGCTTGTCCAGCCGAGGGCCCTGCTGTTGTGTGGATTTAGGTTTTCGGCCTGCCATCGCAGGCACATTAGGCGCAACTGCCATGCAAGAAAACATCCCCTCTGAACTTGTCCGTCATCACGAGTAATCCGATATTCCGGTGCAAGATGGGCCACAGAATGGCAACTTGGTGAAACCGGTTTACTTTTGCATGATATCGCACAAGACCAAGACCATGCTTTTGGTTCTCGCGCTTCTTGGCTTCTACCTGTGTAGCCTTTGGTTGGCCTTCGCCTTTACGCTTGCTCAACAGGCCTTGGTACAAGGCATTGGCCTGTGCGCTGTAGCGGCCGTGGCGGCGCTGACGCTCTGGCTTCTGGTTCAGTCGAGCATAATCGAGCCGTGGCTCTCAATCGCGCTGAGTGGCGTGATCGCCCTTCCCGCGTTTATGATCGGACTTGGCCTTGCCATGGGTGGTCTTGTGCGGATGACCGGTCAGAAACGTGACTGGAAATATGGGCTGGTCTGCCTTGGCGCGGCTGCACCAGCCATTTTGGGCGTTCTTGCAGCCTTTGCAAATTAAACCGCTCATGACACAGACCTACGTCCGATTGCAGGAATATGCGGCGCAAGGCGATCCCATGTTTTGAGAAGAGCCGCACGATACTGGCGAATAGGCCGCTCGAAGAGAGTGGCAAAGCCAAAACAGATCGACAGTGTCAGCAGCAACAACACAAGATTGTAAGCTGGTAGCGTCTCTGGCAGCGTCGCATCCAAAAGATGCAGCGTTGGGTAATGCACAAGGTAAAGCGAGAAACTACCACCTGCGACCCAACGCACGGTTTTGGCAAAGCTGCCCTCGGTGCGCTCCGGCCATGTGTTGGCCAGATAGCGAATACCAACCAGATGCAGCGCAAGACAAAGCGCGATCACGGTGTTCCACAGCACCTCGTTGGAATACACCAGAACCAAATTGTGGTCATAAGGAACGAGCATCCGCGCGGTGAAGCTTTCCAGATCGGCGGGGATCGACGACATCTTCATCATCACCAGAGCGACAATACTGCCCACGGCAAGCACCCATGCGCGACCGCGCCCGTGGCCATCCGTCAGCACCGACGCATGCCGCCAAACCCAAACGCCAACCCACCACGCGGGCAAAAGGGCAAGTGCAGGTGGCCCAACCAAAAGCACCAGCACAAGCAGCACAGCAATACGCTGAACACCCTTAAGGAACAGCACCGCGCCGAAGATCAGGTAAAACGCCATCTCGTAACTCAGCGACCAGATCGGACCATTGGTGCCAAGACGCACCCAATCACCGGTTCCCGTCCAAAGGTTGGTGACAGTCAGGCCGCGCCACAAGAATTCACCCAGCGACACCTCTTGATAATAGGGTGCCTGGTAAGCTGACATATCCTTGGCCGTACCAACAGCATCAAACACCAGCGTCAGCATCAAAGCGGGGATCAACACCGACATGACCCGCGTGATCCGATTGAACGCATAGCGCCCCAATGTCCCGTCGCGCTGCGCGGCATAGGCAATGACCACGCCGGACAGAACAAAGAACACCGCTACCGCATCACTTGCCACGTTCCAGTCACGCAGGATTTGGTAGTCACCACCGGTAAAGCGCGTATGCGCCATGTGACCGAACAACACCGTCAACGCAGCCCCAGCACGCAGCGCATCCAGCCAAAGGGAGAACCCTTGGCTCATACGCGTATTATCAACGGCTTTGGCCCCCGATCTTTGCCCCTTCGCCAACATGCCAAGAACATTTTGCGCGCTTTCCATGAACGGTTTGAACAAAGCGGCCCCTAGCGTCTTATAGGGTTGCTCGCGACGTTGTCCCTTCGCGTCAGACACCCCAAAGGTCAGGTCTTCATAGCTGTCGGGAACATAGAGCGTGCCAAACACCCAATCCCAAATCGCAAAGATAGACCCGTAGTTCTTATCGTGGTGCTTAACCGCAACTGAATGGTGGATCTGGTGCTGCGCCGGCGAAATCAGGATGTGCTCCATCACCCGGCCATAGCTGATCCAGATGTGGCTGTGGCGGAAGTTCGACCCCAACGTATTGAACAGGAAATAAGCGGCGTTTGCGCCACCGATGGTGATCATGCTCAGCTCACCAACAAGGAAGTAAAGCGCAATACCCTGTGCAATCCCGACAAAGAGCGTCATCAACAACGCATTTATCATAGGCTCCAACGGATGGACCCGCTGTACCGTAAGAGGCGTCAGCACATCCGCTGAATGATGCACCGCGTGGAACGGCCAAAGCGCCCGCCATTCGTGATGCGCGCGGTGCGCCCAGTATTTGCAGAAATCACTAACGACCACGACGATCAGCGTCACTATCGCGATCCGCAACCATGTTGTCTCAGGCGGCGCATAGTCGACACCGCCGAATTGCGCCAAAAGCCCGTAGGCCACAGTTGTGGGAAAGAACACCCCGCCAAACATGCCTAGAACGGCGAACAACCGGGATGCAAAAAACAGCTTTATATCCAAGAGGTTAGATCTGTGTCGGTACACCTCTTTTGGCAACAACCACGAAGTGAACGTTCCCGGGCTACCGCGATATTTCCAGATGCCAAAGGCGATCAGAACCGTGCAAGTGAGATAGAAAATGGAGTACCGCACATTGAAATCCAACGGCGCATCAAGTGACGCTGCGATAAAGGCCTGTATTGTCTCCATGTCCCGAACTCCAATTGGGTTGGGATCGGCATAGGCGGCTAATTTGGCCGTATTGAGGCTCGTTTTTGTCGCCAATACGCAATCAATCACCCAAAAACAAACGACCCAGCCAAAAGGCCGGGTCGTTCAATTTGTTGTTGATCCGCGCTTATTCAGCAGGAACCGCTGTCTTTTCGATGCCAAGCGGATGACTGATCTTGTCCAGCATTTCTTTCGGGCAGACCTGAATGAAATTCGCCAGTTCGATATCCCAATGCTGCAGGATGTCCTGCGCTTTGCGGCTCATGGTTTCCTCGACATGGCGCGCGATCAGACCCTTCAACTGGTCAACCCAATGATCCACCGTCACCGGGCAGGTCACAAGGCTTTCCATATTCATCAACGCCTGCGCTTTACCTTCGGGATCATAAAGATAGGCCATACCACCGGTCATGCCCGCGCCGAAGTTGGCACCGATATCGCCAAGGATCACCGCAACACCGCCGGTCATGTATTCACAGCCGTTCGATCCACAGCCCTCGACCACGACCTTTGCGCCAGAGTTCCGAACCGCGAAACGCTCGCCCGCGCGACCTGCGGCAAAGAGATAGCCATCAGTCGCACCATAAAGCACGGTGTTGCCGATGATCGTGTTCTCAGCCGCTACCAGCGGTGACATCATCGGCGGACGCACCACGATGGTGCCGCCCGACAGACCTTTGCCAACATAGTCATTGGCATCGCCCGACACTTCCAGCTTGAGCCCCGGAGCGGCAAACGCGCCCAGCGACTGACCTGCAGAGCCGGTGAGCTTGACCGTCAGGTGGTTCGGTTGCAGCGCATTGCGCATGCCAAACGACTTGACGATATGGCTGGACGTGCGGGTGCCAACAGTCCGGTGCGTGTTCTGCACCGCGTAAGACAGCTGCATCTTCTCGCCATCCTCAAGGAACCGCGCTGCATCGCGCACAATCTCTGCGTCCAAAGTATCTGGCACAACGTTGCGCGGACGGTTGCGGTCGTAGACGATGTCATCCGACCCGTCGACACGGATCAAAAGCGGGTTGAGGTCCAGATCGTCCAGATGATCCGATCCACGCGATACCTGCGACAGCAAATCCGCCCGGCCAATCACGTCATCAATCGACTTCGCACCGATGGACGCGAGAACTTCGCGCACTTCCTGTGCGTAAAAGGTGATGAGGTTCACAACTTTGTCGGCATTGCCGGTGAATTTTGCACGCAGGTCTTCGTCCTGCGTACACACACCAACCGGGCAGGTGTTCGACTGACACTGACGCACCATGATACAGCCCATCGCGATCAGCGCCGCCGTGCCGATACCGTATTCCTCGGCCCCCAGCATCGCCGCCATGACAATGTCACGGCCTGTGCGCAAACCGCCATCGGTACGCAGGGTCACGCGATCCCGCAGCTTGTTCATCGACAGCACCTGATGCGCTTCGGTCAGGCCCATTTCCCACGGCAGACCGGCGTATTTGATCGACGTTGCAGGCGACGCGCCGGTGCCACCGTTGTGGCCAGAGATCAGGATCACATCTGCCTTGGCCTTCGCCACACCCGCGGCAATCGTGCCAACGCCAGATGACGCCACCAGCTTCACCGTCACCTTGCAACGCGGGTTGATCTGCTTGAGGTCGTAGATCAGCTGCGCAAGGTCTTCGATCGAATATATGTCGTGGTGCGGCGGCGGCGAGATCAGCGTCACACCTTTGGTCGAATGGCGCAGACGGGCGATCAGGTCGGTGACCTTCATCCCTGGAAGCTGACCACCCTCACCGGGCTTGGCACCCTGGGCGACCTTGATCTCAAGCTCTTCGCACTGGTTCAGGTATTCGGCAGTCACACCAAAACGGCCAGACGCCACCTGCTTGATCTTTGCAGACGGGTTGTCACCGTTGGGTTCCGGCACGAAATGTGCGGGGTCTTCGCCACCCTCGCCCGAGTCCGACTTTGCGCCAATCCGGTTCATCGCCACGTTCAGCGTCTTATGCGCCTCGGGCGACAGCGCACCCAGCGACATACCCGGCGTCACGAACCGCTTGCGGATCGAGGTGATGGATTCCACCTGCTCCAGCGGGATCGGCTCGCCCAATGGCTTGATCGCCAGCAGGTCACGCAGATGGATCGGCGGGTTCGCCTGCATCGCCTTGGAATAGGTCTTCCAGATCTCGTAGGACGCCTTGTTACAAGCCATCTGCATGAGGTGCATCGTCTGCGCGCCCCAAGCATGGGTCTCGCCCGATTTACGCGCCTTGTAGAAGCCACCAATCGGCAGAACGTCCTGACCACCCCGGAATCCCAGAGCGTGGATTTCTTCGGCCTTGCGTTGAAGACCATTCAAACCGATGCCTGAAATACGGCTCAACATGCCGGGGAAGTATTCCGCACACATCGCACGGCTCAGGCCGACAGCCTCAAAGTTCAGACCGCCGCGATAGGACGAAATAACCGAGATGCCCATCTTGGACATGATCTTGAGCAAGCCTTGATCCACCGCCTCGCGATACTTGGCGACCGCTTCGGTCAAGGTCAGGTCCAGAAGCCCCCGCTTGATCCGATCAGCAAGGGAATCCTCGGCCAGATAGGCGTTCACAACGGTCGCGCCCGCACCGATCAGCACAGCAAAATAATGCGGGTCGATACATTCTGCCGACCGTACATTGATCGAACAGAATGTCCGCAAACCCTTGCGCGTCAGGTGGCTGTGCACAGCGCTGGTGGCAAGGATCATTGGCATCGCCACCTTGCCGTCACCACAATATTCGTCGCTCAAGGTGATGTGCCCGGCACCAGACCGCACGGCATCTTCCGCCTCGGATCGGATACGCTCCAACGCCACCTGCAACGCACCCTGTTCCCCGTTTGCCGGGAAGGTACAGTCGATCTCGCAAAGGCCTGCGTTAAAATGGTTGGCCAGCTCTTTGAACTGCGCATTGCCGACAAACGGGCTGTCCAGCACGAGGATCTCGGTCTGCGCACTCGACTCGTCCAACACGTTCTTGAGGTTCCCGAACCGAGTCTTGAGGCTCATCACGCGGAATTCGCGCAAGCTGTCAATCGGCGGGTTGGTCACCTGGCTGAAGTTCTGACGGAAATAGTGCGACAGCGGGCGGTATTTCTTGGACAGAACCGCCGACGGGGTATCATCACCCATTGAGGCCAAAACCTCTTTTCCATCTTCGGCCATCGGTGCCAGAACCTGCTCAAGCTCTTCGATGGTGTATCCGGCCGCAATCTGACGGCGGCGCAGCTCTGCGCCTTCATAGATCGGCGCTTCGGTCACGCGGCCCAGCTCTTCGTCCAATTCGTTGATCTTACCGACCCACTCGCCAAACGGCTGACTGGAAGCCAGCTTATCCTTGATCTCGACGTCGTGGTACAGTCGGCCTTCCTTCATATCGACGGCCAACAGTTGCCCCGGACCAAGCGCGCCCTTTTCGCGTACGGTACCTTCGTCAATCGGCACCATACCTGCTTCAGAGCCCGCGATCAGCATCCCGTCACCCGTCACGACATATCGCATCGGGCGTAGACCGTTCCGGTCCAACCCAGCACAGACCCAGCGACCATCGGTCATGGCAAGTGCCGCGGGGCCGTCCCACGGCTCCATTACCGAGTTGCAGTAGGAATACATGTCACGCCACGCCTCGGGCAGCTCAATCGCCTGTTTGGACCACGATTCAGGGATCAGCATGGTCTTTGCCATCGGTGCGTTGCGTCCGGCCCGAACCAGCACCTCGAAAACCGCATCTAACGCCGCGGAATCCGATGCCCCATTGGCGATGATCGGCTTGATGTCGTCAGCCATGTCGCCAAACGCACCAGAGGCCATGCGGATCTCATGGCTCTTCATCCAGTTGACGTTGCCCTTGAGCGTGTTGATCTCGCCGTTATGCGCCAGCATGCGGAACGGCTGTGCCAGCCACCACTGCGGGAATGTGTTGGTCGAATAGCGCTGGTGATAGATCGCAAAGGCAGACTCGAAACGCTCATCCTGCAGGTCCGGATAGAACTCCGCCACCTGCTCGGCCAACATCATGCCCTTATAGATGATCGACCGGCAGGACAGCGACGCAATATAAAGCTGGCCAATGCCAACAGCCGCTGCAGCCTTTTCGATCCGACGGCGGATAACATACAGCTCGCGCTCGAATGTCTCTTCATCAACACCCTTGGAGTTCGAAATCAAAATCTGTTCAATCTCGGGCCGGGTCGCGTTGGCCTTTTCGCCAAGACAATCCACGCTGACCGGAACGTGCCGCCAACCATAGATGTAATAGCCCATGCGCAGAACTTCGGTTTCAACAATCGTCCGGCAGGTTTCCTGCGCACCAAAATCAGTACGTGGAAGGAACACCTGACCCACGGCCATCAGCTCTTCCTTGCGTGGCTTGTGGCCAGTGCGTTCGATCTGGTCATAAAAGAACGGCGCCGGAATCTGAATGTGAATGCCTGCTCCATCGCCGGTTTTGCCATCGGCATCAACAGCGCCGCGGTGCCAGATCGCCTTGAGCGCATCAATGCCCGCTGCAACGACTTTGCGCGACGGCTTACCATCAAGACTGACAACAAGGCCCACGCCACAGGACGAATGTTCGTCCTCTTCCGAATAGAGGCCATTCTCGGCCATCCACGTGCGCTTGGCTTCCTCGGCACGAACCCATTCTGCATCATACTTGGTCATGGCGTGTCTCCTTTTCCAGAAACGCAGCAAGCTGCGCTTTCATCTCTGCTTCGGTCCGTTGGGCCGCACCTTCGAAGGGCGGGAACCAGTCAGGCCGTGAATCAATAAAAATCTCTTCCGTGATCGTGATGCCGCTCTGGTCGTCAAGAAGACCCAAAGCGACAAAGGCAACCGAGCGACCCTGCATTTTCCAGAAGAGCGTCGACCCGCAGGTTTCGCACACCGCGCGCTCACCCCAGTCGCTGTGATTGTAGGACCGGATATTTTCCTCGCCCGTCACCTCAAGACCGCGAATGCGTACGGCGAATAAAGGCCCGCCCCCTGTCCAACGCTGGCACTGCCCGCAGTGACAAGCCTGCGCCGTGTTGGACACATCACCCTTTACGGTCACGGCGCCACAAAGGCAGTGTCCACTCCGAACGCTCACCCGTTTATTCCGCTGCGACAGCGCTTGACGCGTTCATGCGCTGAAGGATCGCTTCGGCACAGTCACGCCCATCCCGGATCGCCCAAACGACCAAAGAGGCACCACGCACAATATCGCCGATGGCATAGACACCTGCCAGATCCGTTGCTCCCGTGGTGAACTCGGCCTTTACAGTGCCCCAACGCGTGACTGCCAATTCCGGCACGCCCCAAAGCGTCGGCAGTTCTTCCGGCTCAAAGCCCAGCGCCTTGATCACAATATCCGCAGGCTCGATATAGTCGGACCCTTCGATCACTTCGGGCATCTGACGCCCGGTCGCGTCGGGCAGTCCTAGACGCATCCGCTCTACGATCACACCATTCACCGGATCTCCGGTAAAGCCCTTTGGCGCGGTCAGCCATTCGAACTGCACGCCCTCTTCCTCAGCGTTCTGCACTTCGCGCTGCGATCCCGGCATGTTCGCACGGTCACGACGATAGAGGCATTTGACCGACTCTGCACCCTGACGGATCGCGGTGCGCACACAGTCCATCGCGGTGTCGCCGCCGCCGATTACAACAACCTTCTTGCCCTCAGCGTTCAGCTTACCGCTGTCGAATTCGGACACCTCGTCACCAAAGCTCTTACGGTTCGACACCGTCAGATAATCCAGCGCCTTAACGATTCCATCGGCACCCGAACCCGGCCCACCCAAATCGCGCGACTTGTAAACGCCAGTTGCAATAATCACAGCGTCATGCTGCGCGCGGATATCCTCGAACGACATGTCCTCGCCGATGTTACAATTCAGAACTAAGCGCACACCGCCTTTTTCCAACTGCTCGTTCCGGCGCATGACCACGGGCTTTTCAAGCTTGAAACCGGGGATACCGTATGTCAGCAGACCACCCGCGCGATCATAGCGGTCATAAACGGTAACCTGCACACCCTGTCGGCGCAGCACATCGGCCGCCGCCAAACCACCGGGGCCTGCCCCGATGATGCCAACGCTTTCCTTGCGCTCCTGCGCGGGCTTGATCGGCAGAACCCAACCTTCTTCCCACGCGGTATCCGTGATGTATTTCTCGACCGACCCGATGGTGACAGTGCCGTGGCCCGACTGTTCGATCACGCAATTGCCCTCACACAGACGGTCCTGCGGGCAGATGCGGCCACAAATCTCGGGGAAGGTGTTTGTCGCTTGACTGACCTCATAGGCCTCCTGCAACCGGCCTTCTGCGGTCAGACGCAGCCAATCGGGGATGTTGTTGTGCAGCGGGCAATGCGACTGGCAATAAGGCACACCACACTGGGAACAGCGGCTGGCCTGTTCCTTGGCCTTCGCATCGGCGTATTCCGCGTAAATCTCATGAAAGTCCTCGCGCCGCTCGTCGGCAGCACGCTTTGTGGGCATGTCGCGTTCAACTTTGACGAACTTCAACATCGGCTGTTTTGCCATGGCTCACATCCTTCCCTTCATGTGGTCGCGTTTGATTATAGAAGACTGGAGAGAAAGAAAAGTCACTTATGCTGACCTATTTTTTGGATTTTTGCCGTCATGCACCTAAAAACATGCTGCATTGCAGCTATTTTAGGTCCGAATCGGACTTAAAATTATCCTTCCTATTGGTTTTAAAGGCTTTATACCCAAGACAGTTTTTGCACTCGGACGGAGCATCATGGCCCTGACCCATCTGCTTATCCTGGCATTGATTCAGGGCGTTACGGAATTTCTGCCAATTTCGTCGTCCGGCCATCTGATTCTTCTACCGAATCTGACGGGTATGGCAGATCAGGGACAGGCGCTGGATGTGGCGGTGCATGTCGGCACGTTGCTTGCTGTCATCCTGTATTTCTGGTCCGACGTGAAAATCGTGACACTCGGCGCAGGGCGCCTGATCCGGGGCAAGATCGACACCCAAGGCGCGTTCTGGGCGCTCTGCCTGATCATCGCCACCATCCCGGTCATTCTGGTGGGTCTGGCGCTCAAGCTGTCCGGCCTCAACGATCTGTTGCGCTCCACCGCCGTGATCGGCTGGACCATGCTGCTCTTCGGCATCGTCCTCTATTGGGCCGACCAGACCGGCCCGACAACCAAACGCGCCGAAAGCTGGAGCTTGAAAGACGCCATCATCATGGGCCTGTGGCAAGCGCTGGCCCTGATCCCCGGCACATCGCGGTCTGGCATCACCATCACCGCCGGTCGGCAACTCGGGTATGACCGCGAAAGCGCCGCGCGACTGTCGATGCTGATGTCGATCCCGACGATTCTTGCATCCGGTGCTTTGCTCAGCCTCGAAGTAGCGCAACAGGCAGACATGAGTGTCTTGCGCGACGCAGGAATTGCTGCTGTCTTTGCCTTCCTAGCGGCATTGGCAGCACTGAAGCTGATGTTCAAACTACTGAAATCCGTCAGCTTCACACCCTACGTGATCTACCGTGTGATCCTAGGCATAATCCTTCTGATCATTGCCTATACCTGACCACAAGCGCAGGTTTTCGAACGACCAATAGCCGCGATGCATCCACGCATAGCCCGCCTAATCCCGATGATAGGGCGACCCTGCGATGATCGACGCCGCTCGATACAATTGCTCGGCAATCATCACCCGCACCAGCTTGTGCGGCCAGACCATCTTGCCGAAGGACAGCAGCATATCCGCCTCGGCCCGCAATGACGGATCAATCCCATCCGCCCCGCCAATGACGAAACAAACATCCGACCGCCCCTGATCGGCCCAGCCTTGCAGCTTTTTGGCAAATTCCGGCGAGGTCATCAGACTGCCCCGCTCATCCAGACAGACCAGAAGGGACCCGGCCGGGATCGCGGCCCGCAGCAACGCTGCCTCCGCCGTCATCCCGTCGTTTTTCTTGTCCTCGACCTCGGTCTCGCCCTCAAAGCGCCAGCCGAGGGCACGCCCTGTCTGGCCAAAGCGAGACAGGTAATCGTCGGTCAGTGCGCGTTCTTCAGAGCGGCCCGCGAGCCGCCCAACCGCGCGCAGATGCACCCGCATCCTAGTTGGTCAGCGCGGTCCCTGCCGGGAGCCACATTTTTTCCAACTGGTAAAATTCGCGAACTTCGGGCCGGAAGATGTGCACGATCACATCGCCTGTGTCGATCAGCACCCAATCGCCAGTTTCCTTGCCCTCGACTTTGGACAGGATACCACGCTCGGATTTCAGCTTCTCGACCAGCTTCTCAGCCAGTGCCGACACTTGGCGCGTCGACCGCCCCGAACACACGACCATGTAATCGCCGATGGACGTTTTGCCGCGCAGATCAATCTGCACGATGTCTTCGGCTTTGTTTTCGTCGAGTTCAGAAAGAATCACCGCGAGCGTCGCTTCGCTGGCTGATCCGGTTCCGGGTGTGCCGGTCATGGGCAGACCCCCGTCAGTGGCACGCGCCACATCCGTTTGAAAAGACAGGACATCGTCCTCCTAAGTGTAAACGCCGTTCCGCCCCGGCGCTGGGTGAAATGAAAATAGCATCGCATTGCCGAATTCTCAATGACCCGCGCGAAAATTGGCAGTCATGCGCCATAAGGAACCCACACAGTCTTGGTTTCCGTCGCCGCATCAAGGAATGCGCGCCCTTCGCCCTCGGCCCCCAGCCAGTCGCGATTGCGCCCGTTATTGACCCATGTCCGCTTGAGGTTGAGCGCCGCACCGCGTTCAATCTCGGCCGACAGGTCCGTCGATGAGAACGACCAGACCGCTTCCACATCCATGTGCTGCGCCAATGTCGGAGCCAGTTCTGCATGCCGCCCGGTCAGGATATTGACCACGCCGCCCGGCACGTCCGACGTATCGAGGACCTGATAAAAATCCGTCGCCGCCAACGGGAACGGCTCGGACGCAACAAGCACCACCCGGTTACCCATCGCAATCGCCGGGGCCATTACCGACACAAGCCCCAAAAGCGGATGATCATCCGGGCAAAACGCCCCGATCACCCCGCAGGGTTCCCGCATCGCCAGGGCGACACCGCGCAACGGCACCTGCGCCACGCGCCCGTCGAATTTGTCGGCCCAAGCGGCATAGGTGAACAGCCGGTTCACCGCGACATCCACCTCTTTTGCACCCGTACGGCCGCTGGTCATCTGGTTAATCCGCGCCGCGAACTCGTCTTTCCGCGCCGCAAGGTTTTCGGCGATGTAATATAGGATCTGCGCCCTTAGATGCGCCGTTGTCCCGGCCCAGCCTGCCGCCCCGCGCGCAGCTTCAACAGCGTTGCGCACATCCTTGCGGTTGGCCAGCGGCGCTTGCCCGATCAGCTTGCCCGCCTTGGTGTATACCTCGTAGGCATAGCCGCCATCAGGCCGCGCCTGCTTGCCTCCGACATAAAGCTTGGCTGTCCGGTCCACCGCCTGCGGCTCGGCATCCGGCCCGCTGCTGAACCCTGTGATCTTGCCCAGCGCTTTGCCACTGCCCGATGGCCGCGTGTAGACCATCATCCCTTCCGGGCCGCCCTCGCGCCCGAACCCGCTTTCACGGATGCCACCGAACGGCGCTGCGGCGTCGAACATGTTGGTTCCGTTGATCCAGACAACCCCCGCCGCCAGCTTGGGTGCGATGTCCAACGCGACGTTGATGTTCTCGCTCCACAGCGTCGCAGCCAACCCGTAGCGCGTATTGTTCGCCAGATCGACCGCCTCTGACGGCGTGCGGAAGGTCGTGCCAACAAGCACCGGCCCAAAGATCTCTTCCTGCATCAGCGGATCAGCCGTGCTCAGCCCGGTGATCAGCGTCGGCGGGTAGAAACACCCGCTCTCTGGCATCTCGCAATTGGCGCGGTAGGTTTCCCCGGCGGTATTGGCATCGACCAAACGGGTGATGGTCTCCAACTGTTTCGGATCGACAATCGCTCCCACGTCAATCGACTTGTCCAAGGGCGATCCCACGCGCAGCTTGTCCATTCGCGCGCGCAGCTTGGCATAGAAGCGATCCGCCACTCCTTCCTGCACCAAAAGCCGCGACCCCGCACAGCAGACCTGCCCCTGATTGAACCAGATCGCATCGACAAGCCCTTCAACGGCACTGTCCAGATCCGCATCCTCGAACACGATGTACGGCGACTTGCCGCCCAACTCCAAAGTCAGTGCGTTACCCGATCCCGCCGTCGCCTCGCGAATACGCCGCCCCACGGCAGTCGATCCGGTAAAGGCCACTTTGTCCACATCCGGGTGTGTAACGATCATCTCACCGACAGACCCGTCACCGGTGACAATGTTCACCACGCCTTTCGGCAACCCGGCCTGACGGCACACATCCGCAAACAAAAGCGCGGTCAGTGACGTGTATTCCGCAGGCTTGAGAACAACCGTGTTCCCAGCCGCCAAGGCAGGCGCAACCTTCCATGCCAACATCAGAAGCGGGAAGTTCCACGGGATCACCTGACCGCACACGCCATGCGCCTCGCGCCCGGCGCATTCGCTGTCGAACAGCTGCGCATGACCCGCGTGATAGTATAAATGCCGCTGCGCCAAAGGCACGTCGATGTCCCGGCTTTCGCGGATCGGTTTGCCGTTGTCCAACGTCTCAAGCACCGCAAAAAGCCGCGCATGTTTCTGCATCAGCCGCGCCAACGCATAAATGTAACGCGCACGTCCCGCGCCACCCAGCTTGGCCCAGCCCTTCTGCGCCTTGCGCGCGGCAGCCACAGCCGCATCCACATCGGCCTGCGTGCCTTGCGTCAGATGTGCCAGCACCTCGCCATTCGCCGGATTGCGGCTTTCGAACACCTGACCGGGATCGGTCATCGCGCCACCTATGAAGTGCCCGAACCGGTCCCCCTGATCG
>JANSYF010000023.1 GCA_024742575.1 Paracoccaceae bacterium | reverse complement strand
CTGTTTAAGTGAACGATAATTGATGAACAATGTATTTTTATTCACCAAAGGCGCGGGCTAGGTCCCCCTGCAAGATCACGCCCTTACAGGAGACCGTATCATGATCACCGCTTTGCCGCTTTTGGCCCCCGTCTTTTTCGCCATCATCGGGTTTGTCTACATGCGCAGTGACATGCCGCGCGGGTCGGCCCTGCTGCGTTTGGGCGAATATGCCGGACTGGCTGCGATGGTCGTGTCACTGGGCACGTTGGCTCTGCTGATTGCCAATGGATCGGCCACAAGCCTGCTGATCGGCGCGGCTGAGATGCGCTTTGCCGCCCGGATCGACGCGGTGAGCGTGACCATGCTGATGCTGGTGAGTTTCATCGGTTGGGTCGTGATGCGGTTTGCGGTGACCTACACGGATGGTGAAAAAAACCAGACGCGGTTTCTCGGCTGGTTGAGCTTGGGTCTTGCGTCGGTTCTGCTTCTGGTGACGGCGGGCAACCTGATCCAGTTGATCCTCGGTTGGGGCGCGGTGGGTCTTTGTGTGAACCGGTTGCTCCTGACCTATCCCGAAAGGGCGGCGGCACAGCGGGCGGCGCGGAAAAAGGCGCTCTGTTCGATGGCGTCGGATGGAGGCTTGATCCTTGGCGCGTTTGCGCTTACGGCAGCCTATGGCACGGCGGACATTCACACCATCATCGAGGCTGCGAGGGCGGGTGAGGGCGGCGGTGCCGCGATCCTTGCGGCTGGTCTGCTGGCGATTTCGGCGCTGTTCAAATCGGCACAGGTGCCGACCCATGGCTGGCTGACCGAAGTGATGGAAGCGCCAACGCCAGTGTCGGCGCTGCTGCACGCGGGTGTGGTGAACGCGGGCGGCTTCCTCTTGATCCGGTTTGCGGATGTGATGCTGCTGGCCCCCGGTGTGCTGTCGGTCCTGGTGATCCTTGGTGGGTTCTCTGCCCTGTTTGGTGGGTTGGTCATGCTGACCCAGCCTTCGGTCAAAACCTCGCTTGCATGGTCCACTGTTGCGCAGATGGGCTTTATGATTCTTCAGTGTGGTCTGGCGCTGTTTCCGCTGGCGCTGCTGCACATCGTGGCGCACTCGCTTTACAAGGCGCATGCCTTCCTTGCCTCTGGTGGTGCCGTGGCACAGGTGGCATCGATCCGGCGGCCCGGTCCGGTGGCGATCCCGAATGGCAAGGCGGTGCTCAAGGCGTTTGCCATCGCGCTGGCGATCTACGGCACGCTGGGCCTGCTTCTGGGTATCGACGGCAAGTCGGCACAAGCCATTGCCCTTGGTGCGGTGCTGGTGATGGGTGTGGCCTACCTGCTGGCGCAAGGCCTTGCGGATCACGCGCCCGAACTGCTGACCCGGCGCATGGCGGTCTATTCGGTGGCGACCACGCTCAGCTATTTCGCGCTGCAATCCATCGCGATCTGGCTGACCACGGGTGCGCTGCCCACAACGCCGGCCCCCGGCCCGCTGCAATGGGCGCTGATGGTGCTGACCATCCTGAGTTTTGGCACAGTGGCGCTTGCGCAGGCGACCTTCCCGAACTGGGCCAGCCATCCTGCGGCACAGGGGCTTCGGGTGCATCTTTCGAACGGATTTTACCTCAACGCGGTGTTTGACCGGCTGACAGGCGGCTGGGCCGCGCGGTCACGGTAATGGACAGGACAGGAGATCAAGACATGCTGACAATGGTTGAACGGTTCTCGGGTCCAGCGCTTGAGATCATGGCGGGCGCCAAGAACGCCGCTGCGCACATCCCACCGCTCTGGTCGCTTGAGGCGACGGTGGCTGTGAACCCTTACGTTGGGCAGGCGGGCGAGCCTTTGCAGGTGGCCGCGGCGCGTCTGGCGCGGGTGGCCGGTGTGCGGACAGTGGCCGAGCGGGCACATTTCAAGGCCAAGTTCGCAGCACATGAGCTGAGCGTTGCCGACCTTGAAGCCGGTCTGGCCGAGGTGCCTGAACTGAGCGCGTCGATCGACGACCTGATTGCGGCGATGGACAAGACCGTGGCTGCGCCCGAAACCCTGCCGACACTGGCCGATTTGGCCGAAGAGGTGTCGGACATCAACTGGCCCGACTTCGTGGCCGAACGGATTGGTCACTGGGCGGGCGGGCATTATGACACCGGACAGGCGCTGTGGCCTGCGCCCAAGACACGGGCGTGGTTGTCGTGGCGGTCGTTTGCGCAGCGCGACCTCACCCCCGAGATTTTTGGCCTCACCGGATTTGCATCGCGCGTGGCGTCGATGTCGATGTCAGCTCGAGGGGCATTGACGAAATGTGCCGAGGATATGGGGATCACGGCCGATGCCTGCGAAAGCTATTTCCATACGCTTCTGATGCGCTTGGGTGGCTGGGCGCAGCTTGCCTCCGGCGAGGCGTTCCGCGCGAACCTGAAAGGCGACGGCAACAATGACATCACTGACCTTTTGACCGCGAAACTGGTTTTCGAGGCGGCGCTTCTGGCGCGGTACAAGGACAAGATCGGCGAGCGGTGGAAAGCGGTTCTTGAAGCACATGCACAGCCGATCAAGCCTTCCGAGGATGATCTGATTGACGCGGCTTTGCAGGCGGCGGCGGATCATGCGGCGGCACGGGCTTTGGATGAAACCCTCGCGCAGCCGAACTCCATCAAGGCGAACGTGCCCAACGTACAGGCGGCGTTCTGCATCGACGTGCGGTCCGAAGTGTTCCGCAGAGCGCTTGAAGCTGCTGGCGACAACATCGAAACCATCGGCTTTGCGGGTTTCTTTGGTATCGCGGCGGCGCACCGGGACTTTGCGTCGGACGTGATGGAAACACGTGGTCCGGTGTTGATCAATCCCGGTGCGGCCTCTGCCGCGACCGATCCGCAGGATAGCGACATGCTGATCCGTGTGGCGAAGCGGGTGACGCGGGCCTGGGGCCGATTCCGGCTTGCGGCGGTGTCTAGCTTTGCCTTCGTCGAGGCGACAGGGCCTTTGTACCTTGGCAAACTGGTTCGGGATTCGCTCGCGCAGAAGCATCCGAGCCTTGGCGTCGGTCCGGCGCCTGCCTTGTCTGACAGCATCACGCTTGAGGATCGGATTGGCATGGCGGCGACCATTCTGTCGGCAATGTCGATGAAATCTGGCTTTGCCAAGGTGGTGCTGCTGGCGGGTCACGGGGCGGGTGTGGTGAACAACCCCCATGCGAGTGCGCTGCAATGTGGTGCCTGTGGTGGCCATGCGGGCGACGTGAACGCGCGGCTGGTGGCGTTTCTGCTGAACGATGCAGACGTGCGGACCGGGCTGGTGGAAAAGGGGATTGAGGTGCCTGCGGAGACGGTGTTCCTTGCTGGTCTGCACGACACAGTGACCGATGAGGTCCGGCTGTACGAGGACGATCTTCCTGCTGGACACACTCAGGCGGCAACGATTGCGTCCCTCAAGCAGGCGCTGTCGATGGCCGCCCAGATCACCCGCACGGAGCGGTCGGCGCGGTTGCCGCGGGCAAAGGATCAGGCGGCGGTGATGGAACGGGCGAAGAACTGGTCGGAAACCCGGCCCGAATGGGGGCTTGCAGGCTGTTCGGCCTTCATCGCAGCCCCCCGTTCGCGGACCATAGGGCGGAGCCTAGAGGGACGCTCGTTCCTGCACAGCTATGACTGGCGGCAGGACAAGAACTTCCAGGTTCTGGAGTTGATCCTGACTGCGCCCGTCGTTGTGGCAAGCTGGATCAGCCTGCAATATTACGGGTCGTCCGTGGCACCTGATGCGTTTGGTGCAGGGAATAAGCTGCTGCACAATGTGACTGGTGGCATCGGTGTGGTCGAAGGCAATGGCGGTGTGCTGCGCGGTGGCTTGCCGTGGCAGTCGGTTCATGATGGCGAGCGGTTCATGCACGACCCGTTGCGGCTGTCGGTGGCGATAGAGGCCCCGCGCGAAGCGATCACCGACATCCTCAACCGCCACGCTGGTGTTGCAGCGCTGTTCGACAACGGCTGGCTCAAGCTTTTCGCGATGGACGACGAGGGCCGGTTGGGCTCGCGGTATACTGGCGGTGGCAATTGGGTGTCGCTGCGGGGCGACAAGGCTGCGACACAGATCGCGGCGGAGTAAGGCTTGAATTGACGTCTCGCCCGGCGGCACGCCGGACAGCCCCCGACCGCCCCCACGGGCGGGGGCTTCACCCCCACCATCGGTCGGAGGCTACCCTTCTCAAAAGGTTCACGCCTCGGTGATAAAAACCTCAACGCCCAGCCCGCGCAGGACATCCCAGTAGGTCGGAAAGGTCTTGGACACGCAATAGGGGTCTTCGATCCCCACGCCTTTGACTTTCATGGCGGCCAAAGCAAAGCACATAGCGATGCGGTGGTCGGCATGGCTGTCGATCAGACCGTCGCTCACATGGTCGGCCAGCGCGGGATCGCCATGCACAATCAGGTCGTCTCCTTCAACCGAGGCCAAACCTGCGCGCACCTGCAACAGCCCCTTGTGCACTGCGTCGATCCGGTCGCATTCCTTGACGCGCAGGTTTTCGATGCCGGTAAAGCGCACGGGTGTTTCGTTGAACGCGGCCAGTACGGCGAGGGTCGGGACAGCGTCCTGCATCTGTGATCCGTCGATTTCGGCAGGCATGTGGGGGAAGGCGGCGATCATATCATAGGCTTTGGCGTCGGGTTGGTTCATGTCACCGGGAGCGGTTCCAATGTCGATGCTCCCCTCGGTCAGCTTTTCAGCCGCCCAGAGATACGTCGCCGCACTTGCGTCAGGTTCGACGTGGTAATCGGCGGCGGTGTAACCGCCCGGTGTGACGATGATCTGGTTCCCGGACGGGAACCCCACCGTCGCTCCAAAGGCCCGCATGACGGCGGCTGTGATGTGCAGATACCCAACGGCGCCGATCTTGCCGCCACCGATGGTGATGCGTGTCTCACCGTCGCCCATCGCGGCGAGCATCATGATCGCCGAAATATATTGGCTGGAGAGTTTGCCGCTGACTTCGATTTCGCCGCTCTGGAAATTGCCAGTGCCTTTGACCGTGACCGGCGGGCAACCGGTCTCTGAGGTGGCGTCAACGCCCATCGCCTGCAACGTGTCGAGCAGGGGCGCAATCGGGCGCTTTTGCATGTGCTCGTCGCCTGTGACGACGGTGGTGCCATCGATCAATGCGACAGCGGCGGTCAGAAAGCGCGTCGCGGTGCCTGCATTGCCTAAGAACAGCGGTTCGTCTGCCGGGTGCAAAGTGCCCGAACCTGTGACCTCAACCGTGGTTTCATCAATCTCAGTGATCCCCACGCCCATCGCGCGAAGGGCGGTCATCATGTAATGCGTATCGTCGCTGCGCAGGATGCCGGTCAGGCGGCTGGTGCCACGGGCGAGCCCCGCCACCAGAAGCGCGCGGTTGGTTACGGATTTTGAGCCGGGCAGGGTCACGCGGCCCACCAGCGGCTGGGTCACGGGGGTGATCTGGGCGATGGGCAGCGACATGGCGGATCTCCGGTCAGAACGTCAGGTGCGGGTTTACGGGTTTTGCCGCGCGTCGCAATCCGAAAACCGCGGTGTGTGGCGCAGGCACATGGTCAAACGACTCATTGACTGGCACATTATTTCTATTATTCACGAAATATGGAAATAAGAACTGCCTCGCAACTCTCGACCCTCGGGCATCCTCAAAGGCTGGCCATCTTTCGCATGCTCATGCGCCGGATGCCGGACAAGGTGCCAGCGGGTGAAATCTCGACTGCGCTCGACATAAAGCCATCAACGCTCTCGGCCTATCTGTCCAACTTGTTGGACGCCGGATTGTTGAGTCAGACGCGGGTTGGAACATCGCTTCGTTACAGTGTGAATGTAACAAACGTGCAGGAGATGCTGGATTTTCTGCTGCTCGATTGTTGTCGAGGCAGACCGGATATGTGCAGCCCGCTTGCGGCGTCTTTTGGACAAGGAATGACGGATATGTCCCAGAAAAAGTTCAACGTTCTTTTCATTTGTACCGGCAATTCGGCGCGGTCGATCTTTGCCGAAACCATTCTGCGGGAACTGGCCGGTGACCGGTTCGAGGTGTTCTCTGCGGGTACAAAACCCTCGTCGGAGTTGAACCCGATGGCTGTCGATGTTTTGCGCCAGAAGGGACATGACGTGTCCGGCCTGCGCGCCAAGAACGTGCGGGAATTCACAGGCGAGGACGCGCCGAAGTTCGATTTCGTGTTCACGGTCTGCGATCAGGCCGCGAACGAAGATTGCCCGGCGTGGTCGGGCCAGCCGATCAGCGCACATTGGGGCATGGTTGATCCGGTCAAGGCCACCGGGTCCGACGCACAACGCAGCCTTGCGTTCCAGGCGGCCTACGGCGCGCTGCGCAACCGCATCAGCGCTTTTACCGCGCTGCCCATGAACACACTTGACCGGATTTCATTGCAGAAAGCGGTCGATGACATTGGACAAATGAACGAAGAGGATGCCTCGACATGACCACCTACGCGCTGAACGGGCTTGGCCGCATTGGCAAGCTTGCCCTTAAACCCCTGTTGGAGAAGGGCGCAAAGATCGCGTGGATCAATGACGCAGTGGGCGATCCCGAAATGCATGCGCATCTGTTCGAATTCGACACCGTGCATGGGCGTTGGCAGGCCGATTTCGCGCACAACGCGGACAGCATCACCATCGACGGTGTGCGCTTGCCATTTGTCGGGACAAAGGATCTGTCCGCGCTGCCGATGGACGGTGTGGATGTGGTGATCGACTGCACGGGCGTTTTCAAAACCGAGGCGAAGATCGCGCCCTATTTTCAAATGGGCGCGAAGAAAGTTGTGGTCTCGGCCCCGGTCAAGGACGGGCCGACTGCGAACATTGTCTATGGTGTGAACGACGACATCTATGATGCTGAAACACATGATATTGTCACCGCGGCCAGTTGTACGACCAATTGCTTGGCGCCCGTCGTGAAGGTTTTGCATGAGGCAATTGGGATAAACCACGGTTCTATCACAACGATTCATGACGTGACCAACACGCAAACCATCGTGGACCGCCCCGCCAAAGATCTGCGCCGTGCGCGATCGGCGTTGAATTCGCTGATCCCGACTACAACGGGAAGTGCGACGGCGATCACTTTGATCTATCCCGAACTCAAGGGTCGGTTGAACGGTCACGCGGTGCGGGTGCCGCTGCTCAATGCGTCGCTGACCGATTGCGTGTTCGAAATGGACCGCGCGACCACGGTTGAGGAGGTGAACGCGCTGTTCAAGGCCGCAGCCGAGGGTCCGCTGAAGGACATTTTGGGCTATGAAGAGCGCCCGCTTGTGTCGACCGACTACACCAACGACACGCGGTCGAGCATTGTTGATGCGCTGTCGACGATGGTGGTCAACGGCACGCAGGTAAAAGTCTATGCGTGGTATGATAACGAGATGGGCTATGCGCACCGGCTGGTGGATGTGGCGCTGATGGTGGGTGGTCGGTTGTGAGCAAACCCGAGGGCCTTTCTGCCTATATCGCCGTCACGGCGGCCTATTGGGCGTTCATGCTCACCGATGGTGCCTTGCGGATGTTGGTGCTGTTGCACTTTCACACGCTGGGGTTTTCGCCGATCCAGTTGGCGTATCTGTTTGTGCTCTACGAGATCGCGGGCATGGTCACGAACCTGAGCGCCGGATGGATCGCGGCGCGGTTCGGATTGACCTCGACGCTTTATGCGGGGCTTGGGTTGCAGGTGGTGGCGCTGTTGGCGCTGGCGCAACTGGACCCGACATGGGCCATCACCGCCTCGGTCGCCTTTGTCATGTGCGTACAGGGAGCGTCGGGTGTGGCCAAGGACCTAGCAAAGATGTCGTCCAAGTCGGCGGTCAAACTGCTGGCCCCCACCGAAGGCGGCGGGTTGTTCCGCTGGGTGGCCATCCTGACCGGATCGAAGAATGCCGTTAAGGGTGTTGGGTTCCTGCTGGGTGCCGCGCTTTTGGCGACGTTGGGCTTTATCGCGGCGGTCTATGCGATGGCGGCTGTGCTGGCGGTGATCCTGCTTGCGATCATCATCTTCATGCCATCGGGCCTGCCGAAAGGGCGCAAAGGCGCGAAGTTCTCGGAAGTGTTTTCGAAATCCGCCAATGTGAACTGGTTGTCGGCGGCACGGGTGTTTCTGTTCGGCGCGCGCGATGTGTGGTTCGTGGTGGGCATCCCGATCTATTTCTACGCGGTGCTGTCGGACGGGACAGAGGCGGGCAACCGCGCGACGTTTTTCCTGATCGGGACGTTCATGGCGGTTTGGATCATCCTGTACGGTTTCGTGCAGGCGAATACGCCGAAGCTTTTGAAGGCCACAGAGCGGAGTGAGGGCGCGCTGATCGCGGATGCGCGGAAGTGGGCGTTCCTGTTGTTGGCCGTTCCAGTGACGTTGACCGTGGCGGCGGTGCTGTCGCCGGAGCCGCAGACTTGGCTTACCGTGACTTTGGTGGTTGGGTTGCTGGTGTTCGGCGCGTTGTTCGCCATCAATTCGGCGCTGCATTCCTACCTCATCCTTGCTTTCACCCAAAGTGAACGGGTGACGATGGATGTGGGGTTCTACTACATGGCCAATGCCAGTGGGCGGCTGTTGGGCACGGTCCTGTCTGGTCTCAGCTATCAGGTCGGCGGGTTGCCACTGGTGCTGGGCACGGCGTCGGTGATGGTGGCCTTGGCCGCGTTGATTTCGGGGCGGTTGCGCAGCGAAGCTGTGGCGCAGACGGTTTAGGCGGCGACCCTCGACACGGGGGACAAAGACAGGCAAATCTCTGGGCAAGTTCTGACCATAGGAGTGCCCATGACCGCCTTTGCCTTTGCCACAGCAGACATGATCCGGTTCGGGCGCGGTGAGGCGGTGCAGGCGGTGCCTGCGCTGGCGGCGCTTGGCGAGACGGTATTGCTTGTCACCGGCGCGACCCCGGCGCGGGTGGGGTGGCTCAAGAACGCGCTTGAGACCAAAGGCGTTGCGGTGACGGTGTTTTCCGTGGCGAACGAACCGGACGTGTCCCTGATCGAAAGCGGCGTTGCCGCAGCGAGCAAAGCGCAGGTCGCGGCGGTCATTGCGATTGGTGGCGGTGCTGTGGTCGATGCGGGCAAGGCGATTGCCGCGCTTGCGCCGGCAACGCGGCCGATGCTTGATCATCTGGAGGTGGTGGGAAAAGGCCTGCCGCTGGACGCCGCGCCATTGCCTTTTGCCGCCTTGCCGACAACTGCGGGAACCGGAGCCGAGGTGACAAAGAATGCGGTGATCGCGGTGCCCGAAGCACAGCGCAAGGTCAGTTTGCGCGATCCGCGTATGTTGCCGACGCTGGCGATTGTTGACCCGGCATTGACGGACAACTGCCCGCGCGGTGTGACTTTGGCGTCTGGGCTGGACGCGGTCACGCAGGTGATCGAGCCCTACCTGTCGTCCAAGGCCAACCCGCTGACGGACGCTATCTGCCGCGATGCGATCCCCAAGGGGCTGGTGGCGATCCGGCAGATCATGGACGGCGAAAACCCCGATGCGCGGGATGCGCTGGCTTGGGTAAGTCTGTGCGGTGGGCTGGCACTCGCTAACTCTGGCCTTGGTGTTGTGCACGGGTTGGCCGGGCCACTGGGCGGTTTGTCAAACGCGGCGCATGGGGCGATTTGTGGTGCTTTGTTGCCGCATGGGCTGCGGGCCAATGCCGAAGCGGGGCAGCATCCGGTTTTGCAGGCGCGGATTGCCGAGGTGCAGGGCTGGATCGCTCAGTCTTTTGGCGGTGCGCCAGGCGACGCCTTCGACACGCTGCACGATTGGTCGCGCGAAGCCGGGTTGCCGGGACTGGATGCGCAGGGGATCACGGATGCGGCGCGGTCGAAGGCGGCCAAGGATGCGGTGAGTTCATCCTCGATGAAGGCGAACCCCGTGGCATTGAGTGAAGCGCAGCTTTTGGATGTGATGGAACGCGCCAGGTAAGGCCTCGTCAGGTCAGGCGATGGCGTAAAGCTCGACCTGAACGCTGTTTTGATTGCGTGCACCGACGCCGACGAACAGCGTACGATTGACCCAGTCATAGCGTGCGTCGCCGGTTTCAAGCCGGGCATGGGTGCGCATGTAGTACGACGCAGGGTCGACAGGTTCGCCACGTGCAACAGCGTCCAACACCTCTTTCGGGCCGTGGCGGTAGCCATAATTGACGATCTCAATCGTTGCGCCGTCGTCGGTCTCCATCGCGTAGCGCGTGTCCAGTTCGGCCAGACCATCGGCGAATATGGTCTGCCAATCAGCCCCGACATTCAGGATGCGACCGGAAAGGCGTGGGCCTGTGACGGTGCCGCCCACAATCGGAATGATCCGACGCGCCCCTGCGCGGCCAGCGCCCATTTCGCGGATCGGGTCAAGGGTCACCTGCAATGTGCAGACGTGATCGAGTTTGGGCTGTGGCAGTATCATGGATATCCTTTCGCACATAAACTGTTTACTAGATTAACAATATGGGATACTCGTCACTTGGACAACAGGAGATGACACATGGCATCGCTGCGCAAGACAGACCGTCACGCCGAAGACGAAACCCTTGTCGAGACACCGGACCTTGAAGAGTTCATCGGCTACAACCTCAAGCGTGCCTATGTGATTGTTCAAGCGGATTTCCGTCGCGCGCTGGGCGAGGATGGGTTTGCGCCGCGTGTGTTTTCAGCGCTGTCGCTGGTGGTGCAGTATCCGAACGTGACGCAAAGCGGGCTGGCGCGGATGCTGGGCATCGAACGGTCCGGGCTTGTTGCCATTGTTGATGAATTGGAAGGGCGTGGTTTGCTTAAGCGAACCAACGTGCCGGGGGACCGCCGCGTGCAGGCTCTTGTGCCCACCGATAAAGGCAAGAGTGTGTACGGCGAAGCGCGGGCTGCAGTGCGTGCGCATGAAGACCGTTTGTTGGCAAATCTGAGCTTGGACGAAAAGGCGACGCTGATGGCGTTGCTTGGCAAAATTCGTGCTGGTGAGGAGTGAGTATGCAAGATTGGGAGGGGTGCGGCGCGATCGTGACAGGAGGGGCTTCTGGCCTCGGTGCAGCGACTGCGCAACGGTTGGCCGAGGATGGGCTCAAGGTCATATTGTTCGATATGAATGCCGAACTTGCTGAAGAGCATGCCGGTGCCATAGGTGGGGGATTTGCAAAGGTCGACGTCAGTGATCCAGTTTCCGTCACAGCCGGGCTGGACGCGGCGGTTGCGGCGTTTGGTGTGCCTCGGGTTTTGGTCAACTGCGCAGGTATTGGCGGGGCCGCCAAAACCGTATCGCGAGGTCAAGCACATGATCCGGCACTGTTTGAGCGCGTTATTCGTGTCAACCTGATGGGTAGTTTCAACTGTGCCAGCCAGGTTGCCGCGCGTATGGCCGCCGCCGACGCGGTGGGCCCGGATGGTGCGCGTGGCGTCATCGTGAACACAGCATCAGTCGCTGCTTTTGACGGGCAGGTTGGGCAGTTGGCCTATGCAGCATCGAAAGGTGGTATCGTGTCGATGACGCTGCCAATGGCACGCGATCTCGCGGACAAGGGTATACGCGTTTGCACAGTGGCACCGGGCCTGTTTTTGACCCCGTTGCTGCATGAATTGCCGGAAGACGTGCAAGTGTCCCTAGGGGAGCAGGTGCCTTTCCCGTCGAGGCTGGGCGATCCGGCGGAATACGCTGCATTGGTGTCCCACATTACGCAGAACCGGATGCTGAACGGCGAGGTGATCCGCCTTGACGGTGCGATCCGTATGGCGCCGCGCTAACGGTTTCCAAGGGGAGGGGTCCATGAACATCACTGCAAACTCGAGCGACACGGATTTCTGGCAACCGGAATTCGACATCGACACCCGCGACGATGGCACGATCCTAATGCGCCACAAAGACGAACTGACGGGCTATTTGCCGACCTTGGCAGACTATCTCGACAAATGGGCTGATCAGACGCCGGGTCAGACCTGGATTGCGCGGCGCGGTGACGATGGCGCGTGGGTCAAGATCGCATATGGTGAGGCCCGCGAAAAGGCCCGTTGCATCGGAGGTGCCTTGCTTGCGCTGGGTCTAGGGCCGGATCGGCCCTTGCTGGTTCTGTCCGAAAACAGCCTTGAACATGCGCTATTGGGTGCGGCCTGTTTCTATGTCGGAATCCCCTATGCGCCCGTGTCCCCGGCCTATTCGCTGGTGTCCAAGGACCACGGTAAATTGCGCGATATCGCGGCGGTGCTGAATCCGGGGGCTGTCTTTGCCGACAAGGCCAGTGCGTTTGCCCCGGCATTGAACGCCATTGCGGCCGAAGGTCGGCATGTGCTGGCAGTACGTGATGCAGCCTCCGGGACGATCCTATTTGATGATTTGCTGAACGGCGATGCGACGTCGGCCGACACCGCCCGGCTTGAAGTCACCGAGGACACGGTGGTGAAGTATCTTTTCACTTCAGGATCGACCGGATCACCAAAGGCGGTGATCAACACCAACGGCATGATCTGCGCGATGGAGGCGATGGTGCGGGATTGCTACCGCTTCCTGATCAAGACCCCGCCGGTGGTGCTGGACTGGGCGCCGTGGAATCACACAGCGGCGGGCAACAAGGTGTCGTACCTCGTGCTGACCAATGGTGGCACCTATTACATCGACGATGGAAAGCCCGCGCCGGGCAAGTTTGACGAGACATTGCGCAATCTGCGTGACGTATCGTGCACGTGGTATTTCAATGTGCCGATCGGCTGGGACATATTGGTTGACCAGCTTGAGCAGGATCCAGAACTGGCGCAGACTTTTTTCAAGGATCTCAAGATGATGTTCTATGCCGGGGCAGGCATGGCGCAGCACACATGGGATCGGTTGCGCGCGATCGGGCGCAAGACGACGGGACAAGAGGTGCTGTTGGCGACATCTCTGGGTGCGACTGAAACTGCACCGTTTGCACTGGCCTGTACCGAGGTTCAGGAAAAGTCGGGCAATGTTGGCGTGCCGGCACGCGGATTGGTAATGAAACTTGTTCCCAATGGCGGCAAGCTGGAACTCCGATTGAAAGGGCCCAGCATCACGCCGGGCTATTACGGCGACCTTGCAAAGACGCGCGATGCCTTTGACGAAGAAGGGTATTACTGCATGGGTGACGCGCTGCGCCCTGCTGATCCCGACGATCTGAGCAAAGGGTTCTTTTTCGACGGACGGGTGGCCGAGAACTTCAAATTGACCACGGGCACTTGGGTCGCTGTAGGGGCGGTTCGCGCGTCTTTGGTAGATGCATTGGACGGGTTGATCCGGGACGCGGTGATCACTGGCGAAAACGAAGCCGAACTGGGCGCGTTGGTGCTGCTGTCAGAGCGTGCGTCCAAGATGGGTCAGGCGGAATTAATGGCTGCCTTGACCGACAAGCTGGCGCAGGCGGCCAAGGCCGCAACCGGATCGGCCAGCCGTGTGCGGCGCATCCTTGTGCTGAACGAGACACCAAGTTTCGACAAAGGCGAGATCACCGAGAAGGGGTCGTTGAACCAACGAGCGATGCGCACAAATTTCTCTGACGCTGCGCATCAGTTGCACGTTGGTGGTCCCGGAGTGATCTCGGTCTAGACGCCGTCACTCAGGGCGACCGATAGGGGTGAGGCTGTCAAAGGCCTTGCCCGTGGCCGCCTTGTATTCTGTTTCATCCCAGAAGCCGATGAGAATGCCAGATTCAGCCGCGACTTTCTGGCGGGCTAGCACCTGCGGTGTTGCGGTGATGCGGGTATGGTGGCGTGTGGCCCAGTTGAGCAGGGCGGCCTCCATCCGGCGGCGGACCTCTTGGTGTTCCGGCAACTCTGACGCGCCAAGGTCGGTCAGTTCCTTGGGGTCGGTTTCCAGATCGAACAATACGGGACGGAAGGTTTCGCAGCGGACGTATTTCCAGCGCCCGTCAAAGATCATCGTTGTATGCGCGTCTTCTTGTGGCACACCCAGCGCCTTTGCCATTTCGGACCAGTGATAGTCGTGTTCGCTGATCACGTAGTGGCGCGAAAAACCGTCTTTGCCGTGCAGGATTGGAGTCAGGTCGCGGCCTTCGAGGATATGGGGCTTTGGCTGCGCGCCAAGGGCGGACAGGAAGGTTGGCGCAAGGTCGATCATCTCGACCAATGCGTCTGATACCAGACCGCGTGTGGCGTCTGCCTCGGGTCGCGGATCATGGAGAATGAGCGGCACCTTGACCGCCACCTCGTGGTAGAAATCCTTATCGCCCATCCAATGGTCGCCCATGTAATCGCCGTGATCCGACGTGACCGCGACGATGGTGTTCTTGCTGAGTCCGGTATCGTCCATCCATTTGAATAGGCGACCCAGATTATCGTCCAACTGCTTGATCAGCCCCATATAGGCGGGGATGACATGTTCGCGCACGTGATCGCGGGCAAAGCTGCGGCAGACGCGGGCATCAAGATAGGCCCGCATCAGCGGGTGATCTGAGTCGCGTTCTGCCTCGGTGCGGATCGGGTCGACGATGTGCCGCGCGTCATACATGTCGTGGTACGGGGCGGGCACGATATAGGGCCAATGCGGTTTGATGTAGCTGAGGTGACAAACCCAAGGCTGACCATCCGCCTGTGCCTTTTGCATGAAGTCCATGGCCCGGTTGGTCATGTAGGCGGTTTCAGAGTGTTCTTCGGGGATATTGGCCGCAAGCCGCGAGTTCTTGAGCAGCCACGCAGAGAGCAGTTCGCCGTCGGGGTCCAGACCGGAATTGGCAAAATCCTCCCATGGGTTGTCCGAGGAGTAGCCATGCGCCACCAAGTAATCGTCATAGGCCGACCAGTTCTGCCGCGCGCTGTCCGGGTGCAAACCGTCATCCCGTTCGAACGGTTCAAAGCCACATTCCGACCGCCGAACGCCGATTTCGCTTTTGGGATCAATGCCCAACCACGCCATGCCTTCGGCATCGGCGACCATATGGGTCTTGCCAACAAGAACCGCGCGCGCGCCGATATCCCGCAAGTGATCGCCCAGAGTTGGTTCACCAACCCGCAAAGGCATGCCGTTCCAAGTGGACCCGTGGCTGCGTACGTAGCGACCGGTATAGGCCGACATGCGTGACGGGCCGCAGACCGGGGATTGCACATAGGCATTGGTGAAGCGCACGCCGCGCTGGGCGAGGGCGTCGATATGCGGGGTGTGCAAATGTGGGTGGCCGTAGCAGCTTAGGTAATCGAACCGGAGTTGGTCGGCCATGATCCACAGAACATTGGGGCGGTCGGTCATTCTTTGCGGTCCTTATCCAGCAGGTCTTCAGCGGGCGTTTGCAGGAAGCTGTCAAATCGGTCGAGCAAGCCGACAAAGGTCAGGATTTCGGCTTCGGTGAACACCGCACGCAGGGCTTCACGTCGACGACGCATGACCGGAGCGGCGGTCTCGTAGGCGGCTCTACCCTTTGCAGTAATCTCGACGATAGTTTGGCGTCCATCCCGGCTGTCGCGGTGCATTTCGACATAGGCTTTCTTGCGCATCTCTGGCAGTGCGCGACTGAGAAGGGAGTGATCGGTGCGCTGAATCGACGCCAGATCGCGGATTGTCATCGGGCCTGCTTCGGCCAAATCCCAAAGCGTCCGCCATTCGACGATGGATAGACCACCGCCGTATTGCAGGCAACGTTGCGCCTGACTGCGGGATGCCGAAGAGGCCGCGGGCAATCGCGTGAACAGGTTTGTGGATTCCCGTGATCGGCGGTCGAGAATGCGGTCTTCGCTGACGCGAGATTTGACATCGGACATGATCTTCCTCCCAATTTCCTGATAAAGACTGAAAAATAAATACGTGACAAGTCATATATTTTCTGCAAGCCTGAACCCAAGCTCCCGAAAATGGGGGCACATGTCCTTATGTTGGACGTGACATCAGGGAGGATAAAGATGCTCAGGACTACGCTCTTGGGTGCAGCGGTTGCGCTGGCACCCTTTGCCGTTTCGGCGCAAGCCACACTGACGGCAGAAACGACGACGCCGGGGTCAACCCCGCATTACATCGACACGACATATGCCGCGATTTTGGAAAGCGCTGGGGTTGCAACGCTTCAGATTACCGAAGGGGCCACGCTGACCAATTCTGTGCAGGCCGTCGCCGAAGGCCGTCTGGACATGGCACCCGCGCCACTGATCCTGCCGTTTCTTTTGTCCCGAGGTATTGGGCCTTACAGTGGTGTTGGCCCGGAAAAGGGCGCAGAGCTAGCTGAAAACATCCAGGTCCTGTTTTTCAACGCGGGTTCAGCGCAGATTTTCGGACATTACAACAGCAGCAATGTTGATGACATTCGCAACCTTGAAGGAAAGCGTATTTGGAACGGACCGCCGCGCGGGGCCGCTCTAACCTCGGGGCGGGCAATGGTGCAGTTGTTGTCTGGCTTGAAAGACGGCGAAGGATACGAAGGTATCCAAAACCCATGGCCCGACACTGTGTCGAGCATCACCGGTGGTGGTGTTGATGGCTGGACCATTCCCGAAGGCTTGCCGTCCGGTCGCCAGATCGCCATCGCTGCCGCAGGTGGCACGACTATTTACGACGTTCCTTCTGATCTGCTGAACAGCGAATTGGGCCAACAAATCCTTGCCGCACCGGGGCACGCGCCTTATTCACTGCCGGTGGAAGATGTGCGCAAAGCCTATGCAGGCAATGACATCACCATTGTCACGGATGACGATACGTTCGACAGCTTTGCCACCGCATTTGGCCAAATCGTATCGGCCGGGATGGATGAGGAACTGGCCTACCAGTTGACCAAGGCGTTTCTTGAAGGCGAAGAGCGGTTCGTGAACAGTTCTCCGCGCGGACCGTTTCTGAACATGTCGTTCGGTGATGTCGATGGCAAAAGTCAGGGCGCTTGTGGTGCGGTTCAGATCAAGATGCATCCCGGTGCGATCCGTGCCTTCGAAGAAGCAGGCCACTCGGTCGCGGATTGCCTTCGTCCCTGATTGCAAAGCGTCACATCCGTAATGTTTGGCCAGCGAAGAGTCGCTGGCCAAAGCTGACACCCAAGGACGTCATTCATGCGCTCTGACAGCCAATTGGACCGCAAATCGCGGGCTCAGACCCTTGCGACCGTCTTGGCACTGATTCTTGTATGTGTGGGCATGCTCAATACGCTGCCCGAGATACCGGGATTGCAGGATTTGGCGCGCGAGATCACGGGTAGACCGTTTTTTCGCATCTCGGGTTTCCCATCCGAGTTTTTCTACCCGCCCGTCTTTTTCCTGATGATGCTCATCGTTGCATTGGATGCGAGCGTCTATCGGGCGTGGCGCGACACACGTCCAGAGCGGGCGTGGTTGGGGCTGTTGATGGATGCCGGGTTGGTCCTTGCGGCATTCCTAGCCGCCTTTGGTTTTCTGGTCGAGATCGACAGTGTGTGCTTGATTGATCAGCTTACAGGCGAACGCGCCCGGCTGATTCAGGACGCGGCAGAGCGATCAGAAGGGGTGATCCCCGGCATGTCATTCGAAGCCGAAGTGCCTGCCTGTCAGGCCCGGTTCGGTGTTTGGATTCTCCCGCTGTTGTTTACAATTATCGCACTGTTCTTTCTCTACAATATCCGCGTTTGGGGCTTTCCGCTTGTTGCGGTTGCCAGCGTCGTGGTGCTTTATACGGTCGGCACCGCGATCATTTGGGCGCTGGATCTGAGTGACAACAATTTCCTTCTGACAAAACTGGGTGCAGATGGCGGCGACGCTGTTGCTGCCGCAGTTCAGAAAGCGACCAACGTTTTCATTACCCCTGATGGTTTCATGGGGCGGTTCATGGATATCGTCGTCAATCAGGTCTTTCCCTACGTGATCCTCGGTGCGCTGTTTGGCACCTCGGCAGGGGGCACGTCCCTTATCAAGCTGGCGGTACGGGCAACGCGGCGCTTGCGCGGCGGTCCCGCCCATGCGGCGATCGTGTCGTCGGCGATGTTCGGCACCATCACCGGTGGTCCGGTGACCAATGTGTTGTCGACCGGGCGCTTGACCATTCCCATGATGCAGCGCAACGGGTTCAATCCGCATTTCGCAGGCGGAGTCGAGGCTGCAGCATCGTCAGGAGGGCAGATCATGCCGCCGGTGATGGGGGTTGCGGCTTTCGTGCTCGTTGCGTTGACAGCGGTGCCCTACACCAAAGTCATCATGGCTGCATTCCTGCCAGCGATGTGTTTCTTCTTTTCTATCTTCCTTGCGGTGATGTTTCAGGCGCGACGGGAAAAAGTAGAAGCGATGCGCGACATTCCCGAAGATCTGGTGATGGATCGTCAGGATTGGTTGAACCTTGTCATCATCATCGTTCCGATCCTAACCATTCTGTTTCTGCTTCTGGGGAACAAGGATGCAGTGCAAGTCGGTGTCGTTGGGCAAATCTTGCCAACCGGTTTGGTCCAGACAATCGTGAATTCAACGGGTGATGCGGTGTCGGCGGGTTGGTGGGCGGTGGCAATTCTGGTGCCGCTTCTGCTTCTGGATCCAGAAACACGCGCGAAACCGTCCAAGATTTTGGTATCGCTGGCGGACGGCGGTATTCTGATTTCCCGACTTTTTCTACTGCTTTTTGCCGTGTCGATTATATCGGCATTCCTGAACGAAAGCGGTCTGACCGGAGAGCTGACCCGGGCAGTCACATCGTGGCTGGAAAAAGCCAATAGCATCACATTGTTCGGAGTGACGATTCCGATTGTTGGGGGCGTCTATCTGATGTTGGCGCTTTTCTGTGCCATGGTCTGCGCGATCATCCTTGGAATGGGTATGCCAACGGTGCCTGCCTATGTGAATGTCGCGCTGCTTTTGGGGCCATTGCTTGCCAATCTTGGCGTAAGCTTTTTCACCGCGCATATGTTCGTGTTCTATTTTGCCGTGGCCTCGGCCATCACACCGCCAGTCGCAGTGGCCGCATTCGCTGCGGCATCGATCACGCGGACAGAGCCGATGCGCACCGGTATTGCCGCTGTGCGGGTTGGGATCGTGATGTTCGTCATTCCATTTGTCTTTGCTTGGTATCCAGAGCTGTTGCTAATTGAAGAGGCTGTGACCATCACGAATGAAAGTGGTCAGCGTGTGCTTATCGACGGCTATAGTGGGCAGGTGGATACAGCGCACCTGCTGTGGCTTGGCGCTAAGCTGGTTCTGGCGCTTTATCTGACCGCGTCGGCCTTGGCGAAATTTGATACCTGCCGGATGAGCCGCGTTGAAGTGGTCGTGCGTCTTGTCCTGGCGGTACTGGTCCTGTGGAAAACGGATTTGCTGATGTGGTTTGGAATTGGCGGTGCGGTGCTTGTTCTGTGCTGGCATCACCTGATCGCAGCGCGGCGGGTTGTGCAGCCTGTCGGTTAGACATTGCAGAACACGCGGCGCGGCATCGCAAAGTAAGCCGTGACCGGATCACAACGCGTCGATCACCCAGACCAGCCAGAGTGTGATTGGCGGAAAGGCCGCAAGGATAACAACACGGACCATGTCGGTCAGGACAAAGGGCAGGGCGCCCTTGTAGGTCTGGCCGATGGGCGTTTCCTTGGCCATCGAGTTGATGATGAACAAATTCATCCCGACTGGAGGCGTGATCAATCCTACCTCGACGACGATCAAAACAAGAATGCCGAACCAGAGACCAAAGTCATTCGCGCTCATCCCGAAGTCGAGGACAGACATGATCGGGAAAATGATCGGCACGGTCAGCAAGACCATGGACAGGCTGTCCATGACACAGCCGAACACAAGGTACATGATCAGAACGATGGTCAGCACGAACCAAGGCGAGAAACCTTGATCCCCAACCCAAACAGACGCGTTTTGCGGCAATTGGGTGAGCGACAGGAAGTTGTTGTAGATGCCCGCGCCAAGGATGATCAGGAAAATCATCGCAGAAGACGCAGCGGTCGAAAGGATCGCCTGATTAAGCTTGCCCCAGCTCATTTGGCCCGAAGCAAGTGCAACCAGACCCGTACCTGCTGCGCCAACTGCGGCAGCTTCGGTCGGGGTGAAGATACCCGCATAGATGCCGCCGACGACGGAGATGAAGATCAGGATCACGGGCCAGACTTGCCCCAGCGCCTTCATTCGCTGTCCCCACGGCACCCGGTCTTTGACAGCGGCGCTGTTGGGGGACATACGGACCCAGACGGAAATGGCAATCATGTAGCCGATAGCGGCAAGAATGCCGGGGATCAGCGCGGCGACGAACAGCTTTTCGATATTCTGTTCTGCTAGGATCGCGTAGATCACGAGGATGACCGACGGCGGGATCAGAATGCCCAAGGTGCCGCCTGCAGCCAAAGCGCCAGTTGCCAATGATCCGGGGTAGCCATAGCGTCGCAGTTCGGGAAGGGCCACCTGACCCATCGTGGCGGCAGTGGCCAGCGATGATCCGCAGATCGCACCGAAGCCCGCACAGGCCCCGACTGCAGACATGGCGACGCCACCCTTGCGATGCCCTAAAAAGCTTTCCGCCGCGCGGAAAAGGGCGGCCGACATGCCGGACAGGGTGGCGAACTGTCCCATCAGCAGGAACAGCGGAATGATCGAGAAGGAGTAGTTGGAAAACGTGCCGTAGGTCAGTGTTTTCAATTGGTTCAGAGTCATCATGGATGACCCGATCACCAGGTAGGTTCCGCCGACGCCAACCCCGATCATCGCCAGCGCGATGGGGGCGCGCAGAAAGACCAGCGCGAGAAGGATCGGGAAGGACCAGAGAGCCAGTTCGATATTGGTCATGTTATGTGGTTCCTAGTCCGGAAGTCCGGCCATGCGCCGCCCAGAGCGCAGCACGCAGAATGCGGCGACCATGATGAAGCCGACCGCGCCCAAGAGGCTGGCGGCATAGCCCTGCCACACTGGGATCTGCGCGATCAGAGTTGTTTCGCCGAATGACAGTTTGTCCTGCATGCCTAGATACAGACGCCACGTTCCAACTGCGGCAACCACCAACATCGCCACGTTGAACAGAAGGTCCAGAACGCGGTCCATCGTCTTGGGCATTATAGGTTGGAACAGGTCCACCCGTGCGTGTGCTTCGTTGAATTGAGCCCAAGGGAGAAAGGCAAAGATCGCTGCGGCCATGCCAATTTCTGTCATGTCATAGATGCCGCGGATCGGGCCTACGCCAAAATCGAAGGGCACCAGCGCGCGGCCGATGATCGACACACAGGTCAAGACGATGATGCACAACAGCACCGCGCCACCCGCAAGAGCCAGCACCCGCGCAATAAGTTCGACAATGATCTGAAGTCGTCGGTACATGCCACCCTCCCCAAGGTGCGGTGGGCCATTGCAATCAGCCCACCGCGTTTACTGCTCTGACCGATCAGCCGCCGTGCTTGGCGATAAGGGATTTGGCCTGTTCGATAAGCGCCGCGCCGTCGATGCCTTTGGCGTCCATATCGGCAATCCAGCGTTCGATCACAGGTTGAGACGCTTCCTTCCAACGGGCGACCTCGGCTTCATCCAGTGTGACAATTGTGTTGCCTGCTTCTTCGGCAATCGCCTTGGCCGGGGCGTCCATGTCCCACATCACCTGCGTGGCAAAGGCCGACAGCTTGGCACCGGATTCTGCGTCAAGGATTGCGCGAAGATCGTCGGGCAAGGCTTCGTACTTGGCCTTGTTCATCACCAGAACGATGGCGGCGGTGTAAAGCGACTCATCACCCGAAAACTCGGTGTGGTTGCTCACCAGTTCCGACAGGCGGATCGCGGTGGTCACTTCCCACGGGATCACGGTTGCCTTCACAACACCCTTGGACAGCGCCTCGGGGATCGCGGGCAGGGGCATACCCACGGGTTCTGCACCCAGTTCTGCCATCAGGTCGTTGATGATCCTGGTTGGACCGCGCAGGGTGAGCCCTTTCATGTCTTCAAGGCTGGTCACACCGTCGGTCGAGTGGATAAGGCCGGGGCCGTGAACCCACGCGCCAAGAACCTTCACGTCCTTATATTCGTTGCTCTGGAAATCGGACTCAACCATTTCCCAATACGCCTTGGCCGTCGCAACCGGGTTGGTCATCATGAACGGCAGTTCGAACACCTCGGTACGTGGGAAGCGCCCGGGGGTATAGCCGACAACGGTCATGGACAGATCGACCACGCCGTCACGTGCCTGATCCATCAATTCGGGCGGACGGCCACCCAGAGACATGGCGTCGAAATGTTCGATCTTGATGCGACCGCCTGACGCTTCCTCGACGCCCTGAGCCCAAGGCTTGAGGATCTGTGCCGGAACCGGCGCAGGTGGTGGCAGGAACTGGTGCAGGCGCAGTGTTATGTCTTGTGCGTAGGCGGCGCTGGACACGCCAAGGGCTGCAACGGTGGCCAGAACGGCGCTTTTGACAAAGTTTCTTCTTTTCATGGTAAATCCTCCCAGATTTGTCTGACTTGATGGTGTTTCTTGAGGAACACTCCGCGCCATTAAATGTTTTCCGATGCGGAACGGAATGTCTCCACTGGTCAGGTGGTGGTAAGAAACGTGCATTCGGGACCAACCCAATTGCGCGCTTCCCGTGTGACCCACGGCCTCCGCTTTACTTTCTGAAGTTCGGCTCCCTCTTCTCCAGAAAGGCCCGAAGCCCTTCTTTTGCACCGTCGGATGTTTGACACATCGCGGCGGCCAGGCTTTCGGTGAACAGGCCATCCGACCGGGACATGTCGCCGATCCGCGATAGCGCGTTGATCATCAGGTAATTTGAGAACGGCGCATTGTCCGCGATCTTGCGGGCCAGCTTGTGGGCAAGATCCAGACCTTCGCCTTCGCCGACGGAATAATGCGCAAGACCAAGAGATACCGCGTCCTCCGCACCGTAGTTGCGACCGGTCAGCATCATCTCGCGCATGCGATCCGGGCCGATGATCCGGCCCACGCGCACTGTTGCACCACCGCCAACGAAGATGCCGCGACGGCCCTCGGGAAGCTGGAAACGCGCCGTCGGTTCGGCGATCCGCACATGGGTCGACGCCGCGATCTCGAGCCCGCCGCCGATCACAGCGCCGGTCAGAACTGAAATCACCGGCAGGCCGCCGAATTCGATCAATTCGGACACGCGATGCCAGTTGCGGGAATGGTGGACGCCATCGATCGGAGCGCGGTGTTCATGTTCGGCCAGATCTAGACCGGAGCAAAAATGCCCACCTTCACCGCGCAGGATTACCGCGTTCACGCCTTTGGGTGGATGGGAAAAGAACTGGTCCAGATCGTCGACCAGCGCATCGTTCATCGCGTTGCGCTTTTCCGGACGGTCGAAGATCAGTGTTGCGATATCACCGTCGATTTCAATGCGAGTGACGGCACCCGAAGGTGTTGAGCCATCGTGCATATGATCCTCCCGATCCTTCAATTAGTTTTGTTGTATATGTAAACGGTTTTGCTGTATAGCGTTTTTTGAAAGCGCTGATTTCTTGCTGCGGGAGGGCAGACATGGTCGATTTTTCAAAGGTCCAAGCCATTGATTTTCATACACATGCCGAGGAGCCCTGCAATCAGTGCCGTGATGATGGATACAATGAATTCCAAGCGGGTATGGCCGCCTATTTTAAGAATCCCGCCGGCGCCGAGGGCATGTTGCCAACGGTTCAGGACACCGCGATCTACTACCGCGAGCGCAATATCGCGGCGGTGATCTTTCCGGTCGATGCCGAACGGGAAACCGGGTTCCGGCGTTACTCGAACGAAGAAGTCGCCCAGCTTTGCGCCGAAAATGACGACATCCTGATCCCCTTTGCCTCGATCGACCCACACAAGGGCAAGGCGGGGGCGCGCGAGGTGCGGCGTTTGGTGCGCGAATTCGGCGTGCGCGGGTTCAAGTTTCACCCGACAATGCAGGGGTTTTTCCCCAATGACCGCGAGGCCTGCTACACCGTGCTTGAAGCCTGCGCCGAAGAGGGCGCCATCACATTGTTCCATACCGGGCAAACGGGCGTTGGTTCCGGCATGCGTGGTGGGATGGGCATGCGGCTCAAGTATTCGAACCCGATGCATCTGGACGATGTCGCGGTGGATTTCCCGGACATGCCCATCGTTCTGGCGCATCCCAGCTTTCCGTGGACCGAAGAGGGTCTAGCCGTCGCGCAGCACAAGCCGAATGTCTATTTCGACATGTCGGGCTGGTCGCCAAAATACTTCCCCGAGATCTTCATCAAATATGCGAACTCGATCCTGAAAAAGAAGATGCTTTTCGGGTCGGACTGGCCTGCCATAACGCCGGATCGCTGGCTCAAGGACTTTGCGGATGCGCCGTTCAAAGACGAAGTGCGGCCGCTGATCCTCAAGGAAAACGCGATGCGGCTTCTTGGTGTGTCGGACGCGGGCGTCTGATCCATGACCGACTTCACCGCGCCGACTGATGATATCCTGTTTTCCCTGCGACATGTGGCCGGGGCTCATCATACGGCGGAATGGGACGATGCGCTGGCTTCGGACATCCTTGGACATTTCGCACAATTTGCCGAAGGTGTTTTGGCGCCGTTGAATGCCATCGGGGATGCGCAAGGTGCCCGGCTTGTTGAGGGGCGCGTCATCATGCCTGATGGGTTTCGCGATGCATATGCACAGCTTGCTGAGGGTGGCTGGCAAGGGCTGCGTGCGCCGGAACGCTTTGGTGGGATGGACCAATCTGCCCTGATAGCAGCGGGTGTCTCCGAAGTGTTCAGCGGGGCCAATCACGCCATGCAGATGGTGTGCGGTCTGGTTCCTGGTGCCATCGAAACGTTGTTGCATTTCGGAACGCCAGTTCAGCAAGAGACTTGGATTCCTCGCTTGGCCTCGGGTGAGGTGCTGTCGACCATGTGCCTGACCGAAGCGGGGGCCGGGTCAGACCTGTCTGGCATCCGGTGCAAAGCCGTGCGCGATGGCGAAGGTTGGCGGCTGGAGGGAGAAAAGATTTTCATCTCTGGCGGCGATCAGGACATGTCCAAGGGCATCCTGCATCTGGTGCTTGCCCGCAGTGGATCGGTCGAAGACGGTCTGAATGGGTTGTCGCTGTTCCTTTGTTCAGGGGGGGGCGGGGTGACCGTTACCCGGATCGAGGAAAAGCTGGGGCTACATGCCTCACCCACCTGTCAGTTGACCTTTCAAGGCACGCGCGCCGAATTGATTGGTGCCGAAGGCGATGGGCTGCGCGCTATGTTCACTGTGATGAACCACGCGCGGCTTGACGTGGCTTTGCAGGGTGTCGCGCATGCAGCGCGGGCATCGCAGATTGCGACAGCCTACGCCAACGATCGTGTTCAAGGGCGACGCAAGGGTGGCAGCCCGGCACGGTTGGTTGACCATGCTGATGTGCAGCGGATGTTGTCGGAACAAGCGTCACTCGCCATAGGCGCGCGGGCGATGTGCCATGTGGCATTCGTCGAGATGGAACGGGAAGACCGCCCCGATCTTGTGTCTTTCCTCACACCCTTGTGCAAGGTGTTCGGGTCCGAGGCCGGGATCAGGGCAGCCGATCTCGGGATTCAGATCTTGGGCGGTTATGGTTACCTGAACGAATACCATATCGGGCAGGTCTGGCGCGACGCGCGGATCACGTCGATCTATGAAGGGGCGAACGGGATTCACGAACGCAGCATTGCAACACGCGGACTCAAGGGGCAAGGCGCGGACCAGTTCGCAGACCTGATCCGTGAACTGGGTGGTGCGTCGGACAGAGTTTTGGCCGATCTGGCCGATTGGATCACGTGGCGCGACCGGATGCGCGCAGAGGCCGAGGCCGAGCATGAGGCGCACGCCTTTGCGCAAGCCACGGCAGGGCTATATTTCCGTGCGTGCTGGGCCAAATGCGCGGCTGTTGCGGACATGCACCCTGATCCCGCGCGGATCACTGGGCTGGCGGATCGTGTGCTTATTTCGTGAACAGCGCACGGTACTGGGTCGGGGTTTGCCCACGGACCGCGCGGAACCGTTTTGAAAAATAGGACGGGTCAATGAACCCCAGACGGTAGCCGATTTCTGACACCGGCAATTGCGTGAAAGCCAGAAGACGACAGGCCTCCTGCATCTGATGCTGTTCGATATAGGCCGCAGCCCCCAACCCGGTTGCTGCGCGGCACAGGCGGCTCAGATGGCCCGTGCTGATCGACAGCGCGTTGGCAAAGTCCGAAGCCGACCAGCCATCGGACATGTGTTTCGAGATCAGTTCATCCAGCGCAAAGAGCCGTGCATGTTTGGCTTTCTGATCTGACTCGCGTCTGGATAGCTGGGCTTCTGCAAGGTTCGCGAGCACGGAATGTGCCAATCCTACAACTTGCTGTGCCCGAAAAAGGCTGGCCGCTCCGATTGTCTCATGCAGCAATCGTGTGACTTGTTCCAGCACAGGATGGATGCGTCCGACACAGGGTTCAGACAGTGCAGTGAGGATGTGATCCGTCGACGGAGAGATCGTGCGAACGATGTTCACAGGAAACGAGAAGATCTTGCCTTCCGAACCTGGCTCAAAGACAAATTCATGCACGCAATGCTCTGGAATATATAGGAATTGCCCCGATGAGATGCGGTGCCTTTCGCCATCGACCGTGGCGTCGATCCAGCCCTGATCAACTATGAAAAGCTGTGACATCTGGCTGTGGCGATGCGGCAGGATGCGCCAGTCATTGATCGGCGCGCGGACCGAGAAATCCTCGAAATGGATCACGTCTGGGAACGGGCCTTGTTCGCCATAAAGGCCGAAGGCTGGAATGGTGTTTTGTGCAGTCATGTTCGATTCTTACCATAGCGCGCTCTTTCATGCCATTACCTGACGCAGCCCAAGAGCCTACCAAGGTCGTCAGCTTTTGGAGGAATGCTGCCATGAAAACCGAAGTCGCCATCATCGGCGGGGGACCGTCGGGTCTGTTGCTGTCACAACTGCTTAACAAGGCGGGTGTGGCGACGGTCGTCCTTGAACGCGCAAAACGCGAGCATGTGTTGTCACGTATCCGGGCCGGTGTGCTTGAGGCCGGGACGGTCGCGATGCTGCGCGAAGCAGGCGTCGGCGACCGCATGGCGCGCGAGGGCATTCCGCATGACGGCTGTTACCTGACGGACGATGACCTGATGGTTCACATCAACTTCAAGGACCTGACGGGCACCTCTGTGATGGTCTACGGCCAGACCGAGGTGACGACCGACCTCTACGCGGCCCAGGATGCGATGGGCGCGACGATCATCCATGGTGTCGAAGACGTGGTGATTCAGGGCGCCGACAGTTCAGCGCCTTACGTCGAATACACTGTAGATGGCGAACGCAAGCGTCTGGACTGTGCCTACGTGGCGGGCTGCGACGGGTTTCATGGCGTGAGCCGCAAGACCATCCCCGAGGACAAGCGCCGCGAGTTTGAGCGGGTTTATCCCTTTGGCTGGCTGGGGGTTCTGTCGCGCACGAAGCCCGCACATGAAGAGCTGATCTATGCAAATTCCGCGAACGGGTTTGCTCTGGCATCTATGCGCAATGAAAACCTGAGCCGCTACTACGTGCAGGTTCCTCTGACGGATAAGGTCGAGGAATGGAGCGACGAGCGCTTCTGGACCACGCTGAAAAGCTGTCTGCCGACCGAGGTGTCCAGCAGTATGGAAACCGGCCCATCCATCGAAAAATCCATCGCGCCGCTACGGTCTTTCGTCAGTGAACCGCTCCGTTGGGGTCGATTGTTCTTGGTGGGCGACGCTGCACATATCGTCCCGCCGACCGGGGCCAAGGGGCTGAATCTGGCGGTGTCCGATGTGCATTACCTCTATCAAGCGCTCACTGATGCGGTGAAGAAAGGCGACAGGGCCGGGATCGACACCTATTCGGAACGGGCGCTGCTGCGAATTTGGAAGGCGATGCGGTTCAGTTGGCAGATGACGACGATGCTGCACCATTTTGATGGCGAAGATAGCTTTGCCGCGCAGATGCGCAAATCAACGCTGCGCCACCTGTCGCAATCGGAAACCGCGCGGCGCGATCTGGCCGAGAATTATATCGGCTTACCGTTCTAATCCGCGGTTTGACCCAAGGGGCGCAATTCGGTCCGGGCGTCTTCCAACGCCCGGATCAATCCAGTTTGTTCCTCGGTCAAAACGCCATCTGCCCGCATCGAAATGCCGATGGGGCCGCCGCGCATGTCATTGCCAAGGGGCAGGGCGATCAGCGTGCCTGCGTCCAACTCGTCTTCAACAACCCCGCGTGAGATAAACCATACGGAATCCGATGACTGCACCACCCGCCGACCAAAGGCGAGAGAAACGGATTCGAACGCAGCACTTTGTGCCGAAATGCCGTGCCGGGATAAAAGCGCCCGAACCAGCGGGGCGATCACTGCGCCCGGAGGCGGCAAAAGCAATGGGAAAACGTCCAAGGCGTCCAATGGCTGCGCCTCATGGGTCAGCGGATGATCTGGGCGCACAACGGCTGCGATGTCCTCGGAATAGAGATGATGAAACGAAAGGTGCTGCATCACCTCTGCATTGCCCATGCGCCCCACCACCAGATCAAGGCTGCTTTCCCGAAGCTGCGACATCAACAGCCAGTTCGGCCCTGTGCTGACGCGCAGCAGACAATTTGGATGTGAGTCCCGAAACGCCAAGGCAGCACGCGGCATCAGCGACGTGGCAGCGGTGGGCAGAACCCCGACAGACAGGCGGGTGATCTGCGAGGGGGTGTCCTTGACCAGCGATTGGGCCCGCGACAGTTCGGCCATCGCCGCGCCCGCATGTTGCTGGAACACCCGGCCAACCGCCGTCATCGTCAATCTTCGGTGTGACCGGTCGAACAGGGGTTTGCCCAGCACCTCTTCCAGTTCGCGGATCGTTTTGGAGACGGCAGGTTGCGAGACGTTCAACACATCCGCAGCCGCCGAAAGCGATCCAAGGCGTGCGGTTTCCAGAAAGCAGCGAAGATGGCGGAGGCGGATGCGCGGATCGAGCATATATAACCCATGGGTTAAGTGAATGGTCAAAGATTATAATTTTCAGTCGTGGAAAGAAATGGCAAAAAGGGGTGGAGGAGATTGCAGATATGAAAACTGTCACGTCGAACGGAGCGGTGCTGCATGTGCAGGTCGACGGCCCCGACACTGGCCCTGTGGTGATGTTCGCCAATTCGCTGGGCACCGATCTGCGGGTTTGGGACCCCTTGCTGCCCCACATGCCGAAAGGACTGCGGATTGTGCGGTTTGACAAACGCGGGCACGGGCTGTCGGATTGCCCGGACGCGCCTTACGACATGGACACGCTGGTGTCGGACGCCGAGGCGGTGATCGACGCGCTGGGATTGCAGGATATTGCCTTTGTCGGTCTGTCCATCGGTGGATTGATCGGGCAGGGGCTGGCTGCGCGCCGGCCTGATGTTATGAAGGCATTGGTGCTGATGGACACGGCCGCCAAAATCGGGTCGCCCGAGATGTGGGCCGAGCGGATCGCCGGTCTACGCAGCGGTGGGATCGACTCGATGGCGGATGCCATTCTGGACCGCTGGTTCGCGCCCGAGATGCGCGACGATGCGACCCGCCTTGCGCCGTGGCGCCACATGCTGACCCGCACTCCGATCGAAGGCTATATCGGTTGCTGCGCCGCGATAGCGGGGGCGGATTTCACCGAGTCCACGCGCACGCTGACGCTGCCCGTCATGGCGATGGCCGGGTCCGAGGATGGATCAACCACTCCCGAACTGGTTGAGGCCACCGCAAAGCTCTGCAACGCAACCTTTCACGTGATTTCGGACGCAGGTCATCTGCCTTGCGTCGAAGCGCCAAGAAAGGTTGGTGCTTTGGTCTCTGATTTCATCAAGGAGGTGGGCCATGTCTGACCGGTTCGACCAAGGCATGAAAACCCGGCGCGAGGTCTTGGGCGACGCCCATGTGGACCGTGCCGAGGCGAACAAGACCGAATTCGATCTGCCGTTTCAAACGCTGATTTCTGAAGGCGCGTGGGGCACGGTATGGTCCTCTGACGGGATCAGCAGACGCGAAAGGTCGATGCTGACCCTGGCACTTTTGGCCGCCACCGGAAACTTTGAGGAAATCCCGATGCACATTCGCGCCACCGCCCGCACCGGTGCCAGCAAGCAGGACGTGATCGAGGCGTTCCAGCATGTTGCGATCTATGCTGGCGTGCCCAAGGCGAACCACGCCATCAAACTGGCGAAACAGACTTACGCAGAAATGGAGAAATCCGATGACTGACACCGCAGCCCTGATGCCGCGCCGCCGCGAGGTGCATCCGGACCCGTATTACACGGACTACAAGACGTCGATCACGCGCTCCCCGTCGCTGCCGCTTTTGTCGATGGAATCCACGCCAAGCGAGGAAACCGGTCCGCGTTTCGGTCACAACATGCTGGGCGCGCTCGATAACAACCTGATCAGCAACTACTCCCAAGGCAAGGCATTGGCCGTCGGTGAACGCATCCGCGTTCACGGTCGGGTGCTAGACGAGTTGGGCCGTCCTGTGCCACACACGCTGGTCGAGATTTGGCAGGCCAATGCAGGCGGGCGGTATCGACACATCAAAGATACGTATTTTGCGCCACTCGATCCGAATTTCGGCGGCTGCGGGCGGACGATAACGGATGAGAACGGTCACTACGAATTCATGACCATCCGTCCCGGCGCGTATCCTTGGCCGAACCGCGCCAATGACTGGCGCCCGATGCACATCCACTTCTCAATCTTCGGCCATGCGTTTGGCCAGCGGCTTATCAGCCAGATGTATTTCCAAGGCGATCCGCTGATTGACCTCTGCCCCATCGCCGCGACCGTCCGGGACCGCAGCCAGCTTGATCGGCTTGTGGCACCCCTGGACATGCAGAATTCGCGCGGAATGGATTATCTTGCCTATAAATTCGACATAGTGCTGCGCGGGCGCCGTCAGACGATGTTCGAAAACAAGCCGGAAGGGATGTAACCCATGACACAACCGCTTGATATTATGGTGGAAACCCCAAGCCAAACCGCTGGTCCTTATGTCCATATCGGTTGCATCCCGACCTTTGCCGGGGTCGAGGGTGTCTACCCAGAAGACCTTGGCTTGAGCCCGATCGAAGACGACGCACAGGGTGAAGTGATTACCATCGTCGGGTCGATCTACGATGGAACAGGCTGGGCCATGCGCGACGCAATGTTCGAAAGCTGGCAGGCCGATGCGGCGGGTGTGTATCCCGGGCAGGATGGGGCCGATCCCAAGGTGACGGGCTTTTGCCGCTTTGCTGCTGACAAAGACACGGGCGAATTCACGTTGCGTACCATTAAGCCGGGGTCGGTGAAAGGCCGCAACGGTCAGGTGTTCGCGCCGCATATTTCGATCTGGATCGTCGCGCGGGGGATCAACATCGGCCTCAACACGCGCATCTATTTCGACGACGAAGACAACAGCGCCGATCCGCTGCTGGCCCGCATCGAACAGCGCCCGCGCGTGGATACGCTGATTGCCAAGAAAACCGGAGACGGCACCTATCGGTTCGATATTCGCCTTCAAGGCGAAGGCGAAACGGTGTTTCTTGACCTGTGATGACAGGCGTCTTTGACCACCCTTGGTTGTCGGGCCTCTTTGCCGATGACGAAATGGCTGCGCTTTGGTCCGCCGAGGCGCAGCTTTCGCATATGATCGCTTTCGAGGCGGCGTGGTCGCGGCACGGTCACCTCGCCGGACTGTGGTCCGAGGCGGAAGGTGCCTCTGCGGCGACTGCCATCGAAGCTGTCAGCCTTGCCCCGGAAGAACTGCGCGACGGCACCGCTCTGGACGGGGTCTGTGTGCCTGCCTTGGTGCGCCTGCTGAAAGAGCGGACAGGGGCAAACGCGGTCCACAAGGGCGCGACATCTCAGGATGTGATCGACACCGCAACGGCGCTGTCGCTGGCGAACTGCATTGATCTAATCGACCAGCGGCTGGCGCGTTTGGCTTCGGAACTTGAGGCTTTGGAACTAAAGTTCGGGGCAACCCCCTTGATGGGCAGGACCCGCATGCAGGCGGCGATGCCCATCACCGTGTCCGACCGGGTGCAAACGTGGCGCTTGCCCCTGCTCACGCATCGGGACAGGTTGGCGCAGTTGCGCCCGCGCGTCGTATTGGTGCAGATCGGCGGCGCCGCCGGAGATCACGCGGCGCTGGGCGCCGGTGCAGACGCCGTTTGTGAGGCTGTGGCCAGTGAACTTGGTCTGTCGCCAACAACAAAAAGCTGGCACGCCATGCGCGACGGGATGGCCGAGGCCGCGTCGCTGATGTCGCTTATCACCGGAACGCTGGGCAAGATGGGGCAGGACATCTGCCTGATGGCCCAGCAGGGGATCGACGAGATCACCCTCGCGGGCGGTGGCGGATCGTCGGCCATGCCTCACAAGCAGAACCCGGTGTTGGCCGAATTGCTGGTTACTCTGGCCCGCTACAATGCGGTGCAGCTGTCAGGGCTGCATCAGGCGATGGTGCACGAACAGGAAAGATCGGGTGCTGCATGGGCGTTGGAATGGATGCTATTGCCGCAAATGGTTCAGGCCACCGGGCGCGCCTTGGTCGTCGCGTCAAATGTGACTGCGCAGATTACGTGGATGGGTACACCCGATCCGTTGTCCTGACCAACGCCACAAAGTAAACCCACCGAAACCATGGGGAACACCACTATGTCCGACAACAGGGTCATCATTGCCGGGGGCGGTATCGCGGGGTTGGCACTTGGGCTGACGCTGCATCAGATTGGTGTGCCGTTCACTGTGTTTGAATCCGCGCGCGAGATGAAGCCGCTGGGCGTTGGCATCAACCTGCAGCCCAACGCTGTGCGCGAACTGTTCGACTTTGGCATCACGGCCAAGGACCTGGACAAGGTCGGTCTGCCCGCCGAGGAATGGGCGCTGGTTGGTCTAAACGGGCGCGAGGTGTATTCCGAACCTCGCGGGCTGGGCGCGGGTTACAACTGGCCACAATACGCGGTGCATCGCGGGCAGCTTCATATGCTGCTCTACGACACGCTGGTGGACCGGGCAGGTGCCGACGCGGTTCAGCTTGGGGCGGAAGTCACAGGCTATACAAAGAACGATGCCGGCGTCGAGGCGACTGTGCAGATCGCCGGGGCCACGCACACCGAGACCGGCACTTTGCTGGTCGCCGCTGATGGCATCCATTCGGCGATCCGCGCGCAGATGTATCCCGACCAACCGCCGATCCACTGGGGCGGCGCGATCATGTGGCGGGGCACCGTGCGGGCCAAGCCATTGCGTACCACTTCCTCGTTTGTCGGCTTGGGTACGCATCGGCACCGGATGGTGATCTACCCGATCTCCAAACCTGACGAGACCGGAACCGCGCTGATCAACTGGATCGCCGAAGTCACGATGGACGATGCTGGCGCATGGCAACAGGATGGCTGGTTTAAACCGGTCGAAATAGACGAGTTCATCCATCATTTCGAAGAGTTCCGCTATGATTGGCTGGATGTGCCAACCATGCTGCGCGACGCCGATTGTGCCTATGTGAACCCGATGATCGACCGCGACCCCGTGCCAAGTTGGGTGGATGGTCCGGTGGCACTCATGGGGGATGCGGCACATGCGATGTACCCGACCGGATCAAACGGGGCCAGTCAGGCGATTGTCGATGCACGTGTGATAGGGGCGAAGATGCTGGAATTTGGTGTTACCGAAGCGGCGCTTGCTGCCTATGATGCGCAGCTGTGTGCCCCAGTGTCAGAACTGGTTTTGCGTAATCGTGGAGCAGGGCCGTTTGGTCTGCTTAACTTGCTAAACGATCGCTGCGGGGGCGTGTTCGACAACATCGAAGACGTGATCCCTACTGCGGAACGCGCGGACTTCATGGCGAAATACAAAGCCGCAGCCGGGTTTGCCATTGAAACCCTTAACGCGGCCGACCCGACAATCCAGAAAGGGGCGCGGGTCATCGACTGATTTGCCGTTTTGCGCTGATGTCAGCCTCATTTTTGTTGTGCCCGGCTGTCACCAGCCGGGCACAACATCCTGACTTACCAGGAATTATACGCCAGATACTTGCCTGACATTTCAAGCTTAACGCGGTCGCCCTTTTCATGCGGCACGCGGGTCAACTGCATGTCAAAGTCGATGGCGGACATGATGCCGGTGCCAAACTTTTCTTCGATCAGCGCTTTGATCGTTGGGCCGTAAACACCGACGATTTCGTAAAGACGATAGATGCACGGATCGGTTGGGACCGACTGTTCCCAAACTTTTGTCGGCGGCTCTTCCAGCACGCTGGCCGCTTCCTGCGGCAAGCCCATGGCTGACACAAGCGCCTCGGCCTTGTCCTTGGGAAACGCGTTCATGCCCATGCAAGCCGAATGCGTCCAGATCGGAGACATATCAATCTTCTCGGCGATGCCCTCCCATGTCATGCCCGCCTGCTTTTTGGCGGACAGGATCATCATCGTCACGTCTTCCTTGGTCATCATGACTGGCACCTCGTAATTGTCTTTCATTGGGTTTCCTCCTGGGTCGTATTATAAATTCAGTGGGTTACAGCCCAAGCTCGCTCAGGCCGGGATGGTCGTCAGGACGTCGGCCCTGCGGCCAGTGAAACAGGCGGTCCGACTCCGCGATGGGGACATCGTTTATCGACGCATGACGCACAGCCATGTAACCAAGAGCATCGAACTCCCAGTTCTCGTTGCCATAAGCGCGGAACCAATGGCCGTTCTCGTCGTGCCACTCGTAACAAAACCGCACGGCGATCCGGTTGCCCTCATGCGCCCAGATCTCCTTGATCAGGCGATAGCCGTTTTCCTTGGCCCACTTGGCGGTCAGGAACGCTTCAACCTCGGCCCGACCGTTGAGGAACGTGTCACGGTTGCGCCACGCCGTGTCCCGCGTATAGGCCAGCGCCACCTTGGCGGGATCACGGCTGTTCCAAGCGTCTTCTGCCATTCGCACCTTCTGCACCGCGTCTTCATATGAAAATGGGGGCAGGGGTGCGCGTGGGGTGTCTTGATGTGTCATCGCGCTGGCTCGGTTAAGTGTTTACCGCCCGCAAGGGCGGTGGGGCGCTGGGTTCGTCTTCGGCGGTCGTCTTGTCGATACGCACCGTTTCGGGGCGTTGATCGGCATCGTCGCTTTGCTTGCCCGCCAGTTCCTTGGACCGTTGGCCAAGGAAGTGCACCAGATGGTTGCGGATCGCATAGTAGTTCGGATGCTCGACAATCTCGGTCCGGGTGCGCGGACGTGGGATGGTGATCTCGACCGACTCGGCCACGCGGGCAAACGGCCCATTGGTCATCAGCAGGATGCGGTCCGCCAGCAGGATTGCCTCGTCGATGTCGTGGGTGATCATGAACACGGTCTGCTCGGTGCCGGCCCACACCTTGATCAGCTCTTCCTGAATGGTGCCCCGTGTCAGCGCGTCCAGCGCACCGAACGGTTCATCCAGAAGCAGCAGCTTGGGCTGGTTGGCAAAGGCCCGTGCGATGGACACACGCTGGCGCATGCCACCCGACAACTGGCTGGGTTTGCGGTGTACGACATCCCCTTCAAGACCAACCTTGGCAAGGTAGTCGCGGGCGTGCTCTTCGACTTGCTCGACACTCCAATCCGGGTGGCGTGCCTTGACCCCAAAGGTCACGTTCTTGAGCGCCGACAGCCACGGCAAGAGCGAATAGTTCTGGAACACCACACCGCGGTCCAGCGACGGGCCGAATACTTCGAACCCGTCCATCTTGACCACGCCGGCCGTAGGCTCCGCCAGACCGGCAAGGATGTTCATGATCGTTGACTTGCCGCAGCCCGAATGGCCAAGGATGCAGACGAATTCGCCTTTTTCGATCCCGAAGCTGGCGTTCTCGAACACGGTCATCGTGCCGCCCTGGCCATCCGGGTATTGCTGGGTCAATCGCTCGATACTGAGAAAAGGTTTCGACATGAGGTGTCTCCCTTATTCGGCGTAGGCGACCGCGCGCTGCAGGACGCCAAAGGCCGAGTCCAGCAACATGCCGACAACGCCGATCATGAGGATTGAAAAGATGACTGAGGTCAGGTCGAGGTTGTTCCACTCGTTCCAGACGTAGTAGCCAATGCCTGTCCCGCCGACGAGCATCTCAGCCGCGACGATAACCAGCCACGCGATCCCGATGGAGATCCGCATGCCCGTTACGATGGTCGGGGCAGCGGCGGGCAAGATAACTGTGAACGCGGTCTTGAGCGGACCCAACTCGTGCGTGCGGGCGACGTTGACCCAGTCCTTACGAACCCCGGCTACGCCAAAGGCTGTGTTCAGCAACATAGGCCAGATCGAACAGACGAAGATAACGAAGATCGCGGAAGCCTCGCTGTCCTGAATGATGAACAAGGCTAGCGGCATCCATGCCAGCGGCGAGATGGGCCGCAACACCTGAATGAACGGGTTAAACGCCTTGTAGGCGACCTGACTCATCCCAATGAGAAAGCCCAAAGGAATGGCGATCAGAGCGGCAAGGAAATACCCTGCCAAAACACGATAAATCGAATATCCGATCTGGATACCAATCCCCTTGTCATTGGGGCCCGCGTCATAGAACGGGTTGGATAATTCTGCCCATGCCTTGGCAATCACTTGGCTGGGTGGCGGAACACCCGCCTTTTGCGCACCACCGCCAGTGAGACGCTCGTATTCTGTCAGTTCGCCCGCTGCCTTTTGCGCCGGAATGGCGGCCTCCCAAATCAGGAGGCCCACCACCAGCATGGCAATCGACAAGATCGCAGCGCGCTTGTTGATTGAAAGACCGTCCAACATGGATCAGCCCTTTCCGATCGGGAAGCTGGACACATAGGCTTCGGGTTCTGCAGGATCGAAGGTTTTGCCCATAATCGTGTGCGACTTGTAGGTGATATCCGGCGCATCGTAACCGAGATCGTTCATCACCTTCTTTGCGTCCGCGGCAAGATACACCTGCTCGGCCACTGCCCTGTAGTCGACGTCGCCTTCGATATAGCCCCAGCGCTTCATCTGGGTCAGGATCCACACCCCCATCGAATGCCACGGGAAGGGGTCAAAGTCGATCCGGTCGGGCACCTGCTGCACTTCGCCAAGACCGTCGGCAAACGTGCCCGTCAGAACCTGCTCGATCACCGGCACCGGTTGGTTGAGGTAGTTCGTTGGCGCAATCGCCGCCGAGATTTCTTTGCGGTTTTCCGGGTTCGAAGCATACTGCGTCGCGTCGATAATCGACTTGAGCAGAGCGCCATAAGTGTTCGGCAGTTCCGTCGCAAAGGACAGCGGTGCGGCAAAGGCACAGCAGGGGTGACCTTCCCAAATGTCTTTTGTCAGCATGTGGATAAAGCCGATGCCTTCCCAGACCGCGCGTTGGTTGAACGGGTCGGGCGACAGGTAACCGTCAAGGTTCCCGGCGCGCAGGTTCGCAACCATCTCGGGCGGCGGCACAACGCGGATTTGGATATCTACATCCGGGTCCAAACCAAATTCAGCCACGTAGTAGCGCAGCAGGAAGTTGTGCATCGAATATTCGAATGGCACACCAAAGGTGAAACCCTTCCACTGTTTCGGATCACGCTTGTCGAGATGCTCATTGGACAGGACGATGGCTTGACCGTTGATGTTTTCGACCGCTGGCATGATGTACGGTTCAGCCACCGAACCGGCACCTAGTGTCATTGCCAGCGGCATCGGCGTCAGCATGTGCGAGGCGTCGTATTCACCCGACAGCGACTTGTCTCGGGCCACGGCCCAACCGGCGGTTTTGATCACCTGCGCGTTCAAGCCGTAGCGTTCATAAAACCCTAGCGGCTGCGCCATAATGATTGGCGTGGCGCAGGTGATCGGCACGAAGCCGATGTTAAGATCGGTTTTTTCTGGTGCCCCCAGATTATCGAGGATCGCCGCTTTGGCTTCGTTCATCGGGAAGACCGAGGCTAACGCCGCCGCAACGGTGCTTCCGCCCAGCATCCCCATGAAGGACCGGCGGCCAATGTCACTTTGGCCAAAGACCGAGCGCACAATCGCGCTTTCGACCGCGCGGTCCAGCATTTGTTCTGACGACATCTGCGTCGGGTCGAGGTCTTTGGATGTGTGGCTGTGGCCGTGACCGGATGCGCAGTTGTCGCAACCGCAATCCGCGCCATGGCGCAGGTCGGTGTCTGCGGAGTACGGATTTCCAAGGCTCTTAATCGTCATTTGCAGTCCCCTGTCTGGTGGATGTTCCTGGTGATTGCCAACATCCTGACAGTGCGGCCTGGATAGAAAAACCAAGTGCCATTTATTTGTTCAATGTAAAAATTAACTTTAACGTCAATGTGTTAACTTGCTTTGGCGACAACTATTTTTTACGAAATTTCATAAATTACGAAATTTCGTTAGACTGTTCTGCGCTGCAGCGTCAATTATGTCGACATGCTTGACGAACGACATCAATCTGATTCCCTGCTGGCCGCATTTCCAGACGCGGCTCTGGTTCTTGACACCTCTCAGGATAAGGTAGTCGCGATAAATACAGCCGCGGCGTCGCTGTTCGTTGTGGACCCGGACATGGACAAGGCCCTGAGGTTCTCAACCTTTCTGGGCAGGGCGCTGGCGAAATTTGTGGTCTTCGTCGACGAGGTTGATCACCGTGGTGAATGCTGGACACGGGACGTGCCGCTAACCACTCTGGACGGTGTGCCTTTGCGCTGCGAAATCCGGGGGCGGGGTGTGCCGGATCAACCGGGCTTTCTGTTGCTCAGCTTCACCGATCTGGATGCGTTCGACAAACGCACACAGATTGCAGAAGCGGCCGAGCTTCATCGCGCTGGGCTTTTGGAATGGAAGCGGGCCGAGACGTTCTTTGCTGAACTAGAGCGCCAGAACCAGTTGATCTTGAACGCTGCGGGCGAAGGAATCTATGGCGTCAACGCCGACGGCAAGACCACCTTCGTCAACCGCGCGGCGCAGGAAATGCTGGGCTGGACGACGCAGGATTTGTTGGGCAAGGACATCCATTCGATGATCCATCACCATCACCTCAACGGCGAAATCTACCCGTCGCAGCAATGCCCGATCTACCGATCTTTCCGCTTTGAACAGGTGCACAGGATCGAAGACGAGGTGTTCTGGCGCAAGGATGGCAAACCAATCCGCGTCGAATATGTGTCGACGCCTATCTACGATCAAAAGGTGCTGGCTGGGGCGGTGGTCATCTTCCGCGATATCACCGAACGTAAAGAAGGCGAACGCAAACTGCGCGAGGCGCTGGACGAGGTGGCGGCTTTGCGTGACAGGCTAGAGCAGGAAAACGAATACCTGCAAGAGGCGATCAGCTCTGAACGGGCACACCATGACATCATCGGCAGCTCGCCCGCGATCCGTCAGGTCGTGACCCGCATCGACCTTGTTGCAGGCACCGACGCCACCGTTCTGATCACCGGCGAGGCAGGCACAGGCAAGGCGTTGGTCGCCACCGAGATCCACAAGGCCAGCCCGCGTTCCAGACGTCCCCTGATCCATTTCAAATGCGGATCGGTCGCGCCAGAAGATGTGGAGGCGGAATTGTTCGGCCATGTACGTGGGGCAGGGCCCAACGCTGCGCGCGACAAGCCGGGCAAGCTGGAACTGGCGCATGGGGGGTCGCTCTTTCTGGACGATGTTGAGGAACTGCCGTTTGAAATTCAGGGAAAGCTGTTGCACGCACTGCAGAAAAGCACGGTGACACGAGTCGGTGACACGCGCGAAAAACCATTGGATATCCGCGTGATTGCAGCCACCACCCATGCGCCAACGGACACACGTTCCGGCAATCGCATCCGCGAAGACCTTTATCTTTTTCTAAATGTGTTTCCAATTTCCTGCTTGCCGCTCAGGGACCGTCTAGAAGACATCCCGCTGCTCGCAGGGCATCTTCTAAAGCTCGCTTGCCGTCGCCATGGCCGCCCGGTGCCGGTTTTGACCGAACGGGTGGTCAAACAGATGCAGGCTTATCACTGGCCGGGCAATGTACGCGAATTGCACAATGTCATTGAACGCGCCGCCATCGTGTCGCGCGATCGCAAGCTCGTGCTGGAACTGGGCGGAGGCGGGCATGTGGCTTCGCCCTCGAATGCGTCCGTGCGAACCGAAGCCGAGATGCAAGAGATGACGCGCCGCAACATCATTGCCGCACTGCGTGAAACCGGGGGCCGGGTGTCTGGTGCGTCGGGCGCTGCGGTGCTTTTGGATGTGCAGCCAACCACGCTCTATTCCCGGATCAAGGCGCTCAAGATCGACCGGAATGCGATCCAGCCCTGATTTGGCAACACCTTGAAACAGCAACATCCGAAGATCGACTTGCGGATCAATGCGGCTTGCGGCCTTACTGATCTACGCGCCAGAGCAAGACCCCGGCACAGGAAAGGCCGCAGGATGCCACAAGTTGAAACCCAGATGCGACGCGAGGTGCTGGAAATCCCGGTGGCCGTGCAACGGCTTTTGGATCATGGCGGCGATGACGTTCGTCGGGCAGCAGAGGCAATGCGCGCCCAAAAACCAGCCTTTATGATCAGCGTTGCGCGGGGATCATCCGATCACGTGGCCACCTATCTGAAATACGCCGCTGAACTGTTGACTGGAACGCCGATTGCGTCGGTCGGGCCGTCCATTGCGTCAATTTACAAAAGGCAGTTAAAACTGGCGGGCAGCGTATGTCTGTCGGTGTCGCAATCCGGCAAAAGCCCCGACATCGTAGACATGACACGCATGGCGCAGGCTGGCGGCGCGTTGACCATAGCGATGTCGAATGACCCGCACAGCCCTTTGGCCGACGTGGCCGACCACACCCTGAACCTGCACGCCGGACCGGAACTAAGCGTCGCGGCGACAAAGACCTTTGTCAATTCTGCTGTTTCGGGGATCTGGCTGCTGGCCGAATGGGCCGAAGACGCAGAACTATGCGCTGCGATCCGCGATTTGCCGGACCGGCTGGAGAAGGCTATTTCTGTGGACTGGTCGTCGGTTCAGGTCGCCTTGCGAGATCGCAATTCAATCTACTGCCTTGGCCGTGGACCCGCCTATGCGATTTCGAACGAGGCGGCGCTCAAGTTCAAGGAAACGTGCCAAATCCACGCGGAATCCTACTCCTCGGCAGAAGTGCTTCACGGTCCGGTGTCTATCGTCGATGGCGGTTTCCCGGTGATCGCCTTTGCCGCAGCGGACGAGGCTGAACCGGCGCTGGCGGGGGTGGCTGACGAGATCGCGCAGAAAGGGGCAACTGTATTCGCCACAACGCAGTGCGTGCGCAATGCGGCGTCACTGCCGACTGAACGCACCGGTCATCCCTTGACCGACCCGATTGCCTTGATTGCCAGTTTCTATGCATTGGTTGAACAGGTCGCGACTGCACGCGGGATTGACCCGGACACGCCGCGCCACCTTAAGAAAGTGACGGAAACCAGATGACCTCTCGCGGCAAAGCCTATAGCGGCGCTCGGATCCACGATGGACGCAGGCTTGTCAGTGGCCACAGCGTTTTGCTGTCCAAAGACGAGGGCTGCCGCATTGTTCCCGATGCCGAAGTGCCGTCTGCATACGAGGTTGTGACATTGCAGGAAGGTGTGATCACCCCCGGTTTTGTCGATTTGCAGGTCAATGGCGGTGGAGGTGTGTTGTTCAACGATGCGCCATCTGTGGACGCTTTGCGGGCCATAGCGAACGCACATCAAGGTCTTGGTACAGCGGCGTTCTTGCCAACCCTGATCACCGATTCACCCACGACAACCCGCGCGGCGATCGACGCGATTGAGGCGGCTGTCGCGGAGCGTGTGCCGGGGATCATCGGTCTCCATCTCGAAGGCCCGCATCTGTCTGTGGCGCGAAAGGGGGCCCATGACGGGGCGCTGATCCGTTCAATGACCGACGATGATATGGCGCTGTTGATCGACGCGATCGAACGGTTGCCAAACCTGATGGTGACAGTGGCGCCCGAGAGCGTGACGCTTGATCAGATGCGGCGCTTGTCCGACGCGGGTGTAATCCTGTCGCTTGGGCACACAGATGCCGACCGCGCCACCTGCCATGCCGCGTTCGATGCAGGGGTGCGTTGCGTCACCCATCTCTTTAACGCGATGAGCCAGTTCGGCAGCCGAGAACCTGGCCTTGTCGGCGCGACGCTGGAACGCGAGGACATTTACGCAGGGTTGATCGCAGACGCCGTGCATGTGCATCCGGCCAGCATCCGCATCGCGCTTGCCGCCAAACCCCGCTCCGACCGGGTGTTCCTTGTCACCGATGCCATGGCGCCCGCCGGCTCCGACATCGACCGTTTCGTTCTGAGCGGGCGCGACGTGTTCCGCAAAGACGGGCGGTTGATGCTGGCCGATGGCACGCTTGCCGGGGCTGACCTTGATATGGCCACGGCATTGGATGTCATGGTCGGGCAGGTGGGTGACAGCCTTGAACAAGCGGTGACCCGTGCCACCGCAACCCCCACCGCTTTCTTGCGCGAGCGGCAGGGGGTGGGCGTGATCGACGCGTCAACGCGATGGGTCAATTACCTTCCGCCCACCGGCCAGATGGGTGCCGTCAGGACGCAACTCTTAAATGAGTGACCGTATTCACCGGCGTGGTGTGCGTCGGCAGGGTTGCACCCGGCACGAACCGCTGACGTTTGCGCGACTTGAGCGCCTTAAGGTGGTCCGGCAGATGCGAGAAGCGGGCAAATTCGCGCGCCTTTTGTCCATAGCTCGCGTCCGCCTCCCGATGTTGCAATTCCGGGAACAGTTCGAAAATTTCGGCGCGTGCCTCGTTCCGCAGGGCTGCCATCGCAAAGCTGCCGGGGAAAAAGCTTTCGGAAGGCGCGCCATTGGCGAACACGATCTGGTGGTCTTCGAACAGGATGTGGAAATATGTCACCTCGCGGCAACCCTTCATCACGCGTGCCGCGCCGCCTTGCATCTTTGCAAGATGTGTCGCCCGTACCAGTGTTTGCTCGCCGTCGAGATTGAACAAAACTCCGTGCTGGGGTGACACGATCAACGGTGCATCACCACCGGTCAGGTCGGGTGACAATAGGATCGGGCACAGCTTGGGCGTATGGGTCAGATCAGCCGCGCCTAGGTTACGATGTCCAATCCAGCGCAGGGTCTGCACGCCGTTGTCGCGGGTTGTGATCTGATCACCGATGCGCAGCGTCTCGATTGGGCGCTCGCCCTCGGTGGTGAGGATGCGCGTTCCAGACGCGAAGCACACCACACCCGTGTTTTCGACTGTGAAAAAGCTGGTATTGGCCACCGCACCATTGAAGATAATCCCGCCGCTGCCAAAGCTTGCATTGTTGGAATAGTCTGTATCCCCGACGCCATCATTCGACTGGTTCAGGATCCCGTCATCGGCTTGGTCCGCCGTCAGTTCCCAGATGTTGTCATAGAATGCCGACAGATCGATCCGGTCGTTGTTGGTGAGATCGCCGTCATTTAGCGTACCAGTGTTTCCGACGTTGAAGTCGACAATCGTGTCAGCACCATCGCCAGCGACATAGACAAACGTGTCGTCGCCATCGCCGCCTAGGATCGAGTCATCACCAGTGCCGGCATTGATCGTATCGTTGCCAAGCCAGCCTTGAAGCGTGTCGTTGCCCGCCCCACCGTCAAGCTGGTCGTTCCCATCCGCCGCAAAAAGATTGTCGGCCCCTTCGCCGCCGTCGAGCACATCATCGCCGGCACCTGCGCTCAGTTCGTCGTTGCCGATCCCACCACGCAGGGTATCGTTGCCGATGTCATTGCCACCCAAAAGAGTGTCATTTCCGTCGCCCCCTTCGAGAAGGTCGGCCCCGCTTGCCCCGTCGATGTAATCATCGCCGGTGCCACCGAACATCGTGTCGTTGCCGGTCCAGCCTTCCATACTGTCATTGCCAGCATCGCCGTACATGACGTCATCGCCATCGGCGCCAAAGACACTGTCTGCGCCGTCGCCACCGCGCACGGTGTCATTGCCGCTGTCGCCTGTCAGCCAGTCATTGCCCAGCCCGCCTTCGACGGTGTCATCGCCGCCGCCGCCACCGAGCGAGTCGTCACCGTCCCCGCCGTCAAGGCTGTCTGCCGATGTATCAGCGCCGCCAAAGAGCGTGTCGTCGCCCAAGCCACCGAAAAGCGTGTCGGACCCGAACTCACCGTCCAGAAGGTCGTTATCGATCCCACCGTCCAGCAGGTCATTGCCGTCGCCGCCATAAAGCGAGTCGTTGTCATCTTGGCCGTAGATCGTGTCGTTGCCGCCATCGCCGCTCAGAACATCCGCGTTATTGTTGGGCGCAAGATCGGTGCCGTCATTGGCCAGCTCATAGGGCGTGTAGATGGGGTAGTCCGGGTTGGTTGGCGACACATCGCCATAGATCACGTCGCCATCGGCACCGCCCGAGATCGTATCGTTGCCTTCGTTGCCTTCAAGCGAATCTGCCCCGGCGTCGCCATATACCTCGTCGTCGTCAAAGCCCGCATCAACCGTGTCGGCCCCATCACCACCAAGGATGACATCGTTGTCGTCACCGGTCAGAATGCTGTCATTGCCGATCCCGCCATCAACAGTATCACGGTCATTGAACGCATCGGCGTCAGCCGGATAATAAAGCGGGTTGCCAACAGCCCCGTAGCCTTCATCCGGCAAACCCGTCCCGGGCGAGGTGCGCGTGTTGATGACATCGTCACCTGCGCCGCCTTCGACACTGTCATTGCCCTCAAAACCGATGATAGTGTCATTGCCATCATCGCCAAGGATCGTGTCATCGCCAGCGCCTGCATCGAGGCTATCATCGCCGCCTTCTCCGTAAAGCTGGTCATTGCCAGTGCCGCCTGTGACAACGTCATTGTCAGCGCCCGCGAAAACTTGGTCATTGCCGCTGCCGCCAGATAGCGTGTCATTGCCGCCATCACCGATGATCGTGTCATCGCCGTCTTCGCCAAAGATGGAATCCGCGCCGGCCAGAGCGTCATCGCCGTCAAGCGAGTCGTTACCGGCACCACCAAAGATGGTGTCGTTGCCGTCCTGACCGAAGATTGTATCGCTGCCCGCGCCACCGAGCACAGTGTCATCGCCCGTGCCGCCGTAGACTCGGTCGTTTCCGCCACCTGCATCGACAGTGTCGTTGCCAGTGCCCGCGTCGATCCAATCGGAGCCGTTATCGCCCGAAATCGAGTCGGCACCATCGCCAGCCAAAAGGCGGTCATTGCCAGCGCCTCCAACCAGCGTGTCGTTGCCGATGCCACCCACAAGCGTGTCATTAGAGGGCAGGGGCTGACCATCGGCCTGCACCAAGTCAATATATTCAAGCCCTGTGGTGTTGGCGAAAATTGGGTCTTGAACTGCTAATGAGTTTGAAGAGGTCCAGTTGATCTGGTCCCCGTCGTTCACTGCGATGTCATACGCCCAGTATTCATTGCTCGCCTGAACTGGACCGATCTGGATCAACCAGGCATTGCCGGTTTCGCCGGTTGTTTCGTTCACGATGTCGGACTGGGCAATCGCGTGGATCGAGGTGCCCGCCAGATAGGTGGTCGAGCCGATCGTGATGTCCTGCGTCAGAACCTGCGGCGCACCTGCATCCAGTGTGCTGCCAGCAGAGCTGTTAAGATCCTCGAACGCGTTTTCGTCGTCGGTGACTTGAACGTTGATGCTGTCTGCGCTGGCATCGAACGTGAACGTCCCGTTGAAGAAGATGCCTGTTGTGCCTGAACTCGGCAATGCAAAAAGGCCGAAGGTTCCGCCGGGTGTGCTTGCTGCACCGTCCCCGATGATCAGATCATCGCCATCCCCCCCGTTAAGGGAGTCTCCGCCTTCATTGCCGATGAGCGTGTCATTGCCGGTGTTGCCCACCAAAACATCGATACCGTCACTGCCCTCGAGCCGGTCATCGTCGCCGCCACCGTAGAGCGTATCGTTGCCCAAGCCGCCCAGCAGGAGGTCCAATCCGGTCCCGCCCTGAAGCAAATCGCCGTCACCGTCGCCATACAGGGTGTCGTTGCCATCGCCGCCCGACAAGACGTCCACGCCGTCACCGCCCT
>JANSYF010000057.1 GCA_024742575.1 Paracoccaceae bacterium | reverse complement strand
TTTCAGACACCCACCGCATCAGCCTCGGCATGAAGCAGCTGCAGGACGATCCGGGGGATCTGGTTGCTGCCAAGTATCCGCTCGAGTCGGTACCCATGGGCCGCGTGACCAACATCACCGATTACGGCGCATTTGTTGAGCTGGAGCCGGGTGTTGAAGGTCTGGTGCACGTGTCTGAAATGTCCTGGACTAAGAAGAACGTCCACCCGGGCAAGATCGTGTCGACCTCGCAGGAAGTCGAAGTCATGGTTCTGGAAATCGACGGCGCCAAGCGCCGCGTGTCTCTGGGCCTCAAGCAGACCATGCGCAACCCGTGGGAAGTGTTTGCAGAAACACACCCCGAGGGCACCGAGGTCGAAGGCGAAGTCAAGAACATCACCGAATTCGGTCTGTTCGTTGGCCTCGACGGCGACATCGACGGCATGGTTCACCTCTCCGACCTTTCGTGGGACGAACGTGGCGAAGACGCGATCCAGAACTACCGCAAGGGCGACATGGTTCAGGCCGTTGTCACCGAAGTGGACGTTGAGAAAGAGCGTATCTCGCTTTCCGTCAAAGCGCTGGGTGGTGACAAGTTCGCCGAAGCGGTTGGCGGCACCAAGCGTGGCTCGGTCATTACCGTTCAGGTCACTGCCATCGAAGAAGGCGGGATCGAAGTGGAATTTGAGGGCATGAAGTCCTTCATTCGCCGCTCTGATCTGTCGCGTGACCGTTCCGACCAGCGCCCAGAGCGTTTCAATGTCGGTGACAAGGTCGATGTGCGCGTGACCAACGTTGACAGCAAGACCCGCCGTTTGGGTCTGTCGATCAAAGCACTGGAAATCGCAGAAGAGAAAGAAGCGGTTCAGCAGTACGGTTCGTCCGACTCTGGCGCATCGCTTGGCGATATTCTGGGTGCCGCTCTTAAGACCGGCGACGACTGATCGTTCCAGTTCAGTGGAAAACGGAAACCCCCGCATCGAAGGATGCGGGGGTTTCTTTTTGGATAAGTGTATGATGCGTTGACGCATCATGTGTTTCCGTTGACGGAAACAATTGGGGCTCTGCCCCCGGCCGCCAAAGGCTGCCTCCCCCGAGGTACTTGTGAAACAGAGAAGGCCCGGTCCGGGTCAGTCGACCTTGCGCAGCCCAAGCATTGCGCGCGCCTGCTGCCATGTGGCAACCGGGCGGTCATACTTTTCGCAGATCTCCACCGTCCGCTTGACCAATGCGGCGTTCGACGGTGCAAGTGTGGTGCGATCAAAGCGGATATTGTCCTCAAGCCCGGTGCGCGCATGACCACCTGACGAGATAGCCCATTCGTTCAAGACAATCTGGTTTTGCCCGATCCCTGCGGCGCACCACGGCGCGTCATCACCAAACAGGCGCTTGACTGTATGGATGTAGAAATCGAACACTTCGCGGTCAACAGGCATCGCGTTCTTCACACCCATGACAAACTGCACATAGGGCGTGTCCTTGATTTCTCCGGCCTGATGCATCGCTGCGGCGCGGAAGATATGGGATAGGTCAAAGGCCTCGATCTCGGGTTTGATGTCGTAGGTCTTCATCTCGGATGCGAGCCACGCCACCAAATCAGGCGGGTTCTCATAAACACGGGTCGGAAAGTTGTTCGACCCGACCGACAATGACGCCATATCAGGCCGCAGCGGCAGCATCCCACCACGTGTCTGTCCGGCACCAGAGCGGCCACCGGTGGACAATTGCACAATCATGCCAGGGCAGTGCTGTTCCACACCTTCCTTGAGACGCGCGAATTTTTCCGGATCAGAGCTTGGCGTCTCATCGTCATTGCGCACATGGGCGTGCATGATCGTGGCACCTGCCTCGAACGCTTCATGCGTGCTTTCGATCTGCTCTGTAACAGAGGTCGGAATGGCGGGATTATCGGCCTTGGTCGGCAATGATCCGGTGATGGCGACGCAGATGATGCAGGGAGTGGTCATGTGATCGGGCTGTCCTTTGAACGTCTCGGCGCGCACTTTGGCAGGAAACGCCGAGGTGTCAAATCTGTTCGCCCGGTCAGGCGTCGCCGCCTAAGTCGGTCCAGATTTCGCGCACCCAGCGTTGGATCACTTGTGCCTCGTCCCAGCGGTTTGACATCTCGCGCCCGTCCGGGCCTGTCATCGCATATTCGGGCGGGCCAAGCTCGCAGACAAAGATGCAGTCGCCAGACGCATTCCGCGCGCGCCAATCAGCCATCCCTTCGCGCCACCAGCCCTTGAACAGGTCCACCCATTTCTGGTGCTGCGGGAAATCCAGTTGCAGCTGGATCTGCTGGCGGCTTGCCACGCGACCCTGAAAGCTGTCCGAGCGTTTCAGGACGCGGCTGATTAGCCCCAGATCATGATCCGACATCGGAAACCAGAACTCCCGGTCCACCACGTAATGGGACAGGTCCGCGCAGATGCGCATCTCGGGAATACGGTCGAGCAGTTGCAATGTCGTGTAAAGGTCGTTGGTGATGCAGTTGCGGTGTGTCTCGAACTGGATCGGCATACCGATGCTGTCGGACATCGCCATCCATGTCTCGATCACGGGGATCATATCGTCGAGCGCAATCGGCATCACTTGACCGATCACATCGACAAACGGCGCGCCGAAATCGACGGCCATGTGCAGCGTATCTTCGAGGCTTTCAGTCGTCTTGGGAAAAGCGACAATCAGCGGCGTCAGGCCGTTGGCCTCCATATGCGGACGCACCGCGTGTGCGACTTCTACATCCGACGCGCCAAGGTCGATGGCCATGCCATCGAACCCGGCCCCGGCGACCATCTCGCAGACCTGATCATAGGGCAGTTTTACCCCTGTCTGGTCATGCGGCTGCATCGCCCAAAGCGACGTGTAGACCTGAAGCCGTCTCACTCGGCAGGGACCCGGCGGGTGCGGCCACCCGACATGGGGACGATCCAGACCTCGTTCATCGGGTATTGGCTTTCATCTTTGGCCATCAGTTTCTTGATCACCTCAATCTGGAACTCGATCCAGCCCATACGGTGCACTTCACCTGCCTTGTCTTCGATCTTGTCGTTCAATTCGCGCAGTTTCCAGAACGGCACGGCGGGAAAGGTGTGATGCGCGGTGTGGTAGGGCATCTGCCAGCAAAGCCAGCGGAAGAACGCGTTGGTGCGGGTCGAGCGGGTGTTTTCGAGGATATCACTCTCGTGGCTCAGACCCAGATGTTCGATGGTGTTCTGCAACTGGTGCACTGGCTTGGTCAGCACCATGGGGATTAGCCAAAAGGTCAGCCCGGCCCAGCTTCCCGTCACCAGCGACATCACCGCGATCCCAGCATAGAGCCCAAGATGGATCCGGCTTTCGCGGATCACCTTGGCCTCTTCCTCGGGCCGGATGAACGGCTCCACGATCACACCTCTTGCGCGCCGCACGACGCCGAACACCCGGTTGCGCCAATAGGTGATGCCCGACAGCCAAAGCAGATAGCTGGTCAGCGTGTAGGGTTCGCGCACCAACTCGCCATCCCGTTCCCAATCCTGGGTGTATTGGTGGTGGGCGAAATGCATGATCTGGTCATAGTCGCGGGGGAAGATCTGGATAAAGCCGATGATCCGGCCAAACACTTCGTTCAGCACTCGTGTCTTGAACACCGTCGCATGGCTCAATTCGTGCTGTGCGGCGTAAAGGAAGTTCAGCAGCACGCCGAGCGCAAGCCCAGTGACCCAAACCCATCCGGTGCCCATGGCCTGCGCATGTAGCACGCCGACGATCAAGATCGCACCCACATGACTCGCCATTTGGAGCGCGCCTTGCAGGTCAGAGCGCTCTGTCAGGCTGCGCAGCTCGGTCGGTGTCAGCAGTTTGCGGCGCGAAAAACTGGCCTCCATAGATCCCTCCTGATGACTTTGCGCCAGACTGGCGGGAATTCGCGAAAAAGAAAAGTCCGCTGATGATCCGGAACCAATGCGCTGCAGCGGGGTGCTGGGTTTGCGGGCATCCGCGCAAAATTGGGGCTTATACAGCGGGCCATTGTGTGACAGGCGACTTGGCTGCACAATGACCGCAAAACGCATCACGAGGTGAGCAGACCGATGCAGATCAATCGACGCCTATTTGGGCTGGGGCTTTTGTGCCTTGGCCTTTCCGCATGTTCGCGTGCCCTACCAACACGTGTGAGCACTCAAGCCCCCACAGGCCTTCCCGCCGATCTTCGCCCCGTGCCCAATGCGGCCTATGACGCCTGGGTGGCGTCGTTCCGGGGCAGGGCGGCAGCGCAGGGCATTTCGCAATCCACTTTGGACGCGGCGTTCCGGGGCACCGGCTACTTGCCCGGCGTGGTCACGCGCGACCGCAATCAGACCGAGTTCAAGCGCAGTCTCGAAGACTATCTGGCCATAGCAGCGTCGGACGAACGGGTGCAAAAGGGACGCGCTGCTTTTGCGCGGCACCGGGGAACGTTGTCCGCACTTGAGGGCCGCTACGGCGTCGATGCAAAGATCATTTGCGCGATCTGGGGTCTGGAAAGCTTTTATGGCGAACGGCGTGGCGAGGTCCCTGTGGTTTCGGCCACTTCGACGTTGGCCTTTGACGGGCGGCGTGGGCGGTTCTTTGAACAGCAATTGATTGCTGCGCTGCGCATCATCCAGAACGGTGATATCCCGGCGTCGCGCATGACGGGAAGCTGGGCTGGTGCGATGGGGCATACGCAGTTCATCCCCACGTCGTTTCTGCAATTCGCGGTCGACTATACCGGCGACGGGCGGCGCGACATTTGGTCGGACGATCCCACTGACGCGCTTGCCTCTGCCGCCGCTTACTTGCAACGCAATGGCTGGCAACGGGGCGTCGGATGGGGGGCTGAATCGCCCAACGGGTCGCTGCAACCGCAACCGCGTGGGCCGCGCTTTGCCACCACGGCAAATTTTCGGGTCATAAAGCGCTACAACAATTCCGACGCCTACGCGATTGGGGTCGGTCACCTGTCCGACCGGATCGGCGGTGCAGGGCCTTTGCGGATGGAATTTCCACCCGACGCAAATGGGCTGACCAAATCGGACCGGATCACCTTGCAACAACGCTTGACCGTACGGGGCTTTGACACTCAGGGGGCAGATGGCGTGATCGGGTCTAACACCGAAAGCGCGATCCGTGCCTATCAGGCCAGCCGTGGATTGCCTGTCACGGGTACGCCGTCGCAAGCCTTGTTGCAAAGCCTGCGCTAGCCCGGTGTTTCGCGTTTTCAGATGGCTGCGCAACACGGTCGTGCTGATATGGCTTTGCAGTGCCTTGGCGGTCAGTGCGCTGGCGCTAGGGGTGCAGGCGCTGACGCTGTCGGCACAAGTCGCGTCCGCAACGGCCAGCGCATCAGCCGCCGCTTTGGCGCATCGCAAGGAACTGGCCCGCGTAGTGGCTAGGACAAAAGCCAAGGCGCGGCTGCGTCGCGCGTTGGTGGCGATCCCGGTGGTCGGTGCTGGCGCCGCTGTTGCCTTCGAGACCCAAGATTTCCGGGAATGGCAGGCCGAAAACCCTGACGGCACGTTTGGCGACTATTCCTGCGAAGTGGCCGCGCTGAGCGCCGAGGTGGTGGACGAGGTGTTACAGGACTTGCCCGACGGGTTTCGCCCGTCCCGCGACATGATGCTGAACCAACTGCCCGAATGCGCGCCAGAGTCGTGATGCTGCAGATTCATTTTTGATTGAATAATGTGCGAAATTAAAGCGACCGCCCAATTTCCGGGCGTTCGGTTTTGAAGACCCCCGCGATTGGTGGCGCAATACGCCAGTTTTGAGGTCGCTCCGCGAAATGCGTTGGAACTCGGCTGCGACGGATTGTTAGCGTGCCGACAACATGACTCATCTGACCGCCCTCACCACCTTGCCGCCGCGATCCCATGGCAAGCTGCACATCGCCGCCAAAGCGCGGGCGGATGGGGTGTCGGCATTGGCCGATCTGCACCAGACCGGGTCCGCCAAGATTCTGATGACCCCGGCGCGGGATGCGGTCGAAGGCGTGATCCTGAACACCTCCGGTGGGCTGACGGGTGGCGACACATTATCCATTGCCGCCACTGCACAGACGGGTTCGCGATTGCGTCTGACGACACAAGCCGCCGAACGGGTTTACCGCACCGCCGACGACACCACCGCAAGGGTGCGCAATATGGTGACTGTTGCGTCCGGTGCGCGGGTCGATTGGCTGCCGCAGGAAACGATCCTGTTTCAGAACGGCGCGCTGCGCCGGTCTCTGACGATCAAGATGGCGTCCGATGCCCACGTGCTGGTGGTCGAACCCGTGCTCTTTGGCCGTCTGGCCATGGGTGAGGTGGTCACTCAGGCGCGTTTCGCCGACAGGCTGACCCTCGAACGCGACGGTGATCTGGTGTTCCGCGATGCCAGCACCCTGAATGGCGACATCACCGCACTCCTCGACAAACCCGCGTTGGGCGGCGGCGCACGCGCGATGGCGTTGGTTCTTTTTGCTGCGTCCGAAGCTGAAGCGCATCTTGATCCCATCCGCGCCATGCTGCCTCCGACCGCTGGTGTGTCGCTGGTACAGGACGGAGTTCTGGTCCTCCGTGCATTGGCGGAAGACGGGTACGCGCTGCGCCGCACCCTCATTCCTGTTCTTGATCGGCTGAGTGGTGATGCCCTGCCGCGATCCTGGAGACTTTAAGACATGAACCTCACCCCCCGCGAAAAAGACAAGCTGTTGGTCGCCATGGCCGCCATTGTGGCGCGCAAACGCCTTGAACGGGGCGTGAAGCTCAACCATCCCGAAGCGATTGCGCTGATCACCGACGCCGTGGTCGAAGGCGCGCGCGACGGGCGCAGCGTGGCCGACATGATGCAGGCAGGCGCACAGGTGATCACCCGCGATCAGTGCATGGAAGGCGTGCCCGAGATGATCCACGAGGTGCAGGTGGAGGCGACGTTCCCAGACGGAACCAAACTCGTGACGGTGCACAATCCGATCCGTTGAATTTGCATATTTGTAAAAAGAAGAAGCGAAAGGGTTTTGAGATGAAAAACGGACTTGCTTTGGCAGCGCTGCCCTTGGTGTGGGCGTCCTCTGCAATGGCGCATCCCGGGGCGCATATTCATCCGCATGATGGCGCGCATTGGCTGGCGCTGATCAGCGCACTGGGGCTGTTTGCCGTCGCCGGCGGACTGGCTTTTGCCAAAACCCGGTCGCGCAAATGATCCCCGGAGAGCTGCTTCCTGCGGATGGGTCATTGACCCTTAACCCTGACCGCCCGGCAATCACGCTGATGGTGGCGAACACGGGCGACCGTCCGGTGCAGGTAGGCAGTCATTACCATTTTGCAGAAACCAATCCGGCGCTTGATTTCGATCGGGACGCTGCGCGGGGACACCGGCTTGATATCGCACCGGGCACTGCGGTGCGGTTCGAACCGGGTCAGCGCCGCGAGGTGCAACTGATTCCGCTTTCCGGCGCCCGCCGTGTGATTGGGTTTAATCAACAGGTCATGGGAGACCTCTGAATGCCACGCGTGATTACCCCAATGGATTACTGGGCAAACGCCATGCAGGTCGGCTGGGTCATTGCCGAAGCGCAAGGCGTGATAGCCATGCGCACGATGGGGGCGATGGGTCTTTGGTCGGTGCCAAAGACCGAGAACAGTCGGATGCTCAACGAAAAGGTCTTTGCGTTTGTCAAAGCAGGGACCGACGCGTCCTTGGCGGCTCTTGCAGGCCAAGGCCCCGATGTGGTCGCCGCACTGGCGATCAAACCCATCCGGCAGGCCACGCGTGCCAATCACAAACGCCTGACGAAACGTGGATTGAAGAGGGCCTGATATGCCAGCACAGATCAAACGCGCCGATTACGCCGCCATGTTCGGCCCAACCGTGGGCGACAAGCTGCGGCTGGCTGACACCGACCTGATCATTGAGGTTGAACGCGACCTGACCGCCGAGGCCGTTGGCGCGGCAACTGCCGGGGGCAGCGGTGCAAATGCCCTGGTTTACGGCGAAGAGGTCAAGTTCGGGGGTGGCAAGGTGATCCGCGACGGGATGGGCCAGTCACAGGCCACGCGGGCTGATGGTGCAGTCGACACGGTGATCACCAATGCACTGATCGTGGATCATACCGGCATCTACAAGGCCGATGTCGGCCTGCGCGACGGGCGCATCCACAAGATCGGCAAGGCGGGCAACCCGGACACCCAACCCGGGGTGAATATCATCGTCGGGCCGGGAACCGAGGCGATTGCGGGGGAAGGTCGCATCCTGACAGCAGGTGGTTTTGACAGCCATATCCACTTCATCTGCCCGCAACAGATTGAGGACGCGCTGCATTCTGGACTGACCACCATGCTGGGCGGCGGTACCGGCCCCGCGCATGGCACATTGGCCACCACTTGTACGCCCGGCCCTTGGCACATTGGGCGCATGATGCAGGCGGCGGATGCGTTCCCGATGAACCTCGCCTTTGCGGGCAAGGGCAATGCCTCGCTGCCTGCTGCGCTTGAAGAGCAGGTCAAGGCGGGGGCTTGCGCGCTCAAGCTGCACGAAGATTGGGGCACCACGCCCGCTGCCATCGATTGCTGCCTGAGCGTGGCTGACGCGATGGACGTGCAGGTGATGATCCACACCGACACGCTGAACGAGTCAGGCTTTGTCGAACACACCGTCAAGGCCATGAAGGGCCGCACGATCCACGCCTTTCACACCGAAGGGGCGGGCGGGGGACATGCACCGGACATCATCAAGATTTGCGGCGAAGAGCATGTGCTCCCTTCCTCGACCAACCCGACGCGCCCGTTCACGGTGAACACGCTGGAAGAGCATCTCGACATGCTCATGGTCTGTCACCACCTCGACAAATCCATCCCCGAGGACATCGCCTTTGCCGAAAGCCGCATCAGGCGCGAGACGATTGCGGCCGAAGACATTCTGCACGACATGGGTGCGTTTTCGATCATCGCGTCCGACAGTCAGGCGATGGGCCGCGTGGGCGAGGTGATCATCCGCACGTGGCAGACCGCCGACAAGATGAAGAAGCAGCGCGGTGCGCTGGCTGAGGAAACCGGCGACAACGACAACATGCGCGTGCGCCGCTACATCGCGAAATACACCATCAACCCGGCCATCGCCCACGGCATCAGCCGCGAGATTGGCAGCATCGAGGAAGGCAAGCGCGCCGATCTCGTGCTGTGGCATCCGGCGTTCTTTGGTGTGAAGCCCGAAATGGTGCTGATCGGTGGCACGATTGCCTGTGCGCAGATGGGCGATCCAAACGCGTCGATCCCGACGCCGCAGCCGGTCTACACCCGTCCCATGTGGGGTGCCTATGGGCGCAGCGTGGAAAACTCTGCCGTGATCTTTGTATCCGAGGCGGCGCAGGCTGACGGGATCGGGGAAAAACTCGGCATCGCCAAGAATACGCTCGCGGTACAGAACACGCGTGGGATCGGGAAGTCAGACCTCAAGCTGAACACCGCAACACCGAAAGTCGAGGTGAACCCCGAAACCTACGAGGTGCGCGCGGACGGAGAATTGCTTGTCTGTGAACCGGCAGAGGTTCTGCCGATGGCGCAGCGGTATTTCCTGTTTTGATGACATACGCCACAAGAACTGAGGGCAGCCCCCGCCCGTGGGGGCGGTCGGGGGCTGCCCGTGCTGGGCGCTGACCTTTTAAGGACCAAATATATGCTCACAGCCTCAACCTATCATGACCACACCCACGGCACGCCCGCTGATCGTATTTCGCTCAGCTATGAATCGCGGTTCCTGCGGCGGCGTGTGCTGACCACTGATGGCGGTCTCGAGTTCTTGCTCGATCTTGAACAGACCACCTCGCTCGACCATGGCGGTGCGATCAAGCTTGAGGATGGGCGCGAGGTCGAAGTGGTCGCGGCCCCCGAACCGCTCTTGGAAATCACCGGCGACAACCTTGTCCGACTGGCATGGCATATCGGCAACCGACACACCCCCTGTCAGGTCGAAGCCAAGCGCCTGCTGATCCAACCCGACCACGTGATCCGCGACATGCTGGGCAAGCTGGGCGCGACGGTGATCGAGCGGGTCGAACCTTTCACCCCGGAGGGAGGAGCCTACGGCCATGGACGGACCCATTCGCACGCCCACTGACCCGATCCTGACGCTGGCGCAATGGTTGTCGCCGGGCTTTCCTATTGGGGCGTTTGCCTATTCCAGCGGGTTGGAACAGGCGATTGCCGACAAGATGGTGACACCTGCAACGGTCATGGACTGGCTGTCTGACATGCTGCGCGCCGGCAATGGCGCAAGTGATGCGATCCTGATCCGTGCTGCGGCCAGTGGGTTGGACGCACAAGTGGTAAACCAGACAGCGCGGGCGTTCTGCCCCAGCCGCGAACGGCTGTTGGAGATCGACGCGCAGGGGGCTGCGTTCTGTGATCAACTGCGGTCCAACTGGGGCATTGATGTGACTGGCCTCACCTACCCGGTCGCCTTGGGCGTCGGGATTAGACACCTTGACCTGCCGCTGACAATGTCGGTGCAAATGTACCTGCACGCTTGGGTCAGTGCGGTGGTTGCTGCCTGTCAGCGACTGATGGCACTGGGCCAGACCGAGGCGCAGCGCATTGTCGCGGCGCTTGCCCCACTCTGCTCTGACATCGCAGCTCAGACCGAGACGCAAACGCTTGACGATCTCACCAGCCAAAGCTTTGCTGCCGACATCGCAGCGATGCGTCACGAAACCCTCAGCCCAAGGATTTTCCGCACATGAGCAGTCGTAATGGTCCCCTTCGTGTTGGCATCGGTGGCCCTGTGGGCGCGGGGAAAACATCGCTCACCGCGGCGCTTGCGAAGCGGTTGAAAGACACGCATTCCGTCGGTGTGATCACAAACGATATTTATACGCAGGAAGATGCCGAAGCGCTGATGCGGATGCAGATCCTGCCGCAGGATCGGGTGATCGGGGTGGAAACCGGCGGCTGCCCGCATACGGCAATCCGTGAGGATGCGTCGATCAATTTGGCGGCAGTGGCCGAGATGGTCAAACGTCACCCGGATGTCGAAGTGGTGTTGATCGAATCCGGTGGCGACAACCTGTCCGCCACGTTCAGCCCGGAATTGGCCGACGTGACGCTTTACGTGATCGACGTGGCTGCGGGCGAAGAAATCCCCCGCAAAGGCGGGCCTGCGTTGACCCGGTCGGATATTCTGGTGATCAACAAGACCGATCTCGCGCCGCATGTGGGCGCTTCTCTTGAGGTGATGGACCGCGACGCCACCAAAATGCGCGAAGGCCGTCCTTTTGTTTTTGCCGCGATCCGCCATGATCAAGGTGTGGACGAAGTTTTGGGACACCTTAAGCGTGTATCTGGTCTCTAAATGTGATACGCTCATTCTACGTTAATTTGCAGAATTTATAGTTCTGGCGTATGTTGTGTGTGTAGCAGCAAAAGTAACTATAAATTGTGGGGGCTGATATGCCCGAAGTCGGAAAACAAATCGCAGCCCTGCCGATGCGGTGGAAAAAAGACGGGACTTTTCAGGTTCTGATGGTCACGTCGCGCGACACGGGCCGATGGATCATGCCGAAAGGCTGGACAATGGACGGCAAAAAACCTTGGGCCGCCGCTGAAATTGAAGCTTTGGAAGAGGCGGGCGCGATTGGCTATATCGGTCAGGAAGTGATCGGCACCTACACCTACAAGAAAAAGCTGGCGGATGGTTCATCGCTGAAATGCGAAGTGGACGTCTACCCGATGGTGGTCGAAACGCTCAAACGCACGTGGAAAGAGCGGCATCAACGCAAACGGCGGTGGTTCAGCCCCAAAAGCGCGGCCAAACGGGTGAGCGAGCCGAAATTGGCCAAGCTGCTCAAAAGCCTCGCCAAAAAGCCATCACAGCAGCCCGTGATCCGGGAATTCCTCAAAGCTTCGTAATGGGACAAGTCCTATTAAGGATTTGGCAAAATGCATCGTCGCGATTTGGCGCGTCAGTCGACGGGCAGTCCGCTAGGTACTGTGGCTGGCCGACCCAAGGGGCGCTCAAGCGCTGAAGTCCCGGTCAGGCTTTCCAAAAACGCCACGATGTCATCCACCTGCGCATCGCTCAGCGACACCGGACGCACATCCAGCGTTGCGGTATGGCGCGCCATTTCCAGCTGGTCAGACTGGATCACAAAGTCGATCTTTTGCAACCATGGCACCTGCGGCAGTGCTGCCAATGCAGGCGTCCATGCGGTGCGCATCGCCAAAGGGTCGGCCATGTGACGCACCATGTCGCGCAGGTTGGCATAGGCCCCATTGTGACCGTACGGCGCAGTCAGCGCCACGTTGCGCAGGGGCGGCGTGCGAAAGCGGTAGGCGTCCTCCAGATCATCAGTGGCGCCCATCCGCCCGACATCGCGTGGGATCGGATCCCATCGTCTGGTGCGACCCGGGCCAAAGGCGGGCAGGGCCATCGCGTGGAAATCCTGATCACTTAACAGCGGCCCGTTGTGGCATTGCGCGCATCGTGCCTCTCCAAAGAACAACTGCCGCCCGCGTTCGGCGTCTTCGGGCAATGGTGTGCCTGTTGTCAGAAACGCATCATACGGGCTGTCGAAATTGGCCCATTCGGTGCCGATGAAGGCGGCCAAAGCATTTCCGATGTCAACAATCGTTACGTCCTCTGGTTCTTCGATATGCTCGAACGCTTGCCTGAACAGTTCAGCATAGGTGGGTATCGTCCGCACCCGCTTGGCCAAAATCGGCCACCCAAGGTCAATCCGGTCTTTCACCGCGCCGATTACCTCGTTCTCGCCTGTATTCCCCGCCATCTCGAACTGTGCGGTCATTGGGAACAACGCTTGCGCGGCCAGGATCGTCTCTAATCCCTGTGGCAGCCATTCTTCAGCCGGACTGTCATAGCCGTTGCCATAAATGTCCGAAATCTCAAGCCGCCCGTCATGGAACAGCACCCGCACGTCTTTGTGCCCAAGGTTCCACAGTGCGGGCGCGTTGCGCGGGATACGTTTGCGGATACGATCCGCCCCGTCGCCGGGGGTGCGTTTGGGTCCCAGACCAACACCCCCTTCGCCAATGCCCAGTGAAACACCATCTGTGCCGCCAAGGTCGTGGTGATGGCATGTCCCGCACGAGATATTCTTGTTTCCGCTCAGAATCTTGTCGTAGAACAGCAATTGACCCAACCGTGCCTGATTTGCATCGAATGCGATGAAATCCTCGGCGCTGATCGGCTGTGCCACAGCTGGCGCGGCCAAAGATAAAGAGACGAGCAAACCAAGATGAAGCTGACCCATTGGATGTTTGCCTGTTGCCTGCTGGCGACCCCGGTTCTTGCAGATATCGAAGATGCCCGCGACCTGATGGAAGAAGGTCGCTTTGAAGAAGCGCGCGAGGCGCTTTGGCCCGCCGCACGCTCGGGCAATGCCGAAGCGGAAGAACTGATCGGCGTCATGTACGCGCTGGGTCTTGGGGTCGAACAAGACTACGTCCGCGCTTTCGACTGGTACCTGCGCGCGTCGATGAAGGGCCACCCCGGCGCGCAATCGGGCATCGGCTGGTACTACGAAACCGGCCTCGGCCTGCCTGCCCCAGACCTCGTCCGCGCGTTCCTGTGGTACCAACTCAGCACCATCGGAGGCGACCCCGACGCCGCCATCTCGGTCGAGGAAGTGGTCAAGAAAATGACGCCTGATCAGATCGAACATGCCCAATCCCTCGTGGACGACTACCGGGTCTGGCTCTACCCGTTCCGCTAAGTTTCGCGGATGTCGTTAACAGGGGCAAGTGGCAGGAGTGTGGCAAGTACGATTGCAAATCGAGTCACCATCACGCATGGTTACATTTGCGCCATTTTGAACTCAAATATTGGTGCATCTAAGCTGCATTAAAGGTACAAGATGGCTCTCTTTATAAGGGATATTGGCAATAAGGCGTTTAACTACTTCCTTTTATCAGTCGGCTGGCTGTACTATCTTGTGATACTAAAATTTGTATCATTGACGGACATAGAGTTTCAGAATGAAGTCTCGCTAACTATATATGCAATCATATGTTTTTTAGTTGCGCATTTTCTGCGTGTAAAGAGTCCGATCCCGAAGGAAATGGTTGACGTTGTTTATTACACGGTTGGGATGCTTGGTATATTGTTGTTTCTATGGTCTCAAGCAGATAGTGAAAGAAGGTTTCCTTTTAAGCTGGATATAACACTTTCGGATGCGATAACGGAAAATAGCGACGAGATCGAGGCAGCGAAAGAGTTCTCGAGAATGTTCTATGACGAGTCCGATTTTCTCATTTCAGTCGTTAATCGGTATTTATCTGAGGCTCCAAGCCGAAATGTTGAAGCGTCATGTGTACATGATTTTAGTCTCTATGAAAGTATGCACGTCGGTTTAGTTAACATCGACAAAAGTGCAATCTTGATCCGTTCGAGTGTTGGCTTGAAGAGCGACGCTCCAGAAAAAGTTATATCTAGATGTAGCGCGATGTTCGGAGGCAAGAGGTTTAGAGATAATTTAATTTTTAGTTTTTTCCCGCGGGAAAATAATGTGATTGAATCCTCTCATTTCCCTTTCGATTCAATTGAATCGGTGGAGGTTTTGGAACGAGAGTTGTACTTATTTTTGCCAATGCGGTTGCCTGAGTCAGAAATGAGAGTGTCCGAGTATGTAGAATATTTGTTGGATGACGAGGGAAAAATTCTCAACATTGATGAGCTTGAATTTATCTCCGAAATTGATCGAGATTATGTAAGAATTCCATTAAATCAGCCATGGATCGACTCTTATGTTGTCGCTGCCAGGCGAGTTTTTGGTGCTAATTTTGAGAATACGATTTGGCCCTTTATTGCAATCTACTTGTTTGCATTGAAGATTGCGAGTGGGAGCCGATCAAGAAAGTAACTTCATTATTACTCTTCAGAAGTCTTTTTATCCTTGCTGCAAGCCCGCCGCGCATCGCCGGCGCGCCCCCACGCGGCGGCGATTTGGGTGGGCCAGCGCGACGTGTCGGCCTTCTTCGGATGTGGCCGGGATAAATCAAGAGGATCGACGGCAGGATCGCCACCACGCGCGTCGCCGATGCGCGGCTCGCCACCGTACGCCCCATTTCCAATCCATTAACCAACCCTCCCGCATACCCCCGCCCACGATGCGCATCGAGCGGGAAGGGTCACTCCCATGCCGCTTAGACGACAATCTGACACCCTCTCACATGCCGGAAGGCTGACCATGAGAGACCGGTTTCCGAAGAGGCTCTGGCAACCCCAGGGTACAGGTCGCCCGTTAAATCGGGGAAGTTGAGAGAACCGTCAGGCCCATAGGGGTGGCGCCGCTTCTTCTCTTTTTTACAAATATGCCAAGCCGACGCTTGGTGCAGGGACGACTGGTGGGATCTCTCCTGACCGGCCCCATCCGCACATAAAAAAGCCCCAGAGTTTCCTCCGGGGCCTGTCTTAGCGGTGCAAAAACCTTAGTTCAGGTCCGCCTCGTAGGCTGCGTTCAGCTCTGCTTCGGCCTCGGCCACAGCGGTGGTCAGGGCTTCGTAGATTGCCGGGCCGCCATCAACGTTTTCCTGGAACCATTCGAACACAGGCGCAGCCGCATCGCGGAAGGCTGCCTTTTCGTCAGGTGTCGGCACGTAAAGGTCGCCGCCACCTGCAACAAAGTCCTGATACGCTTGGATCGACTTGCGCTTGGGCGATGCGAATGTCGCCTGCTGGAGCGCGGAGAAGCCGTCAACCACAACGCGGCGCATGTCTTCTGGCATACCCATGAACTTTTCGTTGTTCATGACCCAGATCGCACCCATGTAGGCGTGACCATCCAGCGTGACGTATTGCAGGCCCGCATCCGGGAACTTCATTCCCATGATGTCGGTGATGCCGTTCTTGGATCCGTCAACAACGCCGGTCTGGAACGAGGTGAACAGTTCCGGCCAGCTGATTGGCGTTGGGGCAGCGCCCATTGCTTTGACAACTTCCTGCGGGAGGTCCGCGACCACGGTGCGGATCTTGAGGCCTTCAAGGTCCGATGGCTGGGTGACACGGCGCTGCGTGTTTGCAAAGTTGCGCCAGCCGCCTGTGTTGCCGATGGTCATGATACGGATCGTGTCGCCGGAATCTTCCAGCGCCATGTCGCGCATTGTGCGGGTGAAATCGCCCGACAACACGTGTTCCGCCACGCGGTCATCCGACATCAGGTACGGCAGGTCGAGGACCTGAACGTATGGGAAAATGCCCGCGGCACCGCCCGATGTGGTCACGAAAACATCAATGGACCCGTCGGACACGCCCTGCAGACATTCCGCACCGCCCGAGCAAAGCTGCGTACCAATAAACAGTTCAACCGCGATGCGACCGTTCGAGGCGTTCTCGACATGGTTCTTAAAGACGACCAGACCGTCATAGTCCTCGTCGTTTTCGTTCGAGTTCGCCGTGGCGCGGATGGTGAAATCCTGTGCCGCTGCCGTAATGGCGCTGCCAGCAAGCAGTGCGGCGGTCAGCGCCGCTGTGGTAAGACCTTTGAGCATGAGTTTTCTCCCTATTGCTTTCTCTTGGTCGGTTACACGGGCCGTGTGACCCGCAGATGTCAGTCCGCAAACCCGGTCAGGCGCGGAATGGTCATGGATATTTCGGGGATAAAGGTGATCAGGAAGATCACCACGATTTCAACGAAAAGGAATGGCAGGATCGCCTTGGAAATTGTTTCGACCCGTTCACCCGACACGCTTGAGGCGACGAACAGCACAAGTCCCATGGGCGGTGTGGCCAGACCAACGGTCAGGTTCACCGACATGATGATCGCAAAGTGAATCGGATCGACCCCAAGATCGACGAAGATTGGCCCAAGAATTGGACCAAGAATGATGATCGCGGGACCAGCATCCAAGAACATGCCGACAACGAACAGCAGCAAGTTGATGAGGAAGAGCAGGATCAGAGGGTTCTCGCTTAGCCCGAGCACAAACTCGGCCAAGATTTGTGGCGTATGCGACAGCGACACAACGGTCTTGAATGCCATCGCCGCCCCCACCAATAGCAAAACCGTGGCCGATGTCATGGCAGCACGCATGAACACATCTGGCAGGTCTTTGATCTTGAGCGTGTTGAGAACAAACATCCCGATTATGATCGCGTAGGCCACAGCGACGGCAGCAGCCTCGGTCGGTGTGAAAACACCACCCAGAATACCGCCCAGAATGATCACGGGTGTCATCAGCGGGAAGAACGCCTTAAGCGATGCATTGCCCCTTTCGCCCCAGCTTGCCTTGGCGCGTGATGCGGGGAAATCGTACTTGTCCGCCTGCAGCTTGACCATGATCATCAGGCCAACACCCACAAGGATGCCCGGCACGATGCCTGCAAGGAACAGGGCTGCCACGCTTTCGCCCATCACGTAGGCGTAGATGATCATGATGCCCGAGGGCGGGATGATCGGCCCGATGACAGAACTGGCAGCCGTGATGGCGGCTGCAAATTTGCGGGTGTAGCCCTCTTTCTCCATTGCAGGGATCAGCATTGAACCAAGCGCCGATGTGTCAGCCACCGCAGACCCCGAAAGCCCCGCAAACAGCATTGAGGACAGCACGTTCACATGCGCCAGACCACCCCGGAAGTGGCCCATCATCGCTTGGCTGAATTCAACCAGTCGCATTGTGATGCCGCCCCGGTTCATCAACTCACCCGCCAGCATGAAGAACGGAATCGCCATCAGCGGAAAACTGGCCATGCCATTATAGACATTGCGATAAAGCAGGATCAGATCGCGCTCTTGACCATTGAGCCAAAGCAGGATGCCCGGCGCAGCCAGCATGCCGAAAAAGACCGGCAAACCAATCATCAGGAAAAGCAGGAAGAGGGGCAGGAACCAGACCAGCATATGCTTACTCCACCGTCAATTCGGCATCGAGAGGGGAGCGCAGTTTGTCTTCACCACCCAGCAAAGTGACGAGATTGCGCAGGATCAGTTCGATGTTCACAATCAACAAAAGCCAAAGTCCGGTGACCAGCGATGCGATCTGCCAAGAGTTCGGCATCTTTTCCCAACCATCAGCCGTCGGATATTTCAGAGAGGCGCTTTTGAATTTGCCCGCAAGGCTGGTCATCTCGCCCAGACCCATCTGTGCGCCGATATAAAGCACCATTCCAGAGATCACGAGCAGCACCAGCGCCAGCACCGCCGCGCCGCGCTTGGGTAAAGCGCCGGTCAGGATTTCCAGCGCCACAAACCCACCGCGTCGGTACGCCGAGGGCGCGATCGCGGCAGTCATCCAAAGCATGAGGAAAATGGCCAGTTCTTCGGGCCATGGAAGCGCATTACCCAACACATAGCGAAAGAAAACTTGCAGAAGGATGGCACACACCATGAGGCCGATGGCGAAGATCGCAATCAAGCGCCCAAAGCGCAGTACGACATCGAGCGCGACTTCCAATGGTTTGAGCAACCAAAGCAAAATGGCCATGAATGGCCTCCTCCCTATCCCTCACCGGCCTCCTCGCCGGTGGCCCCGTTTATTTTGTTATCGGGGCGGTTTATGTCGGTTCAGTAAAGCCTCCGTAGCGGCCGCTGTAAAACAAAAGCGGGTCTCCTTCCCGCGTGGTCACCCGGCGCACCCGCGCGATGATAATCGAATGGTCCCCGCCATCATGCTCGGCGACCTTGGTGCATTCGAACCGGCTCAGACAGCTATTTAGAAGCGGCACGTTGTGATCGCCCATCTCCCAGTCGAAATCATCGAAGGGATTGCCGTTGCGGGCAAAAGCGGTGCACAGGCCCGTCTGTTCGGCGCCCACGACGTGGATCGCGAAATGGTCAGCCGCCATGAAGAACGGATACCGGCTTGACGATTTGGCCGGTGACCATAGCACCAAGGGCGGGTCAAGCGATACGCTGGCAAAGCTGTTGGCGGTGATGCCCAGCGGTCCGTCACCCGCATCGCATGTGATGACCGTAACTCCGGTTCCAAAACGGCCAAGGGCCGCGCGAAACTCGCGGCTGTTGTCCTGTGCGGGGTCAAAACTATGCGTCAAGGCGTTCATCGCGTGTCTCAGGCCACTTCATGGCCAAGGGCGTGGGTGTAAAGGTCAAACCATGTCTCCC
>JANSYF010000062.1 GCA_024742575.1 Paracoccaceae bacterium | reverse complement strand
TTCAACGGGTTCGCGGATACAGGAGGCCACCAAAGTGCGCTCGCCCGCGACCTCGACCATACAGGCGCGGCAATTGCCATCCGGGCGATAGCCGGGTGCCGGTTTGTGGCACAGATGCGGGATCACCAGACCCCGGCCATTCGCAACCTCCCAGATGGTCTCACCCGCGCGGGCCTCAACCTCGTTGCCGTCCAGAGTAAAGCGGATCGTGTCAGTCATCGCGGTCTCCCTTGTCGGGAATACTCTAACTGCAAATCAGGGCTGGGATGGATCAACATTCCCGACACCTTGTCGCGGATTTGCGGCTGAACCGTTTCCGATGCGAACAATTCTCTCGGAAGGAGGACGGGAAGCCTTTTCGAAAGGGCTTGCCCAAGCGCGTTCGAACGCGCTTCAAAACGCGGTTTCGAAACCGCGTTACCAAGGGCTTTCGAAAGCCCTTACCTCAGAGCGCCGCCGCCTTCTCGAACGCAGGCCGTGTCCGCAACCGCCGCAGGTAATCGACCAGAGCCTCTGGTGCATCCGGGAATTTCGCGTTGCGCGCCCAACCCAGACAATGCGCCAAAACGAAATCCGGCACCGTGGGTTCATCCCCGGCCAGATAATCGCTGGTCAATTCTCCCGCGATGCGCTCAAGATTCTGCCCGAACTCGACCTTGAGGCTTTCTTTCACGTCAGGCACGCGCTGGTCCTCGGGCAGGATGAAACTGTGCCGCGCCGCTGTCCATAGCACCGCATCGACCTCGTCCAGAACCCGGAAGGTCCACGCGTCCTGCTTGGCCCGCGCAACCGTCCCCGCAGGGTGGGTGAACGCGCCGTGCTTGTCCGCAAGATAGGTCAGGATCGCCGTCGAATCGGCTATCACATCGTCGCCATTCACCAGCACTGGCACCTTGCCCAAGGGGCTGATTGCCCGCACTTCGTCAGACCGTGGGGCCGCAGGAACATGCTCATACGGCACGCCCAGTTCTTCCAACAACCACAATGGCCGGAACGCCCGTGTCGCGCGATTACCCACCAATTTGTACATGTCCGTCCTCCCAAAACCGGGCCTCCGCCCGACAAATCCTATCTTCGACCCAACATCGCCAGCCGAATGAAGGCCCGCTCCACAATCGCCAGCGCAGGCCCGTGCTGTCCGGCAGAACGTAGCGACAGGTCCGTCTCCAACAGCATCTGCAACGCTTGCTCCAACCGATACATGCCCCAACCGGACGCCTGCCGCGACATGCGATCCCGACGCGGGCCAAAGACCGGGGGCCGCAACCGCCCCATGCCCTGCCCCACCCCGCCCGGATCGGACGCCGCCGTGTGCAACGCGCGGAAATGCCGTGTCGCCATGATCAGCAGCGTCACCGCCGCCGTGCCCTGCGCCTCCAGCCGCGACATCACCGGGCCGATCTCTCCTGTGCGCCCCTCGGCCACGATATTGAGCACGTCGTCCAAATCTGCCTCGGTCGACCCCGGCGCGCACAGCGTCACCTCGTCCGGTGTCAGCGGCGCAGCATCGCCCAGCTTATACAGCGAGATTTTCTCAAGCGTCTGGCGGAAATCGCCCGGATCAAGCTCCTTTGACAACGCTGTCAGCATCTCCATCGAGGCACCGTCGGGGCGGGCCAGCCCAGCGCGGGTCAATTCCGCCTCGATCTCGGCACGGCTAGGCGGGTCGTTATAGAGCGCTGCGGCATAAGCATTCGAATGCCCCTCGAACAGTTTGCGCAGCGCGGACTTGGCCTGCAGCTGCCCGGCTGTGACCACGATCTGCGCATCGCCCGGCTGCCAATCCTCGACCGCTGCCGTGATCGGTTTGATCACCGTGTCATTTGCATCCTCGACAAACGCGACACGCGGCCCCGGGAAAAACCCAACCGCCTTGATCGCATCGCCCAGAAGCGTCGGTTCCTTGCGCAGCTCAGCCGCCGGAATGCGCGTCAGACGCATTTCACCCTCGCCGTCTGGCCCGATCAGCGCGGCAATCAACTCCTGCCGCTTGAGCGCCACACGCATCGCGTCTTCGCCATAGATCAGGATGCCGGTCTTCGCCGGATCCGGGCGGGCGAAATAGCCCGACGCCTCGCGCGGGGGCAGCTTCATGCGGGCAGGCCGCTGGCCGAGATCACCAACCGATCGACAATCTGATCGGCGAGAATCACCATCAGCCGCGCCGCTGCATCGCGTTCAGTGGCCAGTGTGGCGACGGTCGATCCCGTGGCGGAAAAGCCGGTGAAATCAATCACGCGCCCTTGCCGGACCACCGTGTCTGTAACGGTATCGCGCAATGCAAAATCCGCGCGGCCCGTCAGTTGGAACCGGTTTGTCGTCCCTTCAACCGAGGTCGCCAACCCCTGACGCTGGATCGTCGGCGTCACGGTCAGCACGTAGCGCCCCCCGTCGTTGCGACCGAACCTGTCCTCAAGCCGCTGCGCGATCAGGAACCCATCCCGCCGGTCCGGAGCGACCACACGCAGGTTGTCCTGCAACACAGACGCGCCACCCTTCGGCCTATAGGCGGGCGTGAACCCGCAGGCCGCGCCTGCGACAAGCGCGGACAACGCGAAAAGCGTCTGGCGTCTATGCAACCACATTCACGATCCGACCCGGCACAACGATCACCTTCTTGGGGCTTGCGCCATCTAGCGCACGTTTCACACCATCGGTCGCCAGCGCCAGCTTTTCAACCTCGGCTTTATCCATGTCCTTGGGCACGGTGATCTCGTCGCGGCGCTTGCCGTTCACCTGAATGGGCAAAGTAACCGTGTCTTCGACCAGCATCGCCTCATCGGCAACCGGCCAAGGCGCATTGGCAACAAGGCCCTCACCGCCTAGCAGAGCCCAGATTTCCTCGGACAAATGCGGCGTCATGGGTGACATGAGCTGCGCCAGCGTCTTGGCCGCCTGCCGTTTGGCATCGGACCCGGCCTTGGATTTCGACAGAGCGTTGGTGAACGCATAGAGCCGCGCAATCGAGGCGTTGAAGCCAAAGCTTTCCACGCCCACGGTCACGTCATGAATGGCCTTGTGCATCTCGCGCAGCAACGCGTCATCCTCGGCGTTGGCTGCCTCGTTCGCGTCTGCCACCTCTGCCGCGATACGGTAGACTCGGCCCAAATGCTTCGCCGCCGCTTCGGCACCCGAGGCTGTCCATTCCACGTCCCGTTCGGGGGGCGAGTCGGACAGCACGAACCACCGCGCGGTGTCGGCGCCGTATTGCTGGATGATCGCGACCGGATCGACCACGTTGTTCTTGGATTTCGACATCTTGGCAGAGGGGATGATCTGCACCTCTGTTCCGTCTTTCAGGAAACCCTTGCCGTCGCGCAACTCCACATCTTCGGGGTAGTGATAGACCGGACGGCCATCCGTACCCTTCGTCTGGTATATCGCGTGCGTCACCATGCCTTGCGTGAAGAGCGCGTTGAACGGCTCCTTGCAGCGTTCCGGCAGATGGCCCGTGATGTGCATCGCGCGGGCAAAGAAGCGCGAATAGAGCAGGTGCAGGATCGCGTGTTCGATACCGCCGATATACTGGTCGACATTCATCCAATACTCCGCATCCGCCATATCCGTCGGCGTGTCCGCACGCGGCGCGGTGAAGCGGGCAAAGTACCAAGACGAATCGACAAACGTGTCCATCGTGTCGGTCTCGCGCTTGGCGGGCTGACCACAGGACGGGCAGACGCAATTGCGCCAGCTTGGGTGACGATCCAGCGGGTTACCCGGGATCGAGAAATCAATCGCCTTGCCATCCTCATCGTACGGCAGCGCGATCGGCAGGTTCTCTTTCTTCTCCGGCACCACACCGCAGGCATCGCAATGCACCACCGGGATCGGACATCCCCAATAGCGCTGACGGCTGAGGCCCCAGTCGCGGAGGCGGAACTTGGTCACGCCATGGCCGACACCGTTCTGTTCACAGAAGTCGATGGCCGCATCGATGCCTTCATTGCCTGTCTGCGCTTCTTCTCCGGCAAAGCCCTTGATGTAACGCACAGCTTCCGTTTTTGGTGGCACATAGGCCGGGCCGCCATCTTCGGGCAGGACAAATGCGTCTTCTCCTGTCGCAGGCGCATAAGTGCTTTGCACCGGCAGGTCATACTTGCGCGCGAAATCAAGGTCACGCTGGTCATGCGCCGGGCAGCCAAAGATCGCGCCGGTGCCGTAATCCATCAGGATGAAATTCGCGACATAGACTGGCAATTCCCACGCCGTATCAAACGGATGACGCACGCGCAGACCGGTGTCGAAACCCTTCTTCTCAGCCTTCTCCAACGCCTCTTCGGTGGTCCCACCTTTGCGGCACTCGGCATTGAATGCGGCCAATTCAGCGTTGTCTTTTTCCAGATGCTTGGCCAGCGGATGGTCCGGCGAAATGCCGACAAACGACGCCCCCATCAGCGTGTCGGGCCGGGTCGTGTAGACCTCGATCCGGTCAAATCCGTCAGGTGCATCAATGGTCGAGAATGCAAACTGCAACCCGCGCGATTTACCGATCCAGTTGGCCTGCATCAGCTTTACCTTGGCGGGCCAATCGTCGAGCGTATCCAAAGCGTCGAGCAACTCTTCGGACATATCCGAAATCTTGAAGAACCACTGCGTCAGCTCGCGCCTCTCCACCTCGGCGCCAGACCGCCAGCCCTTGCCGTCGATCACCTGCTCGTTGGCAAGCACGGTCATATCGACCGGGTCCCAGTTCACCACAGCGTTCTTGCGGTAGACCAAACCGGCCTCAAGAAAATCGAGGAACAGCGCCTGTTGCTGGCCGTAATATTCCGGATCGCAGGTCGCGAACATCCGCGACCAGTCCAGACCAAATCCCAAAGGCTTCATCTGGCTGACCATCGTGTCGATGTTGGAATAGGTCCAATCCTTGGGATGCCCGCCCGACGCCATCGCGGCGTTTTCCGCAGGCATGCCAAAGGCGTCAAACCCCATTGGGTGCAACACGTTATGCCCGGTTGACTGCTTGTAGCGCGCGATCACGTCGCCCATCGTGTAGTTGCGCACATGGCCGATATGGATGCGGCCCGACGGGTACGGGAACATTTCCAACACGTAGTATTTCGGTTTGTCGTCCGACCGCACGGCGCGGAACGTTTCACTTTCTTCCCAGACGGCCTGCCATTTGGGTTCGATGACAGAGGGGTCGTAACGCGACATGGAATAGGTCCTTCGGGTGTGCATCAGCTTTTGGCAGGGTGATAGGCCGATGCCACAGGATCGTCCAGTCCCGCCCCTATCTGCGCCATTGTGATGCCGGATTTTTACGGTCATACCCTGTGCAACCAAAGGCAAGACGACCGGACAGATGAAAATACTCCTGATCCACCAGAACTTCCCCGCTCAGTTCAAGCACCTTGGGCCTGCATTGGCGGAACGCGGCGATCAGGTTGTGGTGCTGACTCCCAAGGTTAAAGAAGCCACCAAATGGAAGGGCATCACCGTCCTGCCCTACGTGGTCAAGGGGTCGACGACTCAAGGCATTCATCCTTGGCTAGCGGATTTCGAAACAAAGGTTCTTCGCGGGACAAGCTGCTATGACGCGGCGCTAGCCTTGAAGAAACGGAACTTCGATCCGGACGTCATCCTCGCCCATCACGGCTGGGGGGAAAGTCTGTTCCTAAAAGATGTTTGGCCCGACGCCCGTCTGGGACTTTACTGCGAACTCTACCATCGATCTGGCAAGGCCGAGACCGGGTTCGATCCCGAATTCCCAAGCGCAACTCCGGATCGTGATCCGCTTCGCCTGCGACTTAAGAACATTAACAATCGCTTACACGAAGAGGTCATGGATGCCGGGATCAGCCCAACGCATTTCCAGGCGGGCACCTTTCCCGACAGCTATCAATCCCGCATCACGGTAAGCCATGATGGCGTCGACACAGACGCGATCGTCGCCGACCCCGAAGCTCTGCTTGAACTTCCTAACGGCAAAAGTGTCGGCGCGAAGGACGAGGTGATCACGTTCATTAACCGCAACCTAGAACCCTATCGCGGCTATCACCGTTTCATGCGTGCGCTGCCCGAATTGCTGCGCCGCCGACCAAACGCGGAGATCGTTCTGCTGGGCGGAGACGAAACCAGCTATGGCGCAAAGCCCCCGGCGGGCAAAACCTGGAAACAGATCTTCATCGACGAAGTGCGCGGCCAAATCCCAGATGCCGACTGGGCGCGGGTGCACTTCATGGGCCGTGTCCCCTACCCGACCTTCCTGTCGATGATTCAGGTCAGCTCGGTCCACGTTTACCTGACCTACCCCTTTGTTCTGTCTTGGTCCCTGATAGAAGCGATGAGTGCGAAATGCGCCATCGTCGCGTCCGACACAGCCCCGGTGCGCGAGGCAATCATCGGTGGTCAAACAGGTGTTCTTGTCGATTTCTTTGATCAGCAAAAATTAATCGAAGAAACATGTGCGTTGCTTGATTCGCCGGAACGCCGCGATTTCCTCGGATCGAATGCGCGCCGCTTCGCCCGAGAGCGCTATGACCTCAAGCGAACCTGTTTACCAAGACAGTTGAAATGGGTGGATGATCTTGCTGCCGTCCATCCAGTCCGTCAGCCAAAAGACTGACGTATCACATCACCTTGCAGCCCAACTAAGATGCCGGAGCGCAAGAGTAATGCAGTTGATCTACGCTTAGAAACGGCTGTCTTGCTGACGCAATTGGCGCGCACGTGTCAGGATCGCGTCTTCAACAGCGCGAACCGTTGCCCCGCTTGCAGGACCGGAACGCGTCATTAGCGCAACATTCAAAGAACGCGCATCCAGTGCAGGATCGTTGACAAGAATCGTTGCACGGTATGCCCGACCGCCACCCGGCGGCGTTCCGTAGCCTGTCGTAATCACACCCGTGAACGGATCGACCGACTCGACCGGCAAGAAATCCAAAGTCTCTAGCGACGCATTCCAGATATACTTGTTTACGGCACCGATCTGGCCCGCATCATCGCGGTTGCGAAAGAAGTCAAACAACGACGATTGTGATCGGTTGGGACGACGCTCTTCAAGCACTTCGTCCATAATGTCGTTCGCGGGCCGGGTTTCGACCGGATCACTGTCCGCCCCACCGCCAAAGAAACTGCACCCCGACACGTACACCGCTAAAAGAGCAACGCCGAAACCGGTCCTGAAACGTCTAAGGTCCATGGGAGACTGCCCTCGTTTGCCTGTTTGTCTTGTGCTTTGCATACAAGCCGATCCCAATTACGACAAGCCGAACTTGAGCCAACCACCTTAAGACTGTGAACTTTCAACGGGAAAGCCTAACCAAAAGCCTTGTGGCAAATGAGCATCACAGATGGCGAAGTTGCCGGGCACCTGGCCGCTTGGCTTGCAAACACGCCCCACCAAAGAGCATAGAGTTTTCAGCTAACCCGGACCATCCGGTTTGGTACGTGCCTTACGAACACATGAGGGAAAAAATGAAAACTCTTCTTCTTGCTTCCACCGCGCTGGTTGCAACCGCTGGCATCGCAGCGGCAGACGTAGCAATCACTGGTTATGCTGAAATCGGCATCATCGGTGGCGACAACGTTGATAGCCAGTTCCACACTGACATCGATGTAACTTTTAAGATGACCGGCGAAAGCGATGGCGGTCTGGCATTTGGTGCTGCTGTTGACTTGGACGAGAACGGTGCGTTCGGCAACACCACTCAGGGCGGTGAAACATACTTCCTGTCCTACGGCGGTCTGCGCCTCGACATGGGCGACACCGATGGCGCGTTCGACGCCGCTATGCAGGAAGTCGCTCTTGCCGGTGCATCCATCAACGACAACGAAACAGCACACGCTGGCTACAACGGGAACGCGGGCCTCGACGGAACATTCGATGGCCAAATCGCTCGTGTATCTTACTCCGCTTCAGGCTTCACGGCTGGTCTCTCTGCAGAAGTTGACGATGCTGGCGGTCTGAACCCGGTATGGGGCTTGGGTGCGGCTTACACAGCGGACATGGGTGGTGCTTCTGCAACCGTGGGCGTTGGCTATCAGACTCAGGAAGATACCGGCGACTTGATGGGTATCAGTGCAAAGGCTGCTATGGCTAGCGGTCTCAGCGTAGGCGCCAACTTCAGCCGTATGGACTATGCTGCTGCTGGACTTGAGAACCAGACACACATGGGTATCGGCATCGGTTATAGCATGAATGCTCTGGCAGTTGGTCTGAACTATGGTAAGTATGACAACGTAGCCGGTGTTGATGGCAGCGAAAAGTCTGGCTTTGGCTTCGCAGCAACATACGACATGGGTGGCGGCCTCGCTGCACACGCAGGCTTTGGTTCTAGCGATGTGAACGGCACAGACAGCAATGACTACTCGCTGGGTCTGTCGATGAGTTTCTGATCTTACATCAGATAAGTGATTGGTTAAGGGTGGGCTTCGGCTCACCCTTTTCTTTTGTTTGCTTTAGGCTTTGGAGGCACTTACTGCTCCACTGCCCGTCCAAGTTTGATCGCCAGTGCAGAACGAATCACCAGCACTCGACGCTGTGACTGACGCTGCTGTTGGGTCTTGGCCAGGTTCTTAGTCAGCCAAGCACTATGGCGTAACTCTCTCGTCAATTGTTTCTGCAGGGCCACTTGGGTACGCTTGGCCATCAAATCAACTCCACTGCACCTGCCAACTGATCTGCATTCACGTCGATGTAACGCTGCGTTGTTGAGATGTGACTGTGCCCAGCCAACTCTGCCAGCACGCGAACACCCACGCCTTTGCTTGCCAGTCTCGTAATGAATGTGCGGCGTCCACTGTGTGAACTTGCATCACGCAGGCCACACGCTTTGTATATGTCCAAGCATAACTGGCACATGGTGTTCGCTGAGAACGCGGTGTTCTGCTGTGTGATGAACAGCGAATCCTCTGCACTACGCTCATCCATCACAGATCGATACTCCTTCAACACACGCTGCAACTTTGCGCTGACGTACACACGACGAGCCGCACCCCCTTTTGTTTGCGAACCTGACATGACGAACTGATCACGCACTGCCCCTGCAGCGTCGTACACATCTCCAACACGCAGCGCGGCCAGTTCTTTGGCACGCAGTCCTGCAAGTATGCTCAGCATGATGATGGTACGATCCCGTTGACTGTGTCTGCGTGTGTTACAGAAGTTCATCACACGCTTGATGTCCGCATCGCTCAATGTCTGTGCTTGTCTCATCGTCAATCTCTCATGTTCTGCCAATGCACAGCGTATGGTCTGAGAGTATGGCTATGCGACCGAAATCAGCATCAACAACAACACCAACAATCACAGTGGCTTAGCCCAAACTCTCACGTAATATGTATTCTATGAGAGAACATTGTGGCTACGCTGATACTGCGCTGGGGAATGTTTGAACGGCTACGCGATCACTACAACGGCCTGCGTGATGCTGCGATTAGGGGTGAAATTTTAGGGCACAGGAAGATGGTACCTGTAAACTGCACGAAATCTCAGTGACTGAAGAACTGTGCAATCTACACGTACCAGTCTGCACTGCTGAAAACGAACTGCGTTATGCGAGCGTTTGATAAATAACTATGACAGGCAAACAGAGTACGCAGGCACGATGAGTATGGCAAGCAAGGCAACGACAGGCACATTACAAACGAGATCAAGGCTGGCACGCCGACTGTGATAGTGCTGTGGCTGCGTATTTTGAAAACGTTGGCACAAATGGATTGCTCGTTGTCTGCTTCAATCGACTACCCCATCAACTGGTGGGATGCTTTAAGTTGTGAAGGTGTAAATGTTTGACCTGCCCTCGGCTTCGATTGTCGTAATAGTGTGCGGTTAATAAAGTAGCGCTGATCAAATCAGTGCTGCTTGAAAGTGAGATGGATGACAACCTCGGCAACGAGAACCATCATCACACAGGGTAGCCTCGCTGTATGGGTCCTGTGTGTGTGTATGATATGCCAGTAATAGAGATGATAGCAAAACCTGCTCTTCCTTAAACGGTTTGGTAACTACAGCCTGACACGCGATGTGCAATGCACTGCGTGGTTGGATCGACGCCTGTAAAGGCGTTGATCTGACTGCTCCTTGCAATCTCGAACAAACACAATCCATCTACTGAGATCAATTCAATAAGAGAAAGATCAAGGATCAAAACAGCAAGCGAAGCGAAAGCGATGCGCTGCTGTTGAAGAGACTATGCGTGCTCGAAGAGGGCGCAGAAGACAATGAGAATAAGACACACATATGCGATCTGCACGAAACTTACGTTACTGCGTGATAAATACACGACGACAAGGAGGCAATGCGAGTGGCAGACATGATATTAGAACAGGTACGTGATGCTCTGCGTGAAGCCAATATAATCACTACAGACAGGGAGTTCTGCGAGGTATGGCTGGGCAAGAGCGAGTGTTATCTACGCAGTCTGCGCTTCAATGACATATCGCCAAGTGCTGATGCACTGGCCAACTGCGCTGCACGACTTGCATGGACAGCATCAGGGCTACGAGCACGGGATGCTGTAGCACATGCACATTGGGTGGACGTATTGGATGATCTTCGCGTACGCTGCTATCGTGCTATGGATACACAGGCACAGTCAAAGTGGCTACAAAAAGGCGTCAGTGCGTGATGGCTGCTGTGCTGCAACTGACAGGGGTGGAGTACTTATCTAATCTGGCTGGTGATGTACTATCGGTGGGGCGGCGTGCGTGCGTATAAGTGAGATATGTCAAAAGCGTGCAATGCCCAAACCACGCCCTCTTCACCCTGATGCTCAGCAGCGTCGTCGTGCCAAACCCAAACCCAAGCCCTTCAACAAGCCAAAACCACTGTCACTGTCTTAACGCTACAGCATAAGCCTTGATACTGCTGTGAAACGCTCTACGCTTTAAGCATCAGAAATGGTATGGGAGGATCAAATGCCGAGTTTGGATGAACTACTTAAGAAGCATGGCGTCAAGACGATGGAGAATCCATCAACAGGTCCGCGTGCGAAACTGCTCAATCAATCCAACAAGATGCTGGCGGAAATCAAAGAGTATGAGAACGCAAGCGAGATGGATGGCGTAAACGCTAAGTTTTGGTGGGCACCTCAGAGCGTAAACAACAAGCGCAAGGTCACTGCTCGCTATGGAGGTCGTGCTGTAGATGGCCTCAGCACCTATGTGGACGACACTTTGAAAGCGGTTAAGACTGAACTGGAAAAGTTCCACGCTGTGATTGAAGACAGCGATGACGCTACATGGGAGCGTGAAGAAGAAAAGCGCAAGACAAAGAAGTAATGCTGGGGACTGGCTATGTGTTAGTCAGTCCCATTCACCAGCCTCTGCAACGCTGCTTGCACCACTGCAGTCTTCACTTCGCTTTTGCTTAGCCGCTGCACACGTACATCTTTGCCTGTGCTTGTGATAGAGCGCGGCATATCTGATAACTGCACGTTTTTGATGTCAGCGGGAATGCTGCGATCTAACCACGTGATGAAGGCAGGATCACTTTTGCTTTGCTCCTGCAGATAGATCACTGCCGCAGACAGTTCACTCTGGCATGCTAAATAAGATCGATTGGCTGCCTCAACGTGTCCCCTCGCCTCTTCACCCGCTGCCTTACCGTCATAGAATTGTGCTCGCTTCAGCATCGCTTCGTAGTCTTTGATGCTATTGGGCTTTGACTTACTGCCAGAGCGCATGCGCTGCTGTTGCTGCCATGCTTCGTCAATCTCTGCATACTCGGCTTCAGTTAACCATGTCTCAAGCATTCGGTTTTGCACATGCTCACCATCACGCAGTTTTTGTTCAATCTCCTGCAACTTCTCCTGCCGCCTGTGTCTCTGTTCTGCTTCTATTGCAGGGTTAGGTGCTGTCTTCATCTCATCGATGAAGCGTCTAAGGTGTGATGATGACGCCTTCAAGACCTCGTCATCACTGGGTGTCTGAGCACACTCTTCAGCGGCTGTGCGTTGAGAACGAGCGCGAATTCGACTTAGAAGTGCCTTCTTCTCCTGCTCGTCCATTACCCATCTCCACAGTCGCTTTACTTGCAGACTGCACGACAATCACATGTCTGTCCAGCCACCGCCTTAGACACGCTGTGCTGCGTATACAGCGCGGAGAATACATGCTTACGTCGTACATCCACCAACGCAACCATCCAGCACTGTGTGTGCTTTGCTGCGTATTTGCTGCGATATGTGTGCTATGCACAGAACGATTGCTGAAACGACTGACTGGTATAGTGATGCTGGGATAAAATACTCAATCACGCAACGATGTGTTGATCACCCCGCTCAACAGTTCAGTACGTCGATGCAGTAGGTCTGGCTCCAAATGTGCATACCGCTGTGTCATCTGTAGACTGCTGTGGCCTAGTAGCCGTTGCACTTCATACAAACTCACACCACGATTGATCAACAGGCTAGCATAGGTATGACGCAGGTCGTGCATCCGTACGTCATTCAATTCCGCCTCACCCCGCACCTTGAACCACACTGTGTTGAAACTGTGATACGCAGTACGTGTGATGGGGTTTGTGAATACGAAACTGTCTGGCTTTGTGGGCAGCATCAAGTCTTCTGTCACAGCACGGGTGGCATTCAAGGCATTGACAGCAGCACTGCTGAGAACAACACGGCGTGAGCGTCCATTCTTACTCAGCGGCACTGTCCAAATACGCTTATTGAAGTCTACATCTTGCCAACGCATCGTACGCACTTCGCCTTTGCGAGCACCTGTCAACAGCAGCAACTGCACGATGTGATAGATATAAGGATGCCTGTTAGAACGACACACCTGCAACAGCCGTTCTATCTCTGTCTCAGTCAGAAACCGCTGCTTGTAATCACCAAGCCTCAGCCTTTTGATATTATGCTGATATGGGTTGTGCTGTGGGATATGCCCCCAGTGCCGTGCCAAGTTCAGCATCCTGTTCATCAAATGTATGTGCTTGTTGATGGTGGCACGTTGATAGCCTGCTACAAGTTGCTCACGTACCCACACATCAAGCACAGGGTTCGTCAAGTCCACCATCAAGTAACGCCCCAAGTTGGGTCTGATGTGCTTGTTGAACACACCCCAGTCGTGCTGCGTCACTCGCTTTGTGGCTTGTGCATGAGGAAAGTAGTGATCATCAAAGAACACACTTACCGTGAGCGTGTCGCCACTGCTACGATGCTGATCTTCTCGGGATTTACTGCGGTTTAGGAACGGTATCATCATGGTCTCCACTGCGTGATCGCTATAGCATACTGTCAGATCACGCTGTGGACGAGCATAGAGACAGCCTACGCAGTCGTTGCGTGCTGTCGTAGACTGTGGCTTTGTGTGTGAGAACACTCGTATTCTTGCTTCCACCGCGCTGGTTGCAACCGCTGGCATCGCAGCGGCAGACGTAGCAATCACTGGTTATGCTGAAATCGGCATCATCGGCGGCGACAAGTACGCAACCGACCAGTGGCACACCGACATCGACGTCACTTTCGCCATGACCGGCGAATCCGACGGTGGTCTGTCCTTCGGCGCCAAAGTCGACCTCGACGAAAACGGTGCTTTCAACAACACCACTCAGGGTGGCGAAACATACTTCCTGTCGTACGGCGGTCTGCGCCTCGACATGGGCGACACAGACGGTGCGTATGACGCAGCTCTGCAGGAAGTCGCTCTTGCCGGTGCATCCATCGCGGATGACGAAACATCGCACGCAGGCTACAACGGCAACTCCGGCCTCGACGGTACATTCGACGGTCAGATCGCTCGCGTTTCCTACTCCGCAGCTGGCTTCACAGCTGGTCTGTCGGCAGAAATCGACGACACAGGCAACATGGACCCGGTATGGGGTCTTGGTGTACGTTACGCCACAGACTTCGGCGGCACAGCAATCGGCATCGGCCTTGGTTACCAGACCCAGGAAGACACAGCTGACCTGCTCGGCGTTAGCCTCGACGCGAAATTCGCTGGCGGCTTCTCTGCAGCGATCAACTACGCTCAGGCTGACATCGAAGGTCAGTCCGACGAAGGTACATTCATCGGCGTTGGCGTAGGCTACTCCATGAACGCACTGTCGGTTGGCGTAAACTACGGTGAGTACGAAGACTGGACTCTGGGCTGTGGCGATTGCTCCGGCTTCGGTCTGGCTGCAACCTATGACCTCGGTGGCGGTCTTGCTGCACACCTCGGCTATGGCGACAGCGACTTCGGCAACGACAACGAGAGCGACAGCTACTCGCTCGGTCTGTCGATGAGCTTCTAATAGCTCATAACCAGATTTGGTTAAGGAAAGAGCGGGCTTTGCCCGCTCTTTTCTTTTGTGCAGCACCCAAGTAGCTAAGGGCAAAAGACAAGGGCACCGATGCACACCAATCCGCTCCAGGCTGTCAAAACCACTTACGACAAAGCGCTGACACTCGCTCGTCAGGGTGATGTTGCGCAAGCCGCCGGACTGCTGGATGGCCTTGCGCTGCAAGCGCCCAACCTTCCTGAAATTCACTTCCAACGCGCCCGAATTGCCGCGCGGCTTGGCGAACAGGAAAAACGCCTCTCGGCCATCGACCGCGCTGTCGAATTGCGGGCAACAGAACCCGCAATCCTGACCGAAGCGATAGCGGCTCACTCTTTAGCCGGACATCACCAAACCGTCCTCACCCTGTTTGACCAATTGATTGCGCTTGATCCCAAAGCCATTAAACCGCAGGCCGAGAAGGCCCTGTACCTTCAGACTGCGGGCCGCTTCGACGAGTCCGAGAAACTGTTGCGTAAACTGCAGAAAAAGCACCCGCACGACGCAGAACTTTATCGGATGCTTGCAACAACCATTCGTATTCAGCCAAACGACCCGATGATCGGCGCGATGCGGCGCCTGGCGAACCATCCCAAACTATCGCCACAAGGCCGCATGCATATCAACTTTGCACTCGCCAAGGCGATGGAGGATACAAAGAAATCTGGCAAAGTGTTTCCGCATCTTCATCTTGCAAACAAGGCACAAGCCGCACTCTGGCCAGACGATCCCAGCGCGCGCGATGCAGAACGCAACCATGTTCTTGCTGCACAAGACGGCCTGACACCTGCCGCCAATGCGGTGGGTACCGATCCTGCCCTGATTTTCGTGACTGGTCTGCCGCGCTCCGGCACCACGCTGGTCGAGCAGATCATCGCAAGCCACAGCAAGGTGCAGGCAGGCGGAGAAATGGCAACCGCACTGCGCTGCGCCTACGATCTCTTTGGAAAAGGTGCCGAGATGCGTCCGCTGGCACAAGAACCACAAGATACTCTTCTTTCGTTCGCTGATCGACTTGAGACCGCAGTCCGTCCGTTTACCGATTCATCGAAACCGTACCTGACCGATAAATCCATTATGGCGTTCCTCATCTACGGCTTGTTGCACGCAACATTACCCAACGCGCGGTTCATCGTCGTCCACCGTGATCCACGCGATATCGCCGTATCGATCTACAAAAACCATTTCAACGCAGGGACACACCGCTATGCCAACGATCTCGCCAGCATCGCCGACGTGATCAAGTCCTTCCGAAAGGTTATCAATCATTGGCGCGCCACGTTGCCCGACAGGTTTGCCGAAGTGCGTTACGAAGACCTCGTATCGGACCCCGAGTCCCAATCACGACACCTGATCGCGTCAGCAGGTCTCGACTGGGAGGATCAGTGCCTTAACTTCCATCAAAAGGGCGGCACAGTTAAAACACTTAGCCTGCATCAAGTCCGCCAACCGATCTATCAAAGCTCTGCCGCCGCGTGGCGCCGCTACGAGGCCGAGCTGCAACCCTTCATCGACGCTTGGGGAGACACACCATGGGATTGACCGACATCACCGGGCGCATCGCGAAAGCCGCCAAAGAGGCCGACCGCGATGTCGTCGACATCACCCTAATCGCGGTATCCAAGGTTCAACCGAATGAACGGGTCGAGTCTGTCCTGAAAGAGGGCCATCGCAGCTTTGGTGAAAACCGGGTGCAGGAAGCGGCGGGGAAGTGGCCAGGTTTTCGCGAAACCTATAACGGCATAGACCTGCATTTGATTGGCCCGTTGCAAAGCAACAAGGCCCGGCAGGCGTTCGAACTCTTTGATGCGATCCATACCCTTGACCGTCCAAAACTTGCGACAACCTTCGCCCGTCTGGCCCAAGAGATGGGCCAATGCCCGCCGCTCTTCATTCAGGTCAACACCGGTGAAGAGCCGCAGAAAGCTGGGATCGCTCCCACAGACACTGATGCCTTTATCAAAGAATGCCGTGATCTCGACCTGCCCATTCAGGGCCTCATGTGCATCCCACCGGTCGACGAAACCCCTTCACTGCACTTCGCCTTGCTGCGCAAACTGGCCGACCGCAACGGTCTTCGCCAATTGTCCATGGGGATGAGCGACGATTTTGAACAGGCCATCGCGTTTGGCGCGACGCATATCCGCGTGGGATCGGCCCTGTTTGGGGAACGGGTTCCACCCGCTGCTTAAGATAGGTTTTCCGCAGAGGGAAAATCTGGATGCGCCGACATTTCCTTACCCCTAAAAACGCAAAAAGCCCCGGACAACCGGGGCTTTTTAATTCGTGCGCCTGAGTAAGATCAGTGCAGTTTTTGTCCAACCTCGGCAATCGCATCGTCGATGCTCTTGGCCGCGTCCTTGGCAGTCATCTGCTTTGCGACCACGTCGCGAGCAGCCTTGATTGCCACAGAAATTGCGCGATCCCGCACTTCCTTGACAGCACTCGCCTGAGCGGATGCGATTTGATCCTCAGCAGCAGCAAGACGACGTGTGATGGACTTCTCCAAATCCGCCTTCGCCTGCTCACCGGCCAAAACGGCTTCGTCCTTGGCATGCGCGATGATCCGGTCAGCCTGTTCCTGAACTTCGCGCTGACGACGCTCGTAAGAAGCCAGCAATGCCTGCGCTTCCTCACGCAACGCCTTGGCTTCGTCGAGTTCATTCTTGATGCCCTCGGCGCGCTTGTCCAGCAACCCCATCAGCAGTGACGGTACTTTGAAATAAAGCAGCACACCGATGAAGACAATAAAGCCGATCAACACCACGAAGTCGGTGTTCTTCAGCGAGAAGAACGGGCCAGACGCCGCGAAGGCGGGGCTCGCCATAAGTGATGCGGCGGCAATAGTCATGATACGGTTCATGTCGCTCACCCCTTCATCTGTGCGTCTACGGCAGCGGCGACCGAAGCGTCATCCGCTTGTCCACCAACGGCAGCAACGATAGCGCCCGCCGTGTCTTTTGCCACGGCTTCAATACTTTCTACGGCCGATGCTCGGATCTCCGAAATCGCTTTTTCGGATTCCGCAGCCTTGGCCGCGATTTCTGCGTCTGCCTTGGCAATCGCCTTGTCCAGTTCGGCCTGCATTTCGGCTTTGTTCTGGGCGATAATTTCCTGCGCCTGTGCACGGGCATCTGCCAGAGCCTTGTTGTAGGCGTCTTCGGCCTCAACGGCTTTCTGCTTAAGATCTTCAGCAGCCGCTAGGTCGTTCGTAATCGTGCCTTGTCGTTCCGCCAGAACCGTCGCAATACGCGGCAACGCGATGCGGGACAGGACAAAGTAAATCGCAATGAGCGCGATCAAGAGCCAGAAAATCTGGTTCGGCATCCAGTCGGCGCAAAGCTGCGGCATGCCGATGGCGCTGCCATCTGTGCCCACACATGCGCTGGCTGTACCAGTGGTTTCGGTTGCCATGTCGTCCTCCGTCGGAACTTGTCGTTACATCGGGCGGGCCGCGTGATTACGGCACCGCCCGCGCGTAAGGATAAAAGTCCGAAGCTTAGACGGCGAACATCAG
>JANSYF010000016.1 GCA_024742575.1 Paracoccaceae bacterium | reverse complement strand
CAGTGCTGAGCCAGCAACACAATCCCCATAGCGCAAAACCAACCCGCGGGTTCGTTCAATCCGGCTTCAATGAGGTCGCGGACAGCGCATGTGTGATCCCACCGTTGTCTCCCGCGACCTCACAGAACCCTCCAGATTCCCCAAATGGCCATCTGTTTGGCAGGAAAGTCGCTTAAGTCTGCCCACTGATCAAGTTTTTTTCCACCTTGAGCGGTGCCTGTGGTCAAAAATGCCCTAATGCCACCCGCCAAAACCTGAATCACAATGATTCCCTTGAAGCGTGATCTGAGATTCATCCTGTTTGGGAGGATAGATCATGTCAGCACCTTTCACCGAATGCGCTGCGGGCGCGGCTTCAGAGATCGATTGAAGAAGGGTTAAGCGGGCGCACGGCGGCGTTGCGCTTGAAGCTTTCACTCGCCACGGGGGCACATTGGGGACTTGCAAACCGGCGAACCGGGAAGACCAGAGCTGCGCCTCAAGGGCGCCCTCGCGGCAAGGTCAAGGGCAAGCATGATCCACATCGCGCCCTTCTGATCGAACTCATTGATCAGGACGGTGACATGACCATGCCTGAACTAGCCGGTGCACCGAAATGCGTCCGGCGAAGTTCGACATCACGCGATCGAAACATGCACATGTGCTGCACACGAAACGCTTCAAGTTATTGAAATAAAATACTAATATCAACCATTCATCATGGGGGCGACACTCAGACCAACGCCCTATTTTATTTCAGAAATGTTCTATGGACAAATGGCTGGAAGTGGATGTTGCCACGCTGTTCCACGACCCGCCAGCCCGGAAGCCACCCTCTAGGACCAATTGTTGCACATGCAGTGCACATAACAGGGTCATCCACAATCATACTTTCCTTAAGCGCATCCCACGGCTCCCAGCGCCTTTGGGTTCTGACGACGGAGTCGAACTCGACGCGAGTTGAGCACTCTATGGCCATCCAAGTGCTTACTTGATTTCCCCACGCAAACATCAGGCTTCAAGAAAGAAAGCGAACAAGTAATTGAATTATAATGAAAAAATGGCGCACCTGAGAGGATTCGAACCTCTGGCCTCTGCCTTCGGAGGGCAGCGCTCTATCCAGCTGAGCTACAGGTGCCTGACGCTTCTATACGCAGAAGGGTTTGGGGGCGCAAATGCAAATCTTGCCCTGCGCCCCGGTTTCTTTTGTGACCTTAAGCCATTCGTGCAGAACTAGGATGCGTCAACGCATCCTGCGTTTCGGTTGACCGAAACGCGCCGCCTCAGACTGCGGCTTTCAGTTCCAGACGGCGCTGATGCAGGACAGGTTCGGTATAGCCCGACGGCTGAACGCGGCCGTCAAAGACCAAGTCGCAGGCGGCTTTGAACGCGATCGTTTCAAAGCTAGGTGCCATCGGAGTATAGGCCGGATCACCCGCGTTTTGGTCATCAACGACAGCGGCCATGCGTTGCATGATCTCCATCACCTCGTCCTTGGACACCACGTCGTGGTGCAGCCAGTTCGCGATGTGCTGCGCTGAAATCCGACAGGTGGCGCGGTCTTCCATCAGGCCTACGTTGTTGATGTCCGGCACTTTTGAACAGCCCACGCCCTGATCGACCCAGCGCACAACGTAGCCAAGGATGCCTTGGGCGTTGTTCTCGACCTCGCGGGCGATCTGGTTCTTCGACCATTTCTGGAATGCCGCCAGCGGGATATCAAGGATCGTGTCCACATGCGCCCGGCGTCCGCCCTTGCGCAGCTTGTCCTGCACGGCAAAGACATCGACCTTGTGATAGTGCAGCGCGTGCAACGTGGCGGCTGTTGGCGACGGTACCCAGGCGCAGTTGGCGCCGGATTTCGGGTGGTCGATCTTCTGTTCCAGCATCGCGGCCATCATATCGGGCATCGCCCACATGCCTTTGCCGATTTGGGCCTTGCCTGACAGGCCGCATTCAAGGCCGATATCCACATTGCGGTTCTCGTAACCGCCGATCCACGCCTTGCGCTTGATAAAGTCTTTGCGGCTGAAAGGGCCTGCTTCCATTGAGGTGTGAATTTCGTCACCTGTGCGGTCAAGAAAGCCCGTGTTGATGAAGGCCACGCGATGCTTTGCGGCACGGATGCATTGCTTTAGGTTAACGCTGGTGCGGCGTTCCTCGTCCATGATGCCAAGCTTGACGGTGTTCTGCGGCAGGTCCAGTGCCTTTTCGACAAAGGTGAAAGTCTCGTCGGCAAAGGCCACCTCACCCGGTCCATGCATCTTGGGCTTCACCACGTAGACCGACCCGTGATGTGAATTTCGCAAGCCTTCGGTCTTGCCCAGATCGTGCTTAGCAATCAGCGCGGTGATCATGGCGTCCATCAGACCTTCAAAGATCTCGGACCCATCCTTGAGCAGGATCGCAGGGTTCGTCATCAAGTGGCCTACATTGCGCACCAGCATCAGCGCGCGGCCCTTGATCGTCACCTCGCCCTTGCCGTCCGGCGCGGAGTAGACCCGGTCCGGGTTCAACGCCCGCGTGACGGTTTTGCCGCCTTTCTCGAAGCGGTCCTGCAGATCGCCCTTCATAAGGCCAAGCCAGTTGGCATAGGCAAGCGTCTTATCTTCGGCATCAACGCAAGCGACCGAGTCTTCGCAATCCATGATTGCGCTCACAGCGCTTTCTAGACGCACGTCGGCCAGCCCCGCCTGATCGCGGCTGCCAATGAAATGCGTGCGGTCAAAGACCAGTTCGACGTGCAGCCCGTTGTTGCGTAACAGAACTGCGTCAGGTGCTTTCGGATGGCCCTTGTAGCCGATGAATTTCGCCGGCTGTGCCAGCGGCATGTCGTCGATCAGCAACGCGCCATCATGGATATAGTAACGACGGGCGTCGGCGTGACTACCACCCTCAATTGGAAACGCCTCGTCAAGAAAAACACGGGCGCGTGCGACCACGCGGGCGCCGCGGCCCTTGTCATACCCGCCTTTTGGCGCAGGAGTGCCCATTGCGTCGGTGCCGTAGAACCCGTCATACAGGCTGCCCCACCGCGCGTTGGCGGCGTTTAGAGCGTAACGCGCATTGGTGATCGGCACCACGAGTTGCGGGCCGGGGACTGTCGCGATCTCGGGGTCTGTATTCGCGGTTTCAATTTCGAAGTCATCACCTTCGTCCAGCAGGTAGCCGATCTCGGTCAGGAACGCTTTGTAGGCTTCGTGATCATGCGGCTGGTTGCGGTGACGGATGTGCCATTCGTCGATCTGGGATTGCAGATCTTCTCGTGTCTTGAGAAGCGCCGTGTTCTTGGGGCCGAACTCATGCGCCAGCACCGACAGCGCTTCCCAGAACGCTTCCGCGTCCACACTTGTGCCGGGCAGCGCGTGCCCCTCGATGAAGTCAAAAAGCGTCTGGTCGATCTGCAATCCGTGGCGGTCGATGCGCGTGCCCATGGCTGTTATCCCCTCGCTGTATACGGCGGTACTCAATTAGAAAGAAAGTTTCCGATCCGCAACAGGTTTGGTCAGGATATCTGACCAAAAATAGTGCATTCGGGATTTCTTAAAAATCGGAAACACCTGTTTGGGGTGCCATGCAACTCAAACCCTGCCCTTGGACTTCCGGCACCGATCCGAGCAGTACTTCACCTCATCCCAGACCTTTTCCCACTTCTTGCGCCATGCGAACGGAAGGCCGCAGGTGGCGCAGACCTTGGTCGGCAAGTCGGATTTCTTGCGCTGTTTGGGCATCACAGGTCCAGTTTCAGTTGCGCGCTGTCAGGCTTGGCCCGGCGTGGTCGACGCGGCGCGCGATCATTCACGAAATGCCCGGCGTTGTCTTTGCGGCTGGCGTGTTTGTGGACCACGCGCTGTGTTTCGGACCGATCGACACTGCGGCGCATCGCAAAGATGCGGTCGCGGGCCGCGCGGGCGGCCTCGGCCACGTCGATAATCGGCTCTGGATAGGTCTTGCCCAGTACCCGCCCCGCCCCGTCCCACGTCCACGGCGTTTGCAAGTGTTTGTCCGGCACATCAGCCAGTTCCGGCAGCCAGCGACGGGTGAAGTTACCGGTCGGGTCTTGGTCGGCCCCCTGTTTGATCGGATTGTAAATGCGCGGTGTGTTGATACCCGTGGTGCCCGATTGCATCTGCATCTGGGACCAGTGGATGCCTGGTTCGTAATCGGTAAACATACGGGCAAGGTGTTGGCCCGTACTGCGCCAATCAAGCCAGAGATGATAGCTCGCCACACTGACCAGCATCGCGCGCATGCGAAAATTGAGCCACCCCGTCGCGCACAACGATCGCATGCAGGCATCCAGAAACGGCAACCCGGTTTCGCCATTTTCCCATGCCATCAAGCGGATGTGATCCGGTTCAAGCGGGCGCATGCCTTCGTAAGCGCGGTGCAAGCAGCGGCGTTCAAGGGCGGGTTCATCCTCCAGCTTCTGCATGAAGTGGTCGCGCCATGCGAGGCGCGACTGAAACGATTTCAGGCTTCCAGCCCAACCATCCCGTGGACCGCCTTTGACCTCTCGTTGACGGGCAGCAGTCGCTTGCACCACCTCACGCACGGTGATCGTTCCCAGCGCCAGATGCGGGCTGAGGCGGGAACAGGCGACAGCGCCTTCCAGCGGTGAGGACATCGCTTTGCGATACGACTGCCCCCGGTCGGTCAGGAACCCTCCCAGCAGGGACAGAGCATGGTCTCGCCCCCCCGTTTGTCTGTCCGAACACGGATCGGATGCGCAAAGCGTCGGCACCTTGTCCGATGGCAGGTTACAGGGCGGCAACGCCTTTGGGGCCTCAACCTGACACCGCGCGACAAAGGCGTTGCGCTGTCCACCCCAACCGTCGCGCCCCTTCAATCGGCGCACGACGCCCGATTGTGGCAGTTCTGTCCAGCGCACGCCTTGCCCCCGAGCCCATGCCGCAACGCGTTTGTCGCGGGCAAAGGTCCAGGCGTTGCCAGTTTCTTCGTGGCTGACCAAATGGTCGAATTTTACCGTTTGGTATAATTCTTGGATGACAGCCACCGCGTCACCAGTTCGGATAACCAAATCGCTGCCCAAACCGCGCAGCGCGGTTTGCAAATCAGCAAGGCTTTCCTGCAAAAACGCGTACTGACGACCGGATGTGTCAGGCAGCGCCCAATATTCCGGCTCCACGATGTAGAGCGGCACAACCTGTTCATCCCGCGCGGCCAATGCCAATGCCGGGTGGTCATGGATGCGCAGATCGCGTTTGAACCAAAGGATCGTCGCCATGCGATGCAAGCTAGGTGGGGACGCGTTTTTGAACACCCCTTTCCACGTAACCCGTTTCCCTTCTTTCAAATCGCGGCGTAGGTATTATCTCAACCCGCAATGACACAGTTCCGGAGCTTCCGATGAAAGACGCAGCACCCACCACGATCTATCTCAAAGATTACACGCCGTTCGGCTATGTGGTGGAGAGCGTTCACTTGACCTTTCGTTTGGCACCGAAATCAACTCGGGTGATTAGCCGGATTGCGTTTGCGCCCAACCCTGACGCGACAGACAAAACGTTTTTCCTACATGGCGAAGAGCTTTCCTTGATCTGGGCCAAAATCGACGGACAAGATGTGACGCCTGACCTGATCGACGGTGGGCTGCGCTGCGATGTGCCGGACATGCCATTCATTTGGGAGGCAGAAGTCGAGATCAGCCCGCAGGCCAACACCGCGCTGGAAGGGCTTTATATGTCGAACGGCATGTATTGCACCCAGTGCGAGGCAGAAGGGTTCCGCAAGATCACCTTTTATCCTGACCGCCCAGACGTGATGAGCACCTTCACTGTACGAATCGAGGGTGAAGAAAAAGTGAAGTTGTCCAATGGCAACCCAGCAGGCAGCGGTGACGGCTGGGCGGAATGGCACGACCCGTGGCCCAAGCCTGCCTACCTTTTCGCGCTGGTGGCGGGTGATCTGGTCAACCATCCCGATACGTTCTCCACCATGTCCGGCAAAGAGGTGGAACTGAACATTTGGGTCCGCCCCGGCGATGAAGACAAATGCGCCTTCGGGATGGAAGCACTCAAGAAATCAATGGCTTGGGATGAAGCCGTCTACGGTCGGGAATATGATCTCGATATCTTCAACATTGTTGCCGTCGACGATTTCAACATGGGTGCGATGGAAAACAAGGGCCTGAACGTGTTCAATTCATCCTGCGTTCTGGCATCGCCCGAAACCTCGACCGACATGAATTTCGAAAGAATTGAAGCGATTATCGCGCATGAATATTTCCACAACTGGACGGGTAACAGGATCACCTGCCGCGATTGGTTTCAGCTGTGTCTGAAAGAGGGTCTGACAGTCTTTCGCGATGCCCAATTTACGGCTGATATGCGGTCTGAACCGGTGAAACGCATAAGCGATGTGATCGACCTTCGTGCGCGCCAGTTCCCAGAGGATCAAGGGCCACTAAGCCATCCCGTGCGGCCGGAGAGTTTTCAGGAAATTAACAATTTCTACACCGCCACAATCTATGAAAAAGGTGCCGAAGTGATCGGCATGCTCAAAACGCTGGTAGGTGATGATGCTTATAAACGCGCTGTTGATCTTTATTTTGACCGCCATGATGGTCAGGCATGCACCATCGAAGACTGGCTACGTGTGTTCGAGGATGCCACGGGCCGCGACCTTACCCAGTTCAAACTATGGTATTCCCAATCCGGCACGCCCCGCGTTGCGGTTTCAGAAGATTGGGAGGACGGGGTCTATACCCTGACCTTTAAACAGCACACGCCGTCGACCCCCGGTCAGGATGTGAAAGACCCCAAAGTCATTCCAATCGCCGTGGGTCTGTTGAGCCCAAATGGCGACGAGGTTGTGCCGACCCGCGTGCTCGAAATAACCGAGGCCAAGCAAAGCTTTAGCTTTGATGGGCTAACTAGCAAGCCGGTGCCTTCAATCCTGCGTGGGTTCTCAGCCCCTATCGTTCTCGACCACGAGGTTAGCCGCGAAGAACGTGCGTTTTTACTCGCGCATGACACGGACGAATTCAACCGATGGGAGGCGAACCGAAACCTTGCCCGCGATTGCCTTGTCGCGATGATCCGCGATGGCGCAGGTCCGGATACAGCTTGGCTTGATGGGTTGGAACGGGTGACGCGAGAAAATAAACTTGATCCCGCATTCCGTGCACTGATGTTATCACTGCCGACGCAATCCGAAATGGCACAGGTGTTGTTCGAGCTGGGCACCACGCCCGATCCGGAGTCAATCTGGCAGGCCGTTGAAAACCTGCGAGAACACATGGCAATTGCATGGCAAGACTATCTGCCCGACCTGCAGGCCTCGGTCAGTGTTGATGCGCCCTTTGAGCCGAGCGCTGAACAGTCAGGCAAGCGGTCGTTTGGGGCGGCCTTGCTCGCCCTGCAAACACGGTTGGATGGTGGGGCCGCGGCACAGGCGCAATACGACGCGGCTGACAATATGACGTTGCAGCTATCCGCGCTCTCACAGCTGATTGCGGCGGAACAGGGCGACACGGCCCTCAAGGCGTTCGAACAACAGTGGAAACAAGACCGGCTGGTCATGGACAAATGGTTCGGCCTTCAGGTCGGCATGGCCAAACCGGATTTAGCGGTAGATGTGGCCGAAGGGCTGGTCGAACATCCGGCTTTTGACATGGGAAACCCAAACCGTTTCCGCGCGGTGATGGGCGGGTTCGCGATGAACCATGCCGGGTTCCATCGCAAAGATGGCGCGGGCTATGCTTTTCTTACCGATTGGCTGATCAAGCTTGACGATCGCAACCCCCAAACCACGGCCCGGATGTGTTCGGTATTTCAGACCTGGAAACGTTATGATGCAGACCGCCAAGCACTGATCCGAATGCAGCTTGAGCGGATCAAGGCGAAACCGAAGTTGAGCCGCGACACTGACGAGATGGTCAGCCGTATCCTAGGTTAAGCATCTTTCCGACTATAGTGGGTTGCCCACCTGAAAGGGTCAGCCTCTGGCGGAACAAAAAACGAGTGTTCTCGCGGAACCAGCACATGATCGCCGACGTTTACATGTGAGTGGCATGACATCGCTCAGTTTGCACGGCGCTGGATTTTTGACTTGCCTCCCAGCGCTGTATGGCCTGCGATTGTCATGCCATTGTCACGCTGCTCTGTCAGGAGAAGCCGCATGAAAGACCGCATCGACCCGCTCATCAAAGACCGCGCGCCTTGGTTGTTCCGCCCGACCGTGGCCGCTTCTCTTGCTCGACCGGTATTGAACCGACTTTTGGGCTATGACAGAACAGTCGCGGTTGGCGAGGCCGTGGAGCACCTGACATCGACAGATATCATGTCCACCATGGCGGACATGTTGGCGCGTGATGTTGAGGTTTCGGGGCTGGGACACTTGCCGTCTCACGGCGCCGCTTTGATTGTTGCAAATCACCCCACCGGGATCGCGGACGGCATCATTCTGCATTCGGTCCTGCGCCAAGTACGACAGGACGCGTACTATTTTGCGAATCATGACATCCTAAAGGTGCTTCCGCAAATGGCGGATATGATTGCCCCTGTTGAATGGCGCAAAGAGCGTCGCAGCCACGCCAAGACGCGCGGTACCATGGTGTTTGCCCGCAAAGCTGTGGCCGAAGGGCGGCTCGGCGTGATTTTCCCATCTGGGCGACTGGCAAAGCGGCGCGGGGCGCGGTTGCATGAACGGCCGTGGATGGCGTCTGCGGCGATGCTTGCGCGCAAGTTCGACCTGCCCGTGATCCCAATACACATGCAAGCTCGCAATTCGGCGTTGTTTTATCTTTTCGACGCTGTGCATCCGACACTGCGCGACATTACTCTGTTTCACGAGACCCTGAACAAAGGCCGCCAACCTTACGAAATCCGTGTCGGAGAGCCGATTTCCCCGAAGGCCCTTCCAGAGAACTCAGACGACGGGATCGCGCTGTTGCGCCGAGCCACTCTTTCCTTGGGTGAGGCGCGCAAACAAGGTGTATCGCTGCTAGATGCCACACGGTTCCCGGCGCGTCGGGCCTAAAACCCTTGGGTCGACACAACGCCGTTCCACGGCGCCTTGACCGGACGGGCCACGGGCCGCAATGATCGCGAAAGCCCTGCACAGTAAGGCTGCGCGCGGGTCCATTTCATCATATCAGAGCGTTTCGTCCGACTGTGAAACGGCCCCCAATCTGCCGCAACACCGCGCATTCCGTGAGACACAACACCATCCCTTGGAACAGTGACAGCCATAATGCGCAATGCGCATTGAAGATTGGCTGCACCGTTTTTCAACCCGTCTCGTGACGTTGTCTTGCATCCATACCCCCGCGCGGTGGCAGGCAGGATTTGCAACAGACCGTACCATTTGCCGCCACCGCCAACAGCTGTGGGACGATACGTGCTTTCGTGCTTTGCCAACGTCGACAACAAGCCGATCCAGAACGCTTCACGCGCCGATTGGTCATTGGTCACATAGGCAGGACACCAGTCGCCTATATCCTTGGGTACGACTTGTGGAAGGACACTGGCATGGCTGCGCAAGGCAGTCAGAGCCGCCCTTGACCAGCGATCAGCTTCGCTTCGGTGGCTCCATCGCATGTCGGGAACAGGGGTAAAGTTGCGCGCCACTGGCCGCAACGACGCGGCCAACGCGTTGGTTGATTGCGCATCAACCATTGTGGCGGGTGTGGCAGAAACAGCCCCGGCTAAACCAAGCACGAACACCGCCACGCTTATGATCCCCCAGCGTGACATCAGAATGTGGTTCCAGATTTTTTCCGAAAAATCAAGGAAAAGCGCAACACGCCACTGTCTTGCGCGGGTTTCCGCACCAAGGACGGAAACTCTGCAAATTTTCGCCTAGCCCAGAAAAAGCGCCCTTGGAATACCCACACGAAATCCCTTTGCCGCCCGATTTGCGACACCTTTTTCGGGCATTCCCAGAATAACGCGCTGCCCCTCCGGACCGTGAACCGGAAAATTCAAAGGCCTTTGCCATGACCGTTTTGAATAATCTCACAAACCTGATCCGCATTGCACGCGGCACTGCATCTGACGATGCGCCGAGCAGGAAGGTTCTGAACATCGAAGCACTTGGTAAGACCCCAAAAGCCGAACGTCCCTTCCGTGTCACCAGCGAAGAAGAGGATGTGCACCACGCGCTGTTCGAGGCCGGCCTTTATCTTGCGCGGCAGGACGCGTGGGCAACGCTGGGGGATCGCATTCGCGAAGCCGATGCCAAGCGCAGCCTGACGCCCGGTGGCGTACCAGAAGCCGACATCCTTGCCGAAGGTGCACGGGCAGATGCTGTGACCGCTGCCACGCGCGCCGTGACAGCCGGAGATGAGCTGGGTGCCGCATCAATCATGAACGATATGCAACTGGTTCTTGAAGAAACGCCGCAGGACCACGGAGTCGCTTATGTGGTCGCCATGGCGCATATCGATATCGGTTGGGCATGGCGAGGCGAAGGCTGGCGTCAGGATATTCCCGCCGCCCACCGAGCTGCGTTCTTTCGCCATTTCCACAGCGCCGCTGCCTTGATCGACCAATACGATGCGTTTGAATTGGATTCCCCGATGTTGGCATCGGTGCGGTGCGCGCTGTTGAGTGCGGAAACGCAACCCCGCACCCGTGCGAGCGATGATTATGAAGACCTGATTGATCTTGCACCAAACGTTGCCAAATACATGCGCGCCCTTGGCAATCACATGCTGCCACGATGGTTCGGCAGTTATGAACGGCTTGAACACGAAGCACGCCGCACGATGGCACGGACAACGGATGTCTGGGGCGCGGGTGGCTATGCGTGGACTTACTTTGATGCATTGACCGTCGATGACGCGGCTTTTGCGCTTTTGGACGGCGATCTGTTCTGTAAAGGCCTGCGCGATATTCTGAACCGTCAGAACGATCAGCACACGGTCAACAGCTTTGCCGCCTACACAGGTACAGCACTGGAACCCAACGGTGTGAATTCTGACGCACGCCAGAAGATCGCCGCGTGTTTCGATTGGATCGTGTCAGAGCATCTGACCGAGGTACATCCCCGCATCTGGTACGCAGCCAAAGGCGTCTGGGCCACTCGACTGGAAGATCAGGATCGCATTGCAAAAGGGCGTCAACGCGCCTCGACGGCTTTGGATCGCCATGCCAAGGGGCTGCCCCCCGTCACTGCATCGCAGCGTCCAGATACCTGAGACCGGGAAACCCGGTACGGCCCCCTTGCCCCCTGCCCCCCTCTGGCGTATTCCACGCGGCGTTCACGCCAAGAGGAATTGCCATGCTGGACCTGACCTTCGAAGCCCCAAAACCCAAAGTAATTGCTGGCGCTAAGCATGACTGGGAACTGGTCATCGGGATGGAGGTGCACGCACAGATCGCCTCCAAAGCCAAGCTGTTCTCGGGCGCATCGACGCAATTCGGGGCCGAGCCGAACTCGAACGTGGCCTTCGTCGACGCGGCCATGCCGGGGATGCTGCCCGTGATCAACGAATTCTGCGTTGAACAAGCGGTACGCACCGGGTTGGGTTTAAAAGCGCAGATCAACCTCGTAAGTGCTTTTGATCGCAAGAATTACTTCTATCCTGACCTACCGCAGGGCTACCAGATCAGCCAGCTTTACCACCCCATTGTGGGCGAAGGCGAAGTGATTGTGGACATGGAACCGGGCATTGCGCGATTGGTGCGGATCGAACGCATCCATATCGAACAAGACGCGGGCAAGTCGATCCATGACATGGACCCGGCGATGTCATTTGTGGACCTGAACCGTACGGGTGTTGCGCTGATGGAGATTGTCAGCCGTCCCGATATCCGCGGGCCGGAAGAGGCGGCGGCGTATGTGGTGAAGCTGCGGCAGATCCTGCGCTACTTGGGGACGTGCGACGGAAACATGCAGAACGGCAACCTACGGGCGGATGTGAACGTGTCAGTCTGCCGTCCCGGGCAGTACGAGAAGTATCAGGAAACACAGGATTTTTCCCATCTCGGCACCCGCTGCGAGATCAAGAATATGAACTCCATGCGGTTCATCCAGATGGCAATTGACTACGAGGCAAAGCGCCAGATCGGAATTCTGGAAGCGGGTGGGTCGATCGATCAGGAAACGCGGCTTTATGATCCGGATAAAAATGAAACAAGATCAATGCGTTCCAAAGAAGAGGCGCATGATTACCGGTACTTCCCCTGCCCGGACCTGATGCCACTTGAGATCGAACAGGCGTGGGTCGACGACATCGCGGCGTCCTTGCCGGAATTGCCGGACGAGAAAAAATCCCGCTTTGTCAAAGAGTTCGGCCTGTCCGAATATGACGCGGACGTGCTGACGGCGGATACGGCAAACGCAGGGTATTTCGAAAACGTTGTCGACGCGTGCGGAGATGGCAAGCTGGCGGCGAACTGGGTCATCAACGAATTGTTCGGTCGGCTGAAAAAAGAAGACCACGACATTACGGAAAGCCCGGTCTCACCCGCGCAACTTGCTGGAATCATTACACTCATCAAGTCGGGCGACATCTCGGGCAAGATCGCCAAGGACCTGTTCGAGATCGTCTATACCGAAGGTGGCGATCCGGCGGAAATTGTCGAAGCACGTGGTATGAAGCAGGTCACGGACACGGGTGCCATTGAAGCAGCGGTGGACGAGATCATCGCGGCGAACCCGGCGCAGGTGGAAAAAGCCCAGCAAAATCCAAAGCTTGCAGGCTGGTTTGTGGGCCAGGTGATGAAGGCCACGGGCGGCAAGGCCAACCCGGCGGCGGTCAACCAGTTGGTGATGGCGAAGCTGGGGCTTTAAGAGCGGGTTTGCCGGGCTTAAGCCTCGGTCTGCAACTGGTAGAATGGTCGGTGATCGACAGGTAAGGCGGTGGGCATGTTCGAATACAAGGTGGTTCCGGCCCCGATGAAGGGGATCAAGGCCAAGGGGGTCAAGACGCCCGAGGCGCGGTTTGCGCTGGGGGTGGAGCAGGCGATCAACGCGCTGGCGGCGGAGGGCTGGGAGTATCAGCGCTCGGACGTACTGCCGTCGGAAGAGCGCGTGGGACTGACCGGGTCGGAGACGCATTGGCGCACCTTGCTGGTGTTTCGCCGGGCATTGGCCGTCGAGGCTCCTGCAGAATCGTCTGTTAGCACACCTGCCACGACACCAGTGCGCGCCGAGCCGTTGTTGACAGCGACCCCCGCTGTAGCGGCTTTGACGGCCCCCGAAGCCGACAGCGATACGGCATCAGAAGCGACGTCCGAGGACATTACCCATGATGCGGAGTTCGAGGAAGGCAGCGAGGAGACGCGGCCTGCCTGAGTCAGCTGCGCGGCTTTACGCGCCTAGGTGTCCAGATCCATCGAGAGCGCGTGGATGGCTGCGACCAGCTCTGACCCCAGTGCGCTGTGGACCATGCGGTGGCGGGCAATGCGGGATTTGCCCTCAAACACCTGCGCGCGGATGCGGACGTTGAAATGGCTCTCTCCGCCCTCTTGATAACCGCCATGGCCCCGGTGGCTTTCGCTGTCGTCAATCACGGTGAGTTCGCGGGGGGTTAGCGCCTCGCGCAGTCGTGTCTCGATCAGTTGAGTTCTGTTCATTTTTTTCGCCTTCCCCACCTTACCTCTGTCGCATTTTGGTTTAGAGTGTTGCCTCCGAGTCGGAAAGGGCAGGCTATGAGCAAATCAGATCCATTCGGTTTCGATATGTCGATCAAATCGGCCAAGAAGAAGAACCCCCGCGGCCGACGGGGGATGTCCGGTGCGTCCGAGACCTCAACCCGTCTGTGTGATCACGAGGGCTGCGAGGAAGCGGGCAAGTTCCGTGCGCCGAAAGCGCCGGATGTTCTGGATGACTTCTACTGGTTTTGCCAAGAGCATGTGCGCGAATACAACACCAAGTGGAACTTCTTTGATGGCAAGACCGAGGCCGAGATGAACGCACAGACGTCATCGGACAAGGTGTGGGAACGCCAGACCAAGGACTGGCGCGACCCCGAGGCCAAGGCGTGGGCGCGGCTGGGAATTGAAGACCCCCATCAGGTGCTTGGCAATAACGCCACGCGCAACCCCGGCAAGGGGGGCACGTCTGCGGGCCACACCAAGCGTTTGCCGCCGACAGAGCGGCGCGCCATTGAGATTCTCGAGGCAAAGGACACATGGCCAAAGGCAGAGGTGCGCAAGGCATACAAGGCGCTGATCAAGGTGCTGCACCCGGACATGAATGGCGGCGACCGCAGCCAGGAAGAGCAATTGCAAGAGGTGGTCTGGGCTTGGGATCAGATCAAGGACAGCCGCAACTTCAAATGAATGTCGAAAAGAATTGACGATACAAAAGGCCGCTGCACTGGGCGGCCTTTTTGTTGCCCGGTGTGCGTGCCCCTGCCCGTCGTTGTGACGTCTGCATGCGGCAGTGCAGGCATATTTATGAAAAAGAGAAGCAGGGGTCAGTGCACCCACCCCCTGCTTCTTCTTTTCTCAAATATGCATTTGAACCGGATCACTCCGGGCGGAAGGTTGGGTCAGAGCACCTCGTCCAGAACTCGGGCAAGCCGTCCTACAGTGCCATCGACATCATACAGTTTGTCGAGGCCGAAGAGGCCGAGGCGGAAGGTGCTGAACTCGGGCGGCTCGTCGCATTGCAGCGGCACACCGGCGGCGATCTGCATGCCGCGAGCGGCAAAGGCGCGGCCGGATTGGATTTCGGGATCACTGGTGTAGCTCACCACGACTCCGGGTGCGCCGAAGCCGTCGGCAGCGACAGAGCGGATGCCTTTGGCCGCGAGATGCGCGCGCACGGCGTTGCCGAGCGCCCATTGGGCGTCTTTCAGCTTGTCGAAGCCATAGTCGCGGGTTTCCAGCATTGTGTCACGGAAAGCCTTGAGCCCGTCGGTGGGCATGGTGGCGTGGTAGGCGTGGCCTCCATTTTCGTAGGCCTGCATGATCTGGTGCCATTTCTTGAGATCAACGGCAAAGCTGTTTGACGTGGTGTCCTGCATCCGTGCCACAGCGCGGTCGGACAGCATCACAAGGCCCGCTGAGGGCGTGGCAGACCAGCCTTTTTGCGGAGCCGAGATCAAAACGTCGACGCCCGTCGCCTTCATATCAACCCAGGCGCAGCCCGATGCGATGCAATCGAGCACCATCAGTGCGCCGACCTCGTGCGCGGCCGCCGCCAATGCGGTGACGTAATCATCTGGCAGGATGATCCCCGCGCTGGTTTCAACATGGGGGGCAAAGACGATGTCAGGTTTTTCCTCGCGGATGCGGGCGGTCACCTCTTCGATGGGCGCGGGCGCAAAGGGGGCCGTCGGCTCATTTCCGGTCTGGCGGGCCTTGATCACCACGGTTTCGCCACCGAACTGGCCAGTGTCGAAGATCTGGGTCCAGCGGTAGGAGAACCATCCATTACGCACAATCAGGGTCTTTGCCCCCTGCCCGAACTGGCGGGCAACCGCCTCCATCCCGTAACTGCCGCCGCCGGGCACCAGCACAACCGCATCGGCGTGATAGACCTCTTTCAGCATGTCTGAAATATCGGTCATCACTGTCTGAAACGTCTTGGACATATGATTGAGCGAACGGTCGGTAAAGACGACCGAGAATTCTTCAAGACCCGTCGGGTCAACCGTATCGAGCAAAGCCATTGCAAAGCCTCCCTGAGTTTTGCCTTGGGTAGCGGCGCGGGTCGCATTTGGCAAAGCCTTGTTGCGCACAAAAGGTCGCGCCTGAGCTCACTTGTGCGATTTTGGTGCTCTGTTTGACCTTTGGAACAGGTGCGCTCAGGACACATTCAAGATCCGATACTGTTTCCAAATCATGAACATTTGACCGTTCTCGGCGCAGCGCGTTATCTTCCGATACATAAGTATCGAAAGGGGCGTTAGACCCCGAGAGGCAGAGCAGACATGCCAACAACCACGTTGTTGTTGAACGGATTCAGCGTCGTGGGCGATCCTCAGACGACGAATGCCAACGCGTCAAACGGTGGCGAATACATGCTTCACAGCGCGACAGCGCTGTTTGAGGACAACGATAGCATTGTCTATGTCGTTGAAAATGCAACTGCCGCCGGCGTTCTGACCGAAGCTTCTGTTGTTACGTCGATCATCGTCTACGACAACGCGTCGGATTACTACAACGACACCGCAAAATACACCTATACCGGCAGCGCCGATGTCGACTTGGGACGTCGGACCATGGGCGATCGGTATCTTGAGATCGACGCAACCGGGCTGACATCGACCGATGCGGGTGCGCCGGTGCTGGGCGACGTGGCCGCGATTGCCGGTGTGAATATTCTGGAAACACTGGCAACGCAAAATGGGCCTTTGCGGGTCGACACAAACGAAGACATCGACCTGAATGGCGACGGGATCATCACACCGGACGAAGAGGCCGATGCATCGTTTTCATCCGATGTCGCCGACTTTCTGGTGGTCATCTGCTTTGCGTCGGGAACGTTGATCGAGACCCCGGAGGGACCGCGTTTTATTGAATCGCTGCGCGAAGGCGATAAGGTCAACACGCTGGATGCAGGGCCACAGCCAATCCGCTGGATTGGGCATATGCGCGTCCCGGGCGACGGGATCAACACACCCATCCGCGTCAAACGCGGCGCGCTTGGGAACATCCGTGACCTTTGGGTGTCGCCCAACCATCGCATGTTGCTGCGCGGGTCCAAGGCCGAGTTGATGTTTGGCGAGGATGAGGTTTTTGTTGCCGCCAAACACCTTGTGAACGGAACGACAATAGTCCCCGAGCCGAGACCGATGTTGGATTACTGGCATTTCCTGTGTGATGCGCATCATGTGGTTTTTGCCGAAGGGTGCCCGGCAGAAACACTTTATCCCGGGAATATGGCCCTGGACAGTATCGAGGAGGATGCCCGGGATGAAATCCTTGGACTACTGCGCGAAACCGAAGCCTTGATTCTAGATGCGCAGATGGCGCGCCAAACGCTTAAGCGGCACGAGGCGATTGCGCTTGTCAGCGACGTCGCCTGACCGAATTAGCCAATCGGACCGGGTAAGCGTTCTTCGCTCAACAGGACATTCGCGTCGATATTCCCAACCCCCGGCAACGTCATGATCCGGCGGCGCAGCACACGTTCGAAATCGGCGATGTCGCGGGCCACAACGCGAAGGCGGTAATCGTAAAGGCCCAGCACGTGTTCGACGGTCTGCACCTCGGGGATCGCGGTCACGGCGCGTTCGAAATCTTCTAGGCTGACGCGCCCTTTGGTGGCGAGTTTGACACCAAGAAAAACAGTCACGGTGAAGCCCAGCGCCTGTGCATCCAGATCGAGCCGCTGGCCCCGGAAGATACCGGCCTCTTTTAGACGTTTAAGACGACGCCATGCGGCAGGTTGGCTGAGGCCCAGTTGGCGGCCCAGCGCCCCGGCGCTGATCAGGGCGTCTGCCGCCACAGCGCGGATCATCGCGCGGTCGGTGTCGTCAAGGTCGATCACAGTGGTAGGGTCTCGTCAAATTTGACGCGGGCAACGTGCATCAGGGCTTCGATATCGGCGATATGCGGCAGGGTCAGCAGTTTGTCGCGGTAGACCTGCTGATAATGTGGCATGTCGCGGGCGATGACCGAGAGGCGCGCATCGACTTGCCCCAGGAAGGTCTGTGCCTCAATCACCTCAGGCACATCCCGGGCGGCGGAGAGGAATTCGTCAAAAGCGCGGGGTTGGGTTTTGTCGAGGGTGACGCGCAGCGAGACTTCGACCGTGTAGCCCAAGGCAGGCCAGTTGATCACGGATCGCACGGCGCGGATGATGCCTGCTTCGCGCATCTTGTCGATGCGGCGTGCCAGCGTAGTAGGCGTGACCCCTGCCCTGTCAGCCAGATCGGCGGTGGACAGATCGGGGGCGGCCTGAAACTGGCGCAGGATTCGGAGATCGGTGGCATCAAGCATGGAAAACTCGTATCACGCGTATTCCAAGAATGAAATCCCCGCTTATCTGCAAAGTTACGCGTAATTCGCCGCCACTCTAAGCTGGAAATCCCTATTGTGCCCCTCAATCGAAACGCAGACGAGGGAAACATCATGCGCGTTTATTACGATCGCGATTGCGACATCAACCTGATCAAAGACATGAAAGTGGCCATTCTGGGCTACGGCAGCCAAGGCCACGCCCACGCGCTGAACTTGCGCGACAGCGGCGCCAAGAACGTGGTCGTCGCCCTGCGCGAAGGCTCGGCCTCGGCCAAGAAAGCCGAAGGCGAAGGCCTGAAGGTCATGGGCATCGCCGAAGCGGCGGCCTGGTGCGACCTGATCATGTTCACCATGCCCGATGAACTTCAGGCAGAGACATACAAGAAATACGTTCACGACAACCTCAAGGAAGGCGCGGCGATTGCGTTTGCCCATGGTCTGAACGTGCATTTCGGCCTGATCGAACCCAAAGCCGGCACTGACGTCATCATGATGGCGCCGAAGGGTCCGGGTCACACCGTGCGCGGCGAATACACCAAAGGCGGCGGCGTGCCCTGCCTCGTGGCGGTTGACAATGACGCGTCCGGTCGTGCGCTGGAAATCGGTCTAAGCTATTGCTCGGCCATCGGTGGCGGGCGTTCGGGCATCATCGAGACCAACTTCCGCGAAGAGTGCGAAACCGACCTCTTTGGTGAGCAGGCGGTTCTGTGCGGTGGCCTTGTTGAACTGATCCGCATGGGTTTCGAAACTCTTGTGGAAGCCGGTTACGAGCCGGAAATGGCCTATTTCGAGTGTCTGCACGAAGTGAAACTGATCGTGGACCTGATCTACGAAGGCGGCATCGCGAACATGAACTACTCGATCTCGAACACGGCCGAGTATGGCGAATACGTGTCCGGCCCGCGCATCCTGCCTTACGACGAGACAAAGGCACGGATGAAAGCGGTTCTGACCGACATTCAGACCGGCAAGTTCGTGCGCGACTTCATGCAGGAAAATGCCGTGGGTCAGCCGTCGTTCAAAGCGACCCGTCGCATCAACGACGAGCACCAGATCGAAGCGACCGGCGAAAAGCTGCGTGGCATGATGCCGTGGATTTCCGCAGGCAAGATGGTCGACAAGTCGAAGAACTGATTTTCGGGATTATCGAAGCAAAGGGCGGCCCACTGGGCCGCCCTTTTTCCTTTGGGGGCAGCGCCGTCAGGTTTCGCGCACCGTGACGCCGACCGGAAAGTGGTCACTGAACCCGGTCAGGTCTACGTTCTTGGCTGCATCGCCCTTAGGCAGGCCAAAGCGGCGCGGGCCTTCGCCGGTTTTGTGCGACACCATTTCGGGAAAGGCGATGAGTTGCGCCGAGCCCGTCACCACCTTGAACCCGCTGTCGGTTTTCTTGTCTAGCAGCGGGCGGTTGGCAAGGATCTGATCGAACAGGTTTCCGTTCTTGTCGAAATAGAGCGTCCCTTCCAGCAGTCGTGCCTTGCCGTTGAGGTCGGTTGCGTCGGTCAGCATGTATTCCCACGTCATGTTGTAGAACTTTGGCGACGTGGCCCGTTCCACATCGCCGCGTTCACGAGTGGCCAGCGCGTTAATCGTAACGCTGCGGTCCCACGGGTCGTCGTTCAGATCCCCCAGCGCCAGCACAGGCGTCCGGTTCTTGAGCGGGGCGGCCTCGAAAATACGGCTGTGCCAATAGGACAGCGTTTCGCCTGCCGTGGCGCGGAAACCTGAACTGACCTCGGCACCCCGGCCGCCAAAGCGCGAGGGCCAGTGGTTTGCCATCACCACAAGGTCGGCCCCGGTAGTCACACGTTTGAAAGTGGCTTGCAGGATATCGCGGGTTCCGGTGCGGCGCATGACGAAGTGGTTGAAGACAAGATTTGAATCGACCGAGAACAGCGTCGCGTCATACAGAAACGCAGTGTCGATGCCGCGAGAACTCAGATCGGCGGTGGCATGAACCACGGCATAGCTGCGGTTCGGCAATGCAGCGTCAAGCGTTGCCTTGAGATCGGTCAGGACATGGTCGTCCTCAACCTCGCACACGCCCAGAATGTCAGGCCCAGCGCCGCCCTTCATCTGGCGGATGATCGCGGTAAGCTGATCGAGTTTGGTTTGATAGATTTGGGGGGTCCAGCCGCTAAGATCGCTGGCCACCTGAGCCTTAACCCAGTCAATGCGGTGCGGGTGGTTTTCGGGGCCGAAGAGGTTTTCGAGATTCCAAAATGCAACAAGGTGATCGGTCATGTTTCCAAGCCTTTTGATGTCAAATGTCTGCCGTGCTTAATAAATTGTGTGCGCTAATATTTACGCAACGGCGAGCGTAGCACGGATTGCACTTTGGGTCGAACGGCGGATGCAAGGCGTCGACGCATAGCGCGTTTCCGTTGACGGACACGGGCCGCAGCGCCGAAGTCTGTCAGGTGATGCCTTGGATCACGGACGGATCAGATGTCGTCCTTGAGTTGAAGCACGCACCACGCCAGCAGCGACACAAGCAGGATGATCGGGATGATGAAAAACGCGTCCATGTGGTTCCCCTAAGAATTATTCGGTCTACCAAAGGGCGTTGCCGATGTGATGGCACAGGTCTACAGAGCATCGCGAACGCCAGCCGATTGCAACCCGAGCGACCGGAATTGGCCGAACCTCCGCTTAGGATGCCAGATTTTTATGCATACTGAACCGCAGATCACCCCTGCCAGTTGGGGCATGGTGGCGACGCTTGGCCTTGTCTGGGGGGCCACGTTTCTGTTTATCGAACTGGCGCTGGAGGGCATCACGCCATTTTGGCTGGCCGCCGGGCGCATTGGGTTTGCCGCCTTGCTCGCGGTCGCGATCTGGCAATTGCGCGGCGGACGCCTGTTTCTGACGCAGGACACCGCATGGGGCGCGTTGGCGGTATCGGGCGTGTTCAATTCAGCCGTGCCTTTCATGCTGCTCAGTTGGGGGCAACAAACGGTGACTTCAGGTTTTGCTGGGGTGTCGATGGCGTCGGGCGCGCTGATCATGTTGCCGCTCGCGCATTTCTTTGTTCCGGGCGAACGGATCACGCCGCGCCGCACCATTGGTATGCTGGTCGGCTTTGTCGGGGTCGCTGTGCTGTTGGGTGGGCAGGCCTTTGCATCTAGCGGCGATCCCATGGAACCGTTCGGGCGGCTGGCCTGCTTTGGCGCGGCAAGCTGCTATGCGGTCAGTTCGGTGTTGATGCGGCGCCTGCCGCCGATTGATCCCTTCGGTCTGGCCGCGCTCGCGCTGGTGTTCGGATCAATGCTTGTGATTCCGGCGGCGTTTGTGGTCGAGGGACCGCCGCCTCTACCGGACACGCGGACGCTTTGGATCGTTGCGCTTTTGGGTCTGATTCCCACGGCCGGAGCCAACATGCTGCGCATTCTCGTGATCCGCAGCGCCGGGCCGGTTTTTATGTCGCTGGTCAGCTATCAGGTGCCGATGTGGTCGGTGATCCTTGGCATTGCCGTGCTGGGCGAACCATTCCGCCCCGCGCTGTTGCTGGCAATGGGGCTTATCCTGCTTGGTGTTCTGGTCAGCCAGTGGGGCGCGCTGAACAGACTGTTCGGGCGAGCGCTCACTCCCAGCAGCTGACAAGCACTGTCATGGCCGTGGCTTTGGCGGTCAGGTCCACCGGATCGAGACGGGCCAAACCCGGCGTCACCTGCGGCGAGACGCCCGCACGTGACAAGACCTGCTGCACCGCCGCGCTGTTGGTGGCAAAGTTCACATCATCAGGCAGCTGGCGGCCTCCGGCATCATGCGGCACAAGCATCCCGATCACCGCACCGCCATCGTCAAGCACCGGACCGCCTGCATCGCCGTCAAGCGTACTGATGGCCAGCCGGGTCAGCGTGTCTTCGCCATTCAGACCGCGAAGATCGGAAAGGCGGCCAAAGGTCATTGTGGCCGATGGCAGAACGCCGCCAAAGGAAAACCCCGCCACGGCGATCTCGGATTGCAGGCGCGGTTTGCCATTGCGGAACTGGGCAACGTCGTTCGGTGCCAAGGGTTGGGTTGCGCGCAGCACAGCGATGCCAAGTGTGGGATCGGTGGCCATCACCTCGGCGGTGTAGTCGCTGTTCAGGGTGATCCGCCCGCAATTGGCGACGGCGGTATCGGTGGTCACCACCCTGCCCTGACGGTCTACAAAAAAGCCTGACGCGGTGAGTTTGGGCTGGCGGATGGCAAGACCTGCCACAAGATCGACGCTTTGGTTGTCCTCGGCGATGACGGCAGGGTCAAGCACGCCGTCGATAGGTGCAAAGCTGGATTGCATCGCAGCCAGAATGCGCGTGCGGCGCTCTTCGTCACCTGCTGGCCAAACCAGCGTAAAGCCTTTGATTTCGCTGTCCTGAAGTCGTGCTTCGGTGTGCGATACGATCTGACCATCCTGCCCGGTCAGGGTAAAGCTGTCACGATTGCGGTCGCGCGGCCCCTCAAGCGGAACGATATCCAGCGTCTGCATGATCTCGTAAAGTCCCGCCAGACGGTCACGGTCGCCCGGTTGGCTGATAAGCAGAACCCGCGCGCCGTCCACGGCCCCTGTCGGATCGAAATGCACGAAGGGGCTGTCATAGCGGCTGAAGGCAACAGCGCCCAGCGGCAAGTCGATGGAAACACCCGCCCGGGTATCGCGGACGGTCTGGACATCCATACCTTCAAGGACAGCATTATACTGGCGAAACAGCTCGGCGCGCTGCGCGGTGGTCAAAATGCCCGTATCATCGAAACCGTTGGATTGCTGCCACCCACGCATCGCTGCTCGGGTGCCCCGACCAAATGCGCCGTCAATCGTGGAATTGTAAAACCCAGCCCATTGCAGAGCAATTTGCAGCGCCTGTCGTTCTTCGCGGCTTAACTGTGCTTCGGACGCGCGTGCCTCGCGCGGGGTTTCGTCGGTGGCTTGCGGTTCAGGTTCAGGTTCCGGGGCGACGGCGATCTCGGGCACAGTAATCGCCGGTACGGTCGCGGGGCCTGCACCAATCGGCCAGATGCGCTGACCATAGCGATCAGGGCCTTCAAGATAGCTGTCGCTAGGGATCAAACGTTGCGCACGTAGACTGCGCAAAACGCGGTTGGCCTCGTTGCGGGGATAAGGGCCAAGAGCGATGCCATACCAGCCGCGCCCAAGATCAAACCCATTCACATCTGGAAGGATGGAGGCGTAATCTCGTAAACGGTCTTCTGCGATGGACAAACTGGGCTGTGCTTCGATCTGCACATAGACGCTGTCTTGCGCCGATGCGGCCTGCCCCCAAAACATCAGTGTCGCCAAGACCGTAATCAACAAATTGCGCAACATTATTTCGCCACCCGCCCGAAAACCTATTTCAGGCACATGCTCTAACAAGATTGCGCCGCCACTGGAACGCGAAAATTAGAACCTCGCACGCAATTGACCCCCGGACCCCATGCGCCTAATCAGGCGCCAGTGCAAACCGGGGTGACATCGCCATGGATCAGACCATCACGAAGCCGCGCAGTTTTCAGGAGATCATCCTGCGTCTGCAGACCTATTGGGCCACCAAAGGCTGTGCCGTGATGCAGCCATACGACATGGAAGTGGGGGCCGGTACGTTCCACCCCGCAACCACGCTACGATCCTTGGGATCAAAGCCGTGGGCCGCCGCCTATGTGCAGCCCTCGCGCCGCCCGACCGATGGGCGCTATGGCGAGAACCCGAACCGTTTGCAGCATTATTACCAGTACCAAGTCCTGATCAAACCGTCGCCGCCCGATCTGCAAGAACTGTATCTGGGGTCATTGCGGGCGATCGGGATCGACATGACGCTGCATGACATCCGTTTTGTCGAGGATGACTGGGAAAGCCCGACGCTTGGCGCGTGGGGTCTGGGCTGGGAAGTCTGGTGCGATGGCATGGAAGTGTCGCAATTCACGTATTTTCAACAGGTTGGCGGACATGACTGCCACCCGGTTTCGGGTGAACTGACCTACGGGTTAGAGCGGTTGGCGATGTACGTGCTGGGCGTCGATCATGTGATGGATATGCCCTACAACGACCCGGACGCGCCAATTGCGCTGTCTTACGGCGACGTGTTCCGCCAAACCGAACAGGAATACTCACGCTGGAATTTCGACGTGGCCGATACCGATGTATTGCTGCGCCACTTTGAAGAGGCCGAGGCGGAATGTGCCCAGATTTTGGATCAGGCCGAGGATGATCCCAAGACCGGCAAGCGCATCATCATGGCCCATCCGGCCTATGACCAGTGCATCAAGGCAAGCCATATCTTTAACCTGCTTGATGCGCGCGGTGTGATCTCGGTCACTGAACGCCAAAGCTATATCGGTAGAGTGCGGGCGCTGGCCAAACGCTGTGCGGATGCGTTTGTGATGACAGAAGCCGGAGGATATGCCGCCTGATGGCACAGACGAACCGAAATACGCCACTGCGGCGGGCCAAGTACGGTCTGATGCAGCACCTGCCAGGAGAGCTTGGGCTGAAATACCGCCGCAAGCTGCGCAAGCTTTTTGCGCCCGCGGCAGAGGTCGAATTTCGCGAAGCGTTGACCACGGCTGAAGGCAAGATCTGCATCGACCTTGGGGCCAATCTGGGCCAACACACGCGGACGATGGCCGCCCATGCGGCAAAAGTCTATGCGTTCGAACCCGACCCGTGGACAGCCGCAGAACTGCGCACGCGGCTTGCGGATGTGCCAAATGTAGAAGTGATTGAGGCGGCAGCAGGCACCGAAGATGGGACCTTTCCGTTGTACCGCACCGCGAGTTTCGATGCGGACCGGGTCGAACAATCGCAATCATCCTCGCTCATGGCGCAGAAGCGCAATATCGACACGGACAGCGCTGTCGATGTTCAGGTAATCGACTTTCCCGCTTTTCTGGCTGGGCTGGAGGGTGAAATCGCTGTGATCAAGATGGATATCGAAGGCGCGGAGGTGCCGCTGCTTGAAGCACTTTTTGACCATCCGGTAAAAAATCGGATCGGGCATCTGTTTGTCGAAACTCACGAAAGCCGTATCCCCGACCTTCTGGCGCGCACGGATGCGCTGCGGGATCGCGCGGCACAGATGACGCAGCCTCGCGTGAACATGGATTGGAAATAGACGATGACCGGCAAAATCCTAACCATCGTCATTGTCGTCAGTGCGTTGATCGCGGGCTTGGCGATGTATTACCTACAGGTTTACGCCTATTACGACACCGTGACGCCCAACGGTGTGGACGATGTGCAATTGACCACGCTAAACGGGACGCGAGAAACAATCCTTTATGAGGATTTTCAAGCCATTGACAGCGAAAGCTCACCCATCAGGTTCAGAGCGTGCTTTACCACGCAGACGCCGTTGTCGACGCTGACATCCACCTATGAGCAGTACCTTGGTTCATCTCCGCGAAATGCGCCGAGCTGGTTTGAATGCTTTGACGCCGACACCATCGGTCAGGATATCGACGATGGTCGCGCGCAGGTGTTCACCAGCCAGCGCAACCGCGAATTCGGCATCGACCGCGTGGTCGCCGTGACCGAGGACGGGCGCGGTTATATCTGGCACGAAATCAATGATTGCGGGGACAAGGCCTATGATGGCAGCCCCTTGGGCGAAGATTGCCCCGAACGCAAAATTGGAGGCAATTGATGCCCGACCTTCTGATCGAGCTTTTTTCCGAGGAAATCCCGGCGCGGATGCAGGCCAAGGCCGCTGACGACCTCAAGACACGGGTGACCAATGGTCTGGTTGAGGCAGGTCTGACCTATGCGGGCGCTGCCGCCTTTGCCACGCCCCGCCGTCTGGCGTTGCGGGTGGACGGGCTGACCGAACGGTCGCCGGATGTGAAAGAGGAACGCAAAGGTCCCCGCGTTGATGCGCCGGAAAAGGCCATCGAAGGCTTCCTGCGGGGCGCAGGTGTGAGCCGCGAAGACCTGATCGAACGGGACGAAAAGAAGGGCCGCGTGTTCTATGCGGTGATCGAAAAGCCGGGCCGCCCTGCTGCCGAGATCGTGGCAGAAGTCCTTGAAGACACGATCCGCAATTTCCCATGGCCCAAGTCGATGCGCTGGGGCGCAGGCAGCTTGCGCTGGGTGCGTCCGTTGCACCGGATCGTCTGCCTGCTGTCGCGCGAGGATGGGTCCGAGGTCGTGTCGCTGGACGTGTATGGGATCGTGTCGGGGCGCACCACCGAAGGCCACCGTTTCATGGCCCCCGGCGCGTTCGATGTCACAGGCTTTGACGATTACGAAGCCAAGCTGAAGCGCGCGAATGTGGTGCTGGACGCGGGCGAACGGGCCGAAGCAATCTGGCATGACGCCACCAATCAGGCCTTCGCAAGCGGGCTTGAGGTGGTTGAAGACAAGGGATTGCTGGCAGAGGTCGCAGGGCTGGTCGAATGGCCTGTGGTTCTGATGGGTGAGATCGGGCAGGATTTCCTTGGCCTGCCACCCGAAGTCCTTCAAACCTCGATGAAAGAGCATCAGAAGTTCTTTTCGGTTCGCAACCCAAAGACGGGGCGGATCGAGCGGTTCATCACCGTAGCGAACCGCGAAACCGCTGACCATGGCGCGACGATCCTTGCGGGCAACCAGAAGGTGCTATCGGCGCGCCTGTCGGATGCGAAGTTCTTTTGGGAAAACGATTTGCGGGTTGCGAAAAGCAAAGGACTGACCGCGTGGACGGAAAGCCTGTCGAACGTGACCTTCCACAACAAGTTGGGATCGCAGAAAGCGCGCATCGACCGGATCGCTGCACTCGCGCGCGAACTGGCCCCGGTGGTGGGTGCGGATGCAGATCTGGCGGCGCAGGGTGCAACAGTGGCCAAGGCCGATCTGGCATCAGAAATGGTTTATGAATTCCCCGAACTTCAAGGGCTTATGGGCCGCTATTACAGCGATGCCGCTGAATTGCCGGTTGAAGTCGGCGCGGCCTGCCAAGAACATTATTCGCCACTCGGTCCGTCGGATGATGTGCCCTCTGCGCCTGTGTCCGTTGCCGTGGCGTTGGCCGACAAGATCGACACTCTGACCGGGTTCTGGGCGATTGACGAGAAACCCACTGGGTCGAAAGATCCGTTTGCCCTGCGCCGTGCGGCGCTGGGGGTGATCCGGTTGGTGTTGGAAAACGGGCTTCAATTGCCGCTTGATCAGTTCATCGACTTGCAGCTTGTCCGGCACAAAGGCCACCTGATCGACGGTGTCAGCGAAACAGATGTCGACGACCTGATCCGCGAGATAGCGGAACATGGTGTGTTCGGCGCGGCCTATCGCACGCTGAAGTCGCAGCGCGATGGCGCAACCGACGGTCTGGATGCGATGAACGGGGAAGTTCCCGACAAATCCGTCGACCTCCTCTCCTTCTTCCACGACCGTCTCAAGGTGTACCTGCGCGATCAAGGCGTGCGGCATGATGTGATCGACGCTTGCCTTGGCATGCCCGGCAATGACGATCTGGCGCTTCTGGTCAACCGGGCGAAGGCGTTGCAGGCGGTGCTCGACACCGAGGATGGCGAAAACCTTGTGCAAGGGTTCAAGCGGGCCAATAACATCCTGACGCAGGCCGAAGAAAAAGACGGGGTCGAATACTCGTACGGCGGTGACGCGAAATTCGCCGAGGACGCAACAGAAACCGCGTTGTTCGAAGCACTGGCCACCGCCGAGGCTACGATTGCCCCAGCAATGCAGGCGCAGGATTTCAGCGCCGCGATGGCGGCAATGGCCGATCTACGGGGTCCGGTCGATGCGTTCTTCGAAGCGGTGCAAGTCAATGCCGACAACGAGGTTCTGCGGCGGAACCGTTTGAACCTGCTCAGCACGATCCGAAGCACCTGTTTGCAAGTGGCAGACCTTACTCGCATCGAAGGATGACACCTGCGGTGTAAACGCCACTTGTCAGACCTGTTCGCAATCGTATGCTGCGTGCACATTCAAGAGGTGCTGCAGTGCAGAAACCAAGTCCTGACAACCCGGACGTGACGCTGATCACATCCACGTCGCCGATGTCCACGCCCACCCATGGCGGGCGGGCCAAGTGTTTGCAGCGCCTTGTGCGGCTGGATTTGCCAGTTCCGCGCACGGTGGCGTTGTCCTTTGTGTCAGTGCATCAGCTTGCGTCGGGGTATCGCCCGGACGTGGCGGGTATTTTGTCAGAATTCGATCCCAACGCCCTGCTTTGTGTTCGTCCATCTTCGGAGGACCCCGATTGGGGTGGCCCCGGTGCGGTTCTCAATATCGGGATGAATGACGCACGGTATGTTGATCTGTGCGATCAGATCGGGACTGCCGCCGCGACGGAAATCTATCTGCGCTTCGTGATGAATTACGCGATTGATGTTGCACGTCTAGATGCCGAGGCCTTCGACGAAATCGAAGGCGAGGGCCATGATGCGCTGAGCGAGGCTTTGCAAATCTACGAGGAAGAGGCGGAAGAGCCGTTCCCGCAAGACCCTGCCGTGCAATTGGCGGAAATCCTGCGATCGATGGCACGGGCCTGGGAAGGCACAACAGCGCGCCTTTTGCGACAGGCCAAGGGGGCACCTGTGGATGCGGGGCTGGGTCTTGTGGTGCAGGAAATGGCGCTAGGTCTGGGCAGCGGCGAATGTGGGTCCGGCGTGTTGCAACTGGTCAACCCGTCAACGGGTCTTCCGCAGATCACGGGTCGCTATCTAAGCCAGAGTCAAGGCCGCGAAGCACTGGATGGTGGGGCCGCGTCCATTTTCCTAGAGAAAGACCCGCGAGGTCCATCACTTGAGGAATTGGCGCCAAAGGCTTTTGCGGCGCTTAAAGATCATGCCGCCTTGATGCGTTCCCGACTGCGCGAAGAAATGCAGATCGAGTTCACCATCGAGAATGGCAATTTGCATATTCTGGACGGTGTGCGTGTGGAACGCAGCGCTCGGGCGGCATTGCGCATCGTTGTGCGGCTGGCAGAGGACGGAATCATCACCAAGCAGGAAGCGGTGATGCGGATTGAACCGCGTGCATTGTCAGAACTGTTACACCGTCAGGTGGCCGCCACCGCCAAGCGCGATGTTTTGGGATCCGGCATCGCCGCCAGCCCGGGTGCAGCAACGGGCCGGATCGTGTTCTCGTCCGAGGCAGCGCAAGCCAGTGCCGCGCGGGGGGAACCCTGTGTTCTGGTACGGCGCGAAACCAGCCCAGAAGACATTCGCGGAATGCACGTGGCGTCTGCCGTGCTGACCGAACGGGGTGGCATGACCAGCCACGCAGCGGTGATCGGGCGTGGATTGGGTCTTCCTTGCGTCGTGGGTGCGGCCAATCTGCGGTTCCATGTCAAACGCAAGCAGTTGGTGGCGACAGATGGTCGGGTGCTGCGCGAAGGCAGCGAAATCACGGTGGACGGCACCAATGGCCAAATCTTGGCCGGATCGGTCAACATGATCGAGGCGACGCTGGACGAGACCTTTCGCACCTTTATGAGCTGGGCGGATGCCGAACGCGATATCGGCGTCCGAGCCAATGCTGACACGCCCGCCGACGCGAAAACCGCGCTGCATTTCCGTGCGCAGGGGATCGGACTGTGCAGGACCGAACATATGTTCTTTGAGGCCGAACGCCTGACCCCGATGCGCGAGATGATTTTTGCCGAGAACCCGCAAGATCGTCAGGCTGCACTTGAGCTAGTGCTTCCGATGCAACGGGCGGATTTCCTTGAACTGTTCCGCATCATGCAGGGGCAACCGGTATGTATCCGTTTGTTCGACCCCCCCTTGCACGAATTCCTGCCCACCAGCCGCGCGGGCCAAAGGGAACTGGCCGAAGCGCTTGATATCCCGGTGAGCGACGTGACCCGGCGCATCGACAGCCTGTCGGAATACAACCCGATGCTGGGGATGCGAGGCGTGCGTTTGGGGATCACGGTGCCCGAAATTTACGACATGCAGGCCCGAGCAATTTTTGAAGCGACCGTTGAGGCCGCCCAAGAAGGCATCACCATTGTACCAGAAATCATGGTGCCGCTGGTGTCGGCCAAGCGCGAGGTCGAACTGGTGCGTGGTCGGGTCGAGGCGGTGGCCGCCGCTGTGCGGACCGAACGCAGCGCTGACTTCACCTATCGGTTGGGCGTGATGGTCGAGACCCCCCGCGCCTGCCTGAGGGCCGGTGATATCGCCGAGCACACGCATTTCCTAAGCTTCGGCACCAACGACCTAACGCAGATGACATATGGCCTGTCGCGCGACGATGCGGGACGTTTCATGTCGGAATATGTCCGGCAGGGTGTTTTCAGCGAAGACCCCTTTCACATTCTGGACACCGAAGGAGTTGGCGAATTGCTAAGGCTTGGCGTGGTGCGTGGGCGGGCTGCGAAACCCAATGTCGTACTATCGATTTGCGGAGAACATGCCGCGCATACCGAATCGATTGCCTTTTGCCGGGCGGCCGGATTCGATTATGTGAGCTGCTCTCCTTTTCGGGTTCCTGTGGCGCGACTTGCCGCAGCACAGCTTGCGCTGGCCGACAAGATCAGGTAGGTTTAAGCAGGTTTCGGCCTAAATCTTGCCGTAATTCCCACTTGGGCAACGGCCATGCATGGCGTGCATGGGCGTTCATCTTGTTAAATTCATAATATTTCTGTAACAGCCCGGCGAATGTGCGGCGCTGCAAATTTTTTGTGCAATGCGTCGCCACCCACAACGCCGCGAGATCAACACTCGGAATGACGAGATTGTTTGCTATTTTTTTTGCCGCCATCGTACTGGCAACACCGACTTTGGCAGAGCGCAGCAAAGAAGCCGCAGCAGAGCTTCTGAGACAAGAAAAATCCGTTTTGGCATCGGCAGGTCAATCGCACCTGACATCGCTGGTGACCCCTGTGTCCCGCAAAGCCGCAATCTATAATTCTTCTTGGCTGAACGCCCAAAACGCTGCATCGGGTGGCGCACAGTGGGAATGCCTTGCCGAAGCGCTTTATTTCGAAGCACGCGGCGAAACCATTAAGGGTCAATTCGCCGTCGCCGAAGTGATCATGAACCGCGTCAAGAGCGGCCGTTTTCCGGACAGCGTCTGCGGTGTGATCAACCAAGGCACCGGAAAGAAATACCAGTGCCAGTTCACGTATACATGCGATGGGATCCCCGAACGCATCCGCGAACCCAAGGCATGGAGCCGGGTTGGCAAAGTCGCCCGCGCTATTCTAGACGGGCGCGCACCGATGAACCTGACCAACGGTGCAACACATTATCACACAACTGCCGTAAAGCCGCGCTGGTCGCGCACTTATACCAAGACGGCCTCCATCGGTGTGCATGTCTTTTACCGCCACACATGGCGCGTTAGCTCCAACAGCTGAACTGGAAACTGGCTTTGATCCTTTGGATGTCGCGAGCGGCGCTTAAAATGCCCTTTCGCGGCATTTTCGTTTGCGCTGTCCTCTGGTAGCCCAGACATGACCGACAGGAGGATGCGCCATGAGTTCTGAAATTCGACTTGCCTTTGCGCACCCATCCGAGCGGGCCATCGCCACCGCTGATGATGGCCCCGTAGACCGTATTTCCCTGCGCGATCACATCGTCGACGTCGAGATTGGCGCGTTTCAGGCCGAACGCGGAACACGCCAGCGGGTGAGCTTCAACGTGGTCGTCGAAGTGCAGCCCATCGTCGGCCATGTCGACGACGACGTAGACCGCATCTTGTCTTACGACCGCGTGACAGAAGCGATTGCGACCGAACTTGGGGCCGAACGGCTGAACCTGTTGGAGACGCTGGCAGAGCGGATCGCAGAACGGATCCTGCTTGAACCGCAGGCTTTGCGCGCCTTTGTACGGATCGAAAAACTGGATCGTGGTCCAGGTGCATTGGGCGTGGAAATCGTGCGCTCCCGCAGCGATCTGGGTGGCGCCGTGCCCGATGCCAGCCAGGAACGCCCCCATCCACGGGTGGTCTACCTGACCAATGCGGCGATGATATCAGATCATCTGGGTGCATGGATTGACCAGCTTGAGGCGGAACATGCACCATTGATCCTGTGTGTCGGTCTACCTGGCGCGGCGCGCACCGACGTTAAACACCCAATGGCGCAGCGGCGTATCGACCTTTTGGCCATTGAACAGAATTGCTGGGTGCTGGCCGCCCGCGATGCGCGGTGCAAGGTGGTGGCCACGCGCACTGAACTCGACTGGGCGATGAAGAACGGTCAGGTGTGCATTTGGGCCCCATCGAAGATCGTGCTGGACGCGGTTGAGGGACCACATGCTGCAGTCACCGACACAACGGCGCTGGTCAGTTGGTTTGCAGAGGAGATGGAGGCAAGCGAGCTTTTGGTTATCGGCGCAGACGCCCCGACCGCATCGAATGTTTCAGTTCGCAACAGCCCCATCGGCGAAAGCGTGCTCTAACCGCTTGTCAAACGGCACATTGCGTTTCATGCACACGCCATGACATCCTATTTTCGCCCCCTGCCCCACAGCTCTGGCCCGCGCCCAAAAGATGCATTTGCATTGGCCGGAGGACCGCTTTGGTTCACCGAGGCCGTGGCGTTGCAGCGCGATGCCAAACCCGAGATCATCCCAGCCAAGGCCATCCCCGATGAGGTACTGGCGCGATTGACCGCCCCGCGTGCCCCGGTTGCGGGCATGGACATGGGTGGTGTGACCCTGATGGGCATTCTCAACGTGACGCCGGACAGCTTTTCTGACGGCGGGCGATATCTTGACCCGCAAGCGGCCGTGACACAGGCCCGGCGCATGACCACTGAGGGCGCCGGGATCATTGACGTTGGGGGCGAAAGCACCCGTCCGGGGGCAGAGGTGGTGCCCGTAGACGAAGAAATCACCCGCGTGTCTGGGCCGATTGCGGCGATTGCGGCAGAACTGGACGTGCCGATCTCAATCGACACGCGAAAAGCGCCCGTGGCCGAAGCCGCATTAGTGGCAGGTGCGGCACTGGTCAACGACGTGGCCGGGTTCACCTATGACCCGGCTCTGGCCCCTTTATGCGCCGCACGACAGGTGCCCGTCTGCGTGATGCATGCGCAGGGCGATCCGCAAACGATGCAGGACGCACCGCGTTATGACGATGTTCGGCTGGATGTGTACGACTTCCTTTCAGAGCGGATTGAGGCTCTGGTGGCTCTTGGCATTGCCCGCGATCAGATCTTGGCCGATCCAGGTATCGGCTTTGGCAAAACTCTTGAGCACAATCTGACGCTTCTGCGCGATATTTCCCTGTTTCACGGATTGGGCTGTCCGATACTACTTGGGGCGTCGCGCAAAAAATTCATCGGAACAATTTCCGGGGCTGGCGCGGCGGACACACGCGTCGCGGGTTCTGTTTCGGTGGCCTTGCATGGAGCCAGCCAGGGCGTGCAATTCATACGGGTACACGATGTTCAGGAAACACGTCAGGCTTTGGCACTCTGGCGAGCAATCGAGTGGGGTTACGAGAATGGGGCGTAAGCTTTTTGGTACGGACGGGGTGCGCGGCACGGCCAACGTACATCCGATGACAGCAGAGATGGCGCTGCGGATCGGCGCTGCCGTGGGTCGACATTTTCGTCAGGATTCCAAAGGTGTCCACCGTGTGGTGATCGGCAAGGACACGCGGCAATCGGGTTACATGTTCGAGAATGCCTTGACCGCCGGTCTGACCTCTACCGGGATGAATGTATTATTGTTGGGTCCGGTCCCAACCCCGGCTGTGGGTTTGCTTACCCCGTCGATGCGGGCCGATCTGGGGATTATGATCTCGGCCAGCCACAACCCGGCGGCGGATAACGGGATCAAGTTCTTCGGCCCCGACGGGTTCAAGCTGTCCGATGCCGATGAGGCCGAAATCGAAGCCTTGATCGAAACCGGCGTCGAGTCGGCACAGGCGGAAAATATCGGACGCGCCAAACGCATTGATGACGGGCGCTTCCGCTATCAGGAGCGGGTCAAATCGACCTTCCCTTCAGACCTGCGGTTAGACGGACTCAAAGTCGTGCTAGATTGCGCCAATGGCGCTGCGTATAAAGCCGCCCCCGAAGTGCTGTGGGAGTTGGGCGCAGAAGTGATCCCGCTAGGTGTCTCTCCGAACGGGGCCAATATCAACCAAGGCTGTGGATCGACGCACCCGCAACTGGCAGCTGCGGCTGTTGTGGCGCACGGGGCGGATGTGGGAATTTGTCTGGATGGCGATGCCGACCGGGTGATCCTGATCGACGAGAGCGGGCAAGTGGCAGATGGCGACCAGATCATGGCGCTGATGGCAGCCCGCTGGGCCGAAGAACAACGCCTGCGCGATGGCGTTCTGGTGGCCACCGTCATGTCAAATCTTGGGCTGGAGCGTTTTCTGACCGGGCGCGGGTTACGGCTGGAACGCACCGGTGTCGGCGACCGCTACGTGGTCGAGGCGATGCGGCGCGGCGGCTGGAATCTGGGTGGGGAACAGTCGGGCCATATCGTGATGACGGATTTCGCCACGACGGGTGACGGGCTTATGGCCGGGTTGCAGTTTCTGGGCGAGATGTGCCGCACCGGCAAGCCGGCAAGCGCGCTGGCACGCAGTTTCGATCCGGTGCCGCAATTGCTGAAGAACGTGCGCTACGATCCTTCGGTTGCGCCGCTTGAGGTGGCGTCGGTCAAGGCCGCTATCGCGGATGCCGAAGCGCGGCTGAACGGCAGCGGGCGGCTTTTGATCCGCAAGTCAGGAACCGAACCGCTGATCCGGGTGATGGCGGAATGCGAGGATGAGGCGCTATTGCTCGACGTTGTGGACGGCATCGTGGCCGAGGTTGCCGCGTCGGTGTGAGACGGATTCGGATGAGTCGACCCATCCGAAGTATGCGTTGACGCAAACAGTGCCTAATTGTCAAAGACGGCGCTGACGATGGCGGCGTCGAGCGCGACCATTGCAGGCCATTCCACGCATACTTCATAAGCAACCATAACCCGCCAATCATTAAAGAAAGCAACCACGTAGCTACCGACGTTCAACCGATCTGGAAAGCACAGCGCACCAAAGTGCCAGTGGTTCATGCCCCCTTGCATCGGACGTGCAAGCATACCCAGCCCGTACATCGCGCCACCACCGAAATCACCCGACGGACCTTTCAGGGTATCGGATTGCGTGTCGAACCAATGGGCGTGAAACGTCAGGTAATCCTTCGCGGTGATGGACCATCCACCCCATGACAAGAATGCGCCGCTAATGGGTGACGGGCGTGCTGCGACGCCTGCCGGGGTCAGCGCCAGCTCGCGGCAGGTTTGTTCGTAAGGTGCCCCGGATGCGGCTGCGATCACCTCGGCAGCCAAAGCGTAGTTGTCGTTGGAGTAGACCAGATCGTCTCCACCGGTTGGTGCGCCCCGCTCCCGCATTTTCTCAACGATATCTGCAGCACGGTGCGTCGGATCATCGAGCCATGTGCGCATATAAATCTGTGTGGCGTCCTGTGTAATGCCGCTCTGATGGGTGATCAGGTCAGCCACTGTCATGTCCGCGAAACCGGGGACAAATTTTGCTACAGGGTCGTCCCATCGCAATGCGCCGGTCTTCACCAGCTCGGATGTGCAGACTGCGGTAATGGCTTTGGACAGGCTGGCCAGTTCTATGGGCGCATCAGCGGCAATGCCAAGATCGAAAACAACCGTTTCGGCGTTTGGGGGACGAATTGCCACGACTCCCCGCGCGCCCTGTTCGGTGAGCCAGCCGCTAACCGCGGCGGCCACCTGATCGGGTGTTTGCGCCGTCCCTGTGCTGGCAATGCAGCACAAAAGAACGACGGCGCGCCACATCAGGTGGTCGCTTTGCCGTAGATAGCGGCCACCTTGGCAATCGCCTGTTCGGGCGGCAGTTCTTCGCTTTCGCCAGTCCGGCGCGAGGTGAGTTCCACAACCCCGTTCTTAAGCCCGCGTGGACCGACCGTGATGCGCCATGGCAGGCCAATGAGGTCCATCGTGGCGAATTTGCCGCCTGCCCGTTCGTTGCGGTCATCGTAGAGCGGTTCCAGACCGATTGCCGTGAGGCTGTTGTAGAGCGCGTCGCACGCGGCATCCGCTTCTTCATCACCCTGCTTGAGGTTGACGATCCCGCAATGGAACGGGGTCACCCCTTCGGGCCAGATGATACCATTGTCGTCATGGCTGGCTTCTATGATCGCGCCAAGAAGGCGGCTGACACCGATGCCGTGGCTGCCCATATGAACCGGTACCTTGTTGCCTTCCGAGTCGGCCACGGTTGCACCCATGGCATCTGAATATTTGGTGCCGAAGTAGAAGATCTGGCCCACTTCGATGCCGCGCGCAGTGCGTTGGCGCTCTTCTGGAACCTTGGCGAATTCGGCCTCGTCATGGGTTTCGTCGGTGCGGGCATAGCGCGATGTGAACTCTTCTAGAACCGCCTGACACTGGGCCACGTCATCATAGTCGATGGCGCGGTCGCCGAATTTCAGGTCGGTGATCTGTGCGTCATAGAACACTTCGGATTCGCCGGTTTCGGCCAGAACGAGGAATTCATGGGTATCGTCACCGCCGATGGGGCCGGAATCGGCACGCATCGGGATGGCCTGCAGGCCCATGCGTTCGTAAGTGCGCAGGTAGCTGACCAGATGACGGTTATAGGCGTGCAGCGCGTCTTCCTTGGTCAGGTCAAAATTGTAACCGTCTTTCATCAGGAATTCGCGGCCCCGCATCACGCCGAAACGCGGGCGGATCTCGTCGCGGAATTTCCACTGGATGTGGTAGAGCGTCAGGGGCAGGTCTTTGTAGCTGCCCACATGGCTGCGGAAAATGTCAGTGATCAGCTCTTCGTTCGTGGGACCATAGAGCATGTCGCGCCCGTGGCGGTCCTCGACACGAAGCATTTCTGGGCCGTATGCATCATAGCGACCCGATTCCTTCCAAAGGTCGGCCGATTGCAGCGTTGGCATCAGCATCGGAATGTGTCCTGCGCGAACCTGTTCCTCGTGCACGATATTTTCGATGTTTTTCAAAACCTTGTAGCCAAGCGGCAGCCAGGAATAGATGCCAGCGCTGGCCTGCTTGATCATGCCGGCTCGCAGCATCAGCCGATGGCTCACGATTTGGGCTTCGGCGGGGGTTTCTTTCAAAACAGGCAGGAAGTAGCGGGACAGGCGCATCTGGGACCTCTGATGGGTGATTTCGCTTGTCCTAGCGGGTTGCAGCGACGCGAACAAGTGCGGGACGCATGAGGCGCAGTTGGTACGGTCTTTGCATAGGGGTCTGATTGGGGTTCACCGCCAAAATCACCGGGATATGCATGAGCGAAACCGCGACATTTTTCCTGCCGCTGTCGCAGTCGATAATGCAAGATCTCGGAATGGCACTTGCCCTCATGATCTTCGGTCTGGGCGCAGTATTTGCCTGGGTGCTTGCACGCCATGCACGCGGCAGAAGTTGGATTTTTTCGCGGGTGTTTGCACCTGTTTGTTGGGCCAGACGGCGATGGATCAACGCGCGCGTCACCAAGGCAATAGCGCAGCTGAATATAGAACATCTGAACCCTTCTGACGTGAACAGAAGCTACAGCCCTGATCTTGGTGCGCGCAGGGACGCGCTGCTGTCGCTGGAACGGATCGCCCAGAATGCGGTGCGTTTCGACGAGGGCGGCTATCATGTGCGGGTGATGGAGGTTTTATGCGCCTATATCCAAGAGAACTCCCCGGCATCCAACGCAGTGAATTTCCCGTTGCCCGAGTGGACGCCCCTGCACGAAGACGCAACCGAGAACGAGAAAGCGCAACACGTGGCGTGGCGGGACGTACGTTTCGCCAATCGGATCAATTCGAACGCACGAGAATGGGCCGCGTCGCTAAAGCCACTCCGCTCAGATATTGTGCTGGCGTTGTCGATCATCGGACGCCGCTCTGACGCGCAACGCGCGGTCGAGGCGAATTGGGTAGCGGAGGCAGATCAGACAGAGCGTTGGGTGTTCGACACGCCCTGCCCGGTCTTAAACACCCGTGCTAAGAACGCGCCCCGTTCCGTCGAAACAGTAGAGGCCTACAAGTCAAATTTGCGCAAGTGGCGATGTACGCTGACTGCATTTCGCGGGTATCGCCCGGATTTGCGCGAGACAAATCTTCAAGCCGCCGACCTATCGCACCTCGTCCTTAGCGGCGTACGATTGGACCGGGCGCGGTTGGACGGGGCAAATTTGAGCGAGGCACGACTCGAGGGTTCTGCTCTGCGCGATGCGCAACTCAGGGGCGCGGTGCTTTACAGGGCAAATTTGAACGGCGCAGATCTGCGTCGCGCCTGCCTTGAAGGGGCGGTCCTGCGTGAAGCGACGCTACATGGGGCAATCCTTAGAAAAGCGCGCGCAGAGTGGGCGAATTTCAAAGAGGCCCGCATGGATGGCGCGGATCTTTTCGAAGCCCGGCTTGAAGTCGCTTCTTTTTTCAAAGCCCAGATGGCGGGTGTCATCTTGTACCATTCACATATGGACGGTGCCGTCCTGAAACAGGCAAAGCTTGAGGCAGCAGACCTCAGACGCGCGCGCCTTGCTTGGGCAACGTTGCGAGACGCGCAATTGGACGGCGCAAACCTTGGATGGGCCCAATTGGACGGCGCAGATCTTGGTGGCGCGCAGATGCCGAATGCAGAACTATACAAAGCAAAGCTGCGCGGTGCAGATCTCAGACAAGCGCAGATGGCCCGTGTTTCTTTGTGTAGAGCCGACCTGAAAGACGCCACCTCTTTGGCAACCGCAAACCTTAAGGGAGCGTTGTTGAAAGAGATCGATCTGACGGCCCTGCCTCTGACGCAAGCGCAGGTCGATCAGACTTTTGGCGACACAAGCGTAATCCTTCCTGATGGCATCACGCCGCCGCCGCATTGGCCGAATTGGGATGTGCCGATTTTCGAACCCAACGGCAGTCTCAACCAATGGCGCACGTGGTGTATGAACCCTGACGGCTACACCCCATCGCAAGCCCCAAACTGCCAAGCCGGGTTTGAAGTGCCTTTTGCGGTCTCGCTCGCAAAATAAATGTCCCCGCGACAAGCAGCCAGTTAACGGACGTCTTACGCTGGTGCCGTGTGGACTTTGCGCCGAAAATGGACCAGCGTGATTGCGATAACATCGGCGGAGCTAAGCTAAAGAATGACGAGTGATACACTTGTTTCCGAAGAGACAACGTCTCTGTCCGACATCCTTGCTCTCGGCTTTGAAGCCGTTCCCTTTGCAGCGCTGTTCTATTTGCCCGACGACAAGCTGACGCTTCTGTGGCGCAATTCAGCACATGCGGTCATGTCGGGTTCTGTCGGGGCCGATATCAGCGGTATGGGCATGTTTGAGGCATTTCCCCCCAGCGCAGATGCCGACGGCGCAGATGCTGTGAACTTCATCCGCAACGCCACCGACGAAATCATGCGCACCGGTAAACCGCAGGAGGTCGGCCCGGCGCGGTTCGACCTGCTGAGCGACGAGGGACATTATGTCGAACACCATTGGCAGATGCATTTCGCGCCCATCCGAAAGGACGGCAAGATTATCGCCGTCCTGCAAACCGCACGGGACGTGACCGAAGCCACCCTGACCGCGCGCTTGGCGCAAAGCCATCGGCGCGCCGCGACATCCACTGCAGCTGTCGCCTATTTCAGCTACGACCCCGAAACGGATCTGTTCCTACGGCATGACGGCATCGACGCGATGTTTGGCTTTAAACCCGATGAGGCAGGCCTTTTTGCCGCTCCGTTCTTTCAGCGGGTGCACGCAGACGATATCGGCGCCGTCTATGCCGAAGTAGAGCGCGTACTGGCAGCGCCGCACGGCGACATCGCGTCGTTCGATTACCGTGTATGCCTGCCCACAGGTGAAGAGAGATTTGTCCGCATCCGGGGCGAAATTGCGACCGATCCGGTGGACCGCAAGCCCAAGCTTGTGGGCACCTTTGTTGACCTGACCGATATCGAAACCGCCCGACGCGATTTGCAAAAGGCGGTGCATGTCCGCGAAGCTTTGGTGGTCGAAGCCAACCACCGGATCAAGAACAGTCTGCAGATCGCGCTTTCACTGCTGCGCCTGCAATCGAGCAAACTGATGATGGCGGGCGGACCTGCGGCGGACCGGGCACGAGAAGCACTCCGCGCGGTTGAATCCCGTGTACGGGCGGTTGCTGATGTTCATGCCGCCATCCAGATCGATGACGATGCGGCGCAGATCGACCTCGTCACCCTGTTCAACCGACTGGTGCTGTCGACTCGAAAGAGTGCCGAATTGCCAGACGCTGCGATGGTGTTCACCCACCCGAGCCAGCGGATCAGCCTCAAGAGCGACACGGCCATCGCGCTAAGTCTGATGCTGAACGAGTTGCTGACCAATGCAATCAAGTACGGGGCACCAAGCGAACATGCGCCAGTGACCCTTGATCTAGAGTTCTTGGAGGCGCGGGAATTGCGGTTCACGGTCGCCAATGCTGACCTCAACGCGACGGAACCCAGTCTGGATATCGATTCCTCGGGCACCGGGGAACGGCTGGTTCAGCAATTCGCCGCCCAGATCGGGGCCGAGATCGACCGCACCAAACACGGCAAACGCGTCATAGCACGCGTGACAATGCCACTGACGGGCTGAACAGTCCCGCGGCGGCCCCATTTGCAAAAGGGAAGACATGAACCAAACTCCGACCTCTGCCATGCTACTTGGCGCGCTCGTGTCTGATGCGGCAAGTCTTGGTCTTCATTGGCTCTATGATCCAGAACGCATCGCCAAGATCGCAGAAACGCGCGGCACGGCGGCTTTCGCGCCTGTGGATGCGGCGTTTTTCAACGGTGTAAAAGGCTATTTCGCACATGACGGACGCCATGCGGGAATGCTGACGCAATATGGCGAAGCGATGTTAGTCGGGATGCAGGCCATGATCGACAACCAAGGCGCGTTTGACGCAGCAGCCCAGCGCAGCGCTTTTGCCGCGCATTTCGGACCGGGCGGTGCCTATTCCGGCTATATCGACCGTCCGACACGCGGCGCATTGGAGCGGATCGCAGCGGAACAGGACCCCTCGGGGATTGACGACGACCAGAACCCGGCGCTAACCCGGCTACCAGCCATCATCGCTGCCTATCACGGTGCGCCCAATCTTGGCGCGCAGGCTAAAGCGGCGATGGAGATCACCAATGTGAACGTCGTGGCGACGGCATATAATGCGGTCTTCGCGGACCTGTTGTGCCGCGTTTTGAACGGCGCACCTGTCGCAGACGCGCTTGGCGCGGCAGCGGAAAATGCCACTGGCGACGTGCAGGCGGCACTGAAAGACGCGCTTACGACATCCGAGGCGGATTCGACCCTCTATGCGGGTCAGGTGGGGCGGGCCTGCCACCTGACCACCTCGGGCCCGGTGATGTTCCATGTGCTGCGCCACAGCAGCAGCTACACCGAAGCAGTCGAACGCAACATCCGTGCGGGCGGCGACAGTGCCGGACGATCGCTGATGATCGGTGCGGCCATGGGCGCTGCGCACGGGATCGCATCACCTGACGGCATCCCGCTCGATTGGGTGCTGAAGCTGACCGATGGTACGGCGATTTGGGGTGCTTGCCGGGCTTTGGGGGAAGCCTGAGACCTTCGTTTCTGAGACGCGCAACCCCATGCCAAAGCGCTGCGCATTTTGCGTCAACGCAAAACTGCGAAGCGTCGACGCATCGTCACCCACCTCTTGAAACCCTCCCCCGGACAGGCGATGTAGGGACAAGGTTACAGGGGCAAATCGCATGGCACTTCCCGCGCGGGAACAGCTGAAATACTGGAGCATTGCAGCAATCGTGATTGCGGTCGTGCTGTGGTTCCTTGGCGACGTGCTGCTGCCCTTCGTGCTGGGGGGCGCGATTGCGTATTTCCTTGATCCGGTGGCCGACCGTCTTGAACGGATGGGTTTCAGCCGTGTCATGGCAACCGCCATCATCACCGTGGTTGGTGTTTTGGCGTTCATCCTCTTGCTATTGTGGGTGATCCCGTCACTCGTCAATCAAGCGCTGGATCTTTTCGACGTGGCCCCCACGCTGTTTGCCAACCTGCGCGATTTCCTGATCGAACGCTTCCCTGACATCATGGACACCGAAAGCCCGTTGCGGCAGTCGCTGATTTCCATCGGTGAGACGATCAAGGCGCGTGGCGGTGAATTGCTGAATACGGTGCTGAGTTCGGCGGCGGGTATCATCAACATCGTGATGCTGTTCGTTATCGTGCCGGTGGTGGCGGTCTATCTGCTGCTGGACTGGGACAACATGGTGGCCCGCATCGACGAATTGCTGCCGCGCGATCATGCGCCCACTATCCGCAAGCTGGCGACGGACATCGACGCGACGCTTGCCAGCTTTATCCGGGGCATGGGCACTGTCTGTATCATCCTTGGCACTTACTATGCTGTTGCGCTGATGGCATTGGGACTGCAATTCGGTCTGGTTGTGGGCTTCATCGCAGGGCTGGTCACCTTCATCCCCTATCTGGGCGCGCTCATTGGTGGGGCGCTGGCGATTGGATTAGCGCTGTTCCAGTTCTGGGGCGATTGGGTGTCGATCGGCCTTGTCGCGGGCGTGTTCGTGCTGGGACAAGTGATCGAAGGCAACGTGCTTACCCCCAAACTGGTGGGTTCATCGGTCGGTTTGCACCCCGTCTGGCTGATCCTTGCATTGTCGATTTTCGGCACGCTCTTCGGCTTTGTCGGCATGCTGGTCGCTGTACCGGTCGCCGCCTCTATTGGGGTCATCACCCGCTTTGCCGCGCAACAATACCTTCAAAGCCGCCTTTATCGCGGATTGAGCGATCAGGACCCGGAATAAATGTCTCTTCAGTTGAAATTCGACATTCCAGCGCGGCCTGCGCTGGGACGCGGGGACTTTTACGTCACGCAGAGCAATGCCGTTGCTTTGGGGCTGGTGGATACTTGGCCAAACTGGCCCAACGATAAGTTGGTGTTGGTCGGCCCAGCCGGATCAGGCAAAACGCACCTTGCGCATGTCTGGTGCGCCGAAAGCGGGGGGCGCATGATCGCGGCGCGTGACCTTGCAGGGGCAGATGTACCTACCTTGGCCGACGGCCCTGTCTGTATCGAAGACGTGGAAGAGATTGCGGGCATATCCGATACCGAAGAGGCGTTGTTTCACTTGCACAACCTTGTCTTGGCGAATGGCCATTCCATGCTGCTGACGGCCGCACGCGCGCCCACAGCATGGGACATCCACCTTCCCGATCTGGCCAGCCGGATGGCGGGCACCACCGTCGCCAAAATGGCGGCACCAGACGATATCCTTCTGTCTGCCGTGTTGGCCAAGCTTTTCGCCGACAGGCAAATCGTGCCGATGCCTGACGTGATTCCGTATCTGGTGCGCTGGATGCCCCGTTCGTTCGAGGCCGCGGGTCAGGTTGTGGCCCATCTTGACACCGAAGCATTGGGCACGCCCAAGGGCGTAACACGCAGCTTGGCACGAACCGCGCTGGCCGAGCTTGAATTCCGCGAAGAAACGGCGTCAGACTAGAGGTTTAGGGTGATGTCTTCAGGCAGAGCGTCACCGAACTGTCACGCACCGCCGCTAAGGGACCCGTCATGAACACCGCAGACTTCCTGAACGCCCCCGCCCCAACCCCAGCCGAGCTGCCCGATCTGGACCTGTCCGGCCCCGGTCGGTTCTTCAATCGCGAGATGTCGTGGCTGGGTTTCAATTGGCGTGTTCTGGAAGAGGCCGAGAACCCGCGTGTTCCATTGTTGGAACGGCTTCGTTTCCTATCGATATCCGCAACCAATCTTGACGAATTCTACACCGTGCGCGTGGCTGGTCTGCGTGAACTTGCGCAAGCCGGCAATACCACACCCGCCGCGGACGGTCTGACTCCAACGGAACAACTTGTCCTGATCAACGAAGACGCGCGCAAGCTTATGGCATCGCAACAACGCGTCCTTGCGCAATTGCGGGAACAAATGGAAGCCGAGGGCATATCGATCCTGTCGCGCGATGATCTTGACGCGGCTGATCTGACCCATCTCGAAGACGTATTTCTAAACCAAGTCTTTCCAGTGCTGTCGCCGCTGGCCATCGACCCCGCACACCCCTTCCCGTTTATTGCCAACAATGGCTATTGCCTCGCATTGCAACTGGAACGCCGCAAGGATCGCACCGGGTTGCAGGCGCTGTTGCCGATCCCTGCCCAAGTGGCCCGGTTTGTTGCCTTGCCCCCGCGCGAGGGTGCAAATCGCTTCCTGTTCCTTGAAGACGTGCTGCTGTTGCACTTCGATAGGCTTTTCCCCGGCTACAAGCTGCGGGACCATTTCGGGTTCCGCGTCCTGCGTGACAGCGATATCGAAGTCGAAGACGAAGCCGAAGACCTAGTGCGGGAATTCGAGGTCGCGCTCAAGCGGCGGCGGCGTGGTGAGGTCGTGCGTTTGACAATTTCCGCCGGCGCCCCCCAAAGGCTGCGCGAAACGGTAATGCGCGAGTTGCGCGTTCGCGATGACGACGTGATCGAACTGACAGGTATGATTGGGGCCGCTGATCTCAAGGAATTGGTGCTCGACAGCCGCCCAGACCTGCTTTGGCCAAGCTTCACACCGCGGGTACCTGAGCGCGTCCAGGATTTTGACGGCGACATGTTCACCGCGATCAAGCAGAAAGACATGCTGCTGCATCACCCCTACGAGACTTTCGACATGGTGGTGCGGTTTCTGGCACAGGCCGCGCGTGACCCTGACGTGGTGGCGATCAAGCAAACGCTGTATCGCACCTCACGACAGTCGCCAATCGTCGCTGCCCTTTGCGAAGCAGCCGAAGACGGTAAATCAGTCACCGCACTGGTGGAACTCAAGGCGCGCTTTGACGAGGCCGCAAACATCCGACAGTCTCGCCGATTGGAACGGTCTGGCGCGCATGTTGTGTACGGGTTCCTTGATTGGAAGACCCACGCCAAGATTTCCATCGTGGTGCGCCGCGAGGGCGACAAGCTGGTGACTTATACCCATTACGGCACCGGCAACTATCACCCGATCACCGCAACGATTTACACCGATTTGAGCTTTTTCACCTGTGACGCCGCACTTGGACGCGACGCCACCAAGGTGTTCAACTATCTGTCAGGCTATGCGCTACCCGACGGTTTGGAAAACCTAAGCATCTCGCCGCATTCTCTCAAACCCAAGATGCTCGAGATGATCGCAGCAGAGGCGGAACACGCCCGCGCGGGCAAACCGGCTCAGATCTGGCTCAAGATGAATTCGCTGATTGAGCCCGACATGATCGATGCACTTTATGAGGCCAGCCAGGCAGGTGTGAAGATCGACTGCGTGATCCGTGGCATTTGTGGCTTGCGCCCCGGTGTCAAAGACCTCAGCGAAAACATTCGCGTCAAATCCATTGTGGGACGGTTCCTAGAACACTCGCGGATCATCTGCTTTGGCAACGGCTACGGTCTGCCGCACAAGAAAGCCCGCGTGTTCATGTCCTCTGCAGACTGGATGGGACGCAACCTGACACGCCGGGTTGAGACTTTGGTTGAGATCGAAAACGCTACTGTTAAGGCGCAGATCGTCAGCCAGATCATGGCGGCAAACCTTGCCGATGTGGCGCAAAGCTGGATCATGCAGCCCGATGGCGCATTTGTCCGCGCGACATGGGACGAAGGCGATTTCGCCTTTAACTGCCACAGGTTCTTCATGGAAAATCCATCGCTGTCAGGACGCGGGTCTGCTGGCGCGTCCGACGTGCCCAAACTGACCCATACCGAGGAATAAGGCACAGCACGACCTTTCGACAGGTCTTGCCCGCTTTTCGAAAAGCGGGCTCAGCGCCCATATTTGTGGGGCAAGAGGATCGCATAGAGTGCTGCGTTGATGGGCGCGTCGATCCCGACTTTGGCCGCCAGACGTTTGGCCGCGCCGGACACCCACTCGATCTCCAAAGGGCGCCCATGCTCAAGATCAATCGCCGTTGAAGCGCGCCCTTGCGGCGGGAACACCATCAGGTTGCCCCAGATCTGTTCCTCCAGATCCTTGTCCAGAGCCACACCCAAAGCCCGCCCGGTCTGCGCCGTCTCTGACATGGCCCGTTTGAACAGAGCCTCCAGCTCGGGGGTATTGCGGATATCGCCAATGGTACAGCGACCTGCCGCCGTGACGCCGGAAAGCGCAGAAAACAGTACGAATTTCGACCAAAGTTCCTTGTCGATATCGTCCGTTTCAGGTGCGGATGACCCCGCATCGTTTATCGCAGCGCGCAGGGCGTCGATACGGGCTGAAGGGCGGTTGTCACGCTCGGCAAAGATAAAGGAATGGAACGCGCCCGTCTGGGTAATGATCCCCGGCGCGGAAATGGTCGTCGATACCCGCGCGACGCCGTTTGCGACATTGCGCTCGGGCAGGATCTCACACAGCCTGTCCGATGCTTCGACCCCGTTCAGAAAAGGCACCACCACCGTGTCAGGGCCAATCATCGGCAGGCAAATGCGCGCCGCGTCGTCAAGCGCATCGCCTTTGACGCCAAAGATGATGGCATCAACACCGCCAACGTCTTGCGGGCGGTCCGTCGCGATCTCGGGATGGGCAATTTCGGAACCGTCAGCGCTATCCAACCGCAAGCCATTAGCACGGATCGCATCAAGATGCGCGCCCCGCGCAATGGTGGCGACGCTGTGCCCGGCATTGGCCAGTTTGACGGCTAAGAAACCACCAATCCCCCCTGTCGCCATGGTTGCAATCCGCATCTGTCAGGTTCCTTGCGCCGTACATGTTCCGACGCAAAGTGACCGATTTCCCACCAACTGAAAAGGCGCATCACGGACCGCACGTCATGCGATTTCAAAACCTTGTTTTCTTGACCTTACCCCGGCGCTTTGACACGGTGCCCTCAACCTGCTCGGGAGGCCACATGGACGGAAACACCGACACCGAACACGATCCGATGGGCCTGTTCGGCCGTCCTCTTTTCAATGACCCCAAAGCCCGTGCGCTCAGCCGTGTGGGCGTGGTCGATATCGGGTCGAACTCGGTTCGATTGGTGGTCTTCGACGGCGCAGCCCGATCTCCGGCTTATTTCTACAACGAAAAACTTATGTGCGCCCTTGGCGCAGGCATGTCCGATACCGGACGTTTGAACCCGGAAGGCCGTGCGCGTGCACTGCAAGCGCTGAAACGGTTTCAAGCGCTGGCCGAAGGCATGAACCTGCCTCCCCTTACAGTCGTCGCTACCGCTGCCGTGCGCGAAGCCGAGGACGGACCAGAGTTCCGCGACGACGTTTTGCGCGAAACCGGTTTGCGGATCTGGGTGATCGGCGGTGAGGAAGAGGCCCGCCTGTCAGCGCAAGGTGTTTTACTGGGTTGGCCCGGCAGTTACGGGCTGGTGTGCGATATTGGCGGGTCGTCGATGGAACTTGCCGAAATTGCAGAAGGCCGCGTCGGGCGCCGCATCAGTTCCAATCTCGGCCCTCTTAAACTGCGTGATCTCAAAGGCGGGCAAAAAGGCCGGGACACCCACATCAAATCCGTAATGGCCAAGCTGGCCGATCACATGGGGCCTCAGCGAGATCGATTGTTTCTTGTCGGCGGGTCGTGGCGCGCCATTGCGCGGGTCGACATGTATCGGCGCGGCTATCCGCTGCATGTTCTTCACGAATACCGGATGGACAAGAAAGCGGTGAGCCAGACCCTGAAGTTCATCAAGTCGAACGACCTCGAAGAGCTACGTCAAGCCTGCGGTATTTCCAACGCTCGCATGGAGCTGGTTCCCTATGCCGTCGACGTACTCAAGCGGTTGGTGCAGACGTTCAAGCCCAAAGACATCGCAATCTCAAGCTATGGTATCCGCGAAGGACTGTTGTACGAGCAAATGCCGCAAGAGTTGCGTGACCGTGATCCGTTGATCGAAGCGTGCCGCTTTGCCGAGGCCAAGGATGCACGCCTGCCTGGCTTTGGCAAAAAACTGTTTAAGTTTGTCCTGCCGTTGTTTTCTAGTGCCGACCCGGCGCGTCTGCGCCTGATCAAGGCCGCGTGCCTTCTGCATGACGTCAGTTGGCGCGCCCATCCCGATTACCGGGCCGAGACCTGTTTCGACAACGCCACCCGCGCCAACCTTGGTGGCTTGAAGCATTCAGAGCGTGTGTTCCTTGGGCTGGCGCTGCTGCATCGCTACAAGAACAAGCGCGAGGGTACTCGCTTCGAAGAACTGGAAGGTCTTTTGTCTGAAAAGGCGACGCTTGATGCCGAAGTGCTGGGCAAAGCGCTGCGCTTTGGGTCAATGCTTTGGATGTCGGATGCCAGCGCCGATGGCACAGCGCTGGAATGGCGGCCGCGCAAGAAGCTGTTGAAACTCAAATTGACGCCGGAATCCGTTGCTTTGTATGGCGAAGTGGCCGAGGCGCGATTCCAATCGTTGGCGACATCCTTGAGTGCCGAAACCGTCGTCGTGGTGCAGCGCTAGCAGACGCGTTTGCGCGTTTGCGTTGACGGAAACGCGCGCCCCATTTTTTACCATCTGGTAAAATTCAAAGGTCAGGGCCACCCTGCTCAACCACCCGTCGGATGCGGCGGATCGCAAGCCACACCAGCAGCACCACTGGAATGGTCGCTGCTGCCGTCACCGCCCCCTTGGAGATGCCCAGCATTTCCGCGACCGGATACAGCAGATACCCCGCCAAAGACACAGCGTAGTAGCTGATCGCCACGACTGACAGGCCTTCGACGGTCTTTTGCAACCGAAGCTGCATGTCAGCCCGCTGATTCATACTTTCCAAAAGCTGTTGGTTCTGTGCCGAGCGTGCCACTTCAACCCGTGTGCGCAGCAGATCCCCTGCCCGCACCGCCCTTGCCGCCATAGCCGACAGGCGTTTTTCGGCGGATTTGACCGTGCGCATTGCCGGATCGTAGCGGCGGGTCATGAATTCAGCAAAGGTCTGGCGACCATCGAACCGTTCTTCGCGCAGGACCGCCACGCGTTGTTCGACAATCGCCTCATACGCGCCTGTTGCACCGAACCGGAACGAAGTTTGTGCCGACAAGCTTTCCAGTTCTGCTGAGACCGCCAGCAACGATTTCAGCCGATCCTCTTCCTGCCCGTCGCCATTGGTCATCGCCGCCATCAGACGATTGAGTTCATTGTCTATTTCGCCCATGCGCGCGCCCATTTCGCGCACTCGGGTAAAGCCCAGCATCGACATGGTCTTGTAAGTTTCGATCTCGCACAGGCGCTGCACGATACGACCAACACGACGACGGCCGATCCCTTTGTTCACAAAGCAACCGAACCGCAGATGCCCTGCGGGATCGATGCGGAAATCCCCGGCGACGATTGCGTCATCATCAAGAACGCGGCTCACAGCAAGACTTTCGGGGACAAACCAATCAGACAGATTTTGCGAGATCGTCTCTTCGTCGGGTCGATCCTCAACCCGGATCAGCGCCGAAGTGATCCGCACGCCGGGGGCAGCAGCGAGCCAGCTGTCAGGGAACACATCCATATCAGAGGGATCAAACGCCCGGTCCGTCAAGCCGTTCAGGAACACTGTGTAGGTCACGAATTCCGTATGCTGTTCCCATTTCAGCATGTGCTGACCGATCTGGCCGGAAAAATGCGTTGCTCCCGGCTGCGGGTGCGTGGTCCCGTAGCGATCCAGAAGCACTTTGAGATGGTCGAGGTCGATCGTCTTATCCCGCGCAGCCGCAGCCTTGGGCTTTTTCAGCGCAAGATAGACAGCGCGACAGGGCGCTTCGAGCGACGGAAAGGGGCGCGCGTGTAGCTCATTTGACAAAGCGTAACGCAGGGGGTGGTCTTCAATAGGAGCCATAGGGTCGTCTTTCAGATTTCGCCAAGACTTAGGCCCGACATTTCCCCAAGTAAAGGAAATTTCCAGACATTTCAGTATTTTACCAGTATTCAACTGTATGCATTGCCTATTGTGATCCGGTTATGCGCAAGACGCCCAAGGATGAAGCAGCCGCAAAACGGCGGACAGTTCAATGATCTCAAACGGTTTTTGCGGCAGGTCAACGCGCGACAACCGCTTTCGCTTTAGGATTGGCGCTGCCCGGTGGGGTAAACCTGCTGTGGCACATCAGCAGCAAGGGGGCACTTCATGAAACTGTTCATTGGCTATGCCAGCACGGAAGGGCAGACGCAAAAGATCACCCGTCACCTGATGGATCGATTGGTCGACCAAGGCCACAGCATAGAATTGTCGGCGCTGGATGATGTCGGGCCGCTAGACTTGGCGCGGTTCGACGCCGCAGTTCTTGGTGCGTCGGTCCACATAGGACATTATCAGTCGGTGTTTTCGGACTTTGCTGAGGCCCATGCAGACGTGTTGAACGCGATGCCGACGCTAATGCTGTCGGTGTCCCTTGCCGCGGCCGGGCATGATGCCGAGGATTGGCGCGGGCTTGAAACCATCCTATCAGATTTCACCCAAGCAACGGGTTGGACACCGGGTCAGGTGGTGCAAGTCGCAGGTGCTTATGAACCGTCGAAATACGATGTGTTCCGCCGCTTCGTTATGCGTCGGATTATCGCTGCGAAAGACCCTGACGCCGATCTTGATTGGGATAAGGAATACACCGATTGGGATGTTCTGAACGTGCAAGTGGACGGCTGGATCGCTGGCCATGCGGCATAAAAAAACCCCGCATCCAGCGATGCGGGGTTTTTCTGGTCAGATCACTGATCCAGCTTAGTTGATTTTGGCAAGAAGCAGATCGAGGCTGGCTTTCGCGTCACCGTAGAACATGCGCGTGTTTTCTTTAAAGAACAGCGGGTTTTCGATGCCCGAATAGCCGGTGCCCTGCCCACGCTTGGATACGAAGACCTGCTTGGCTTTCCAGCATTCCAGAACCGGCATACCGGCGATAGGGCTGTTGGGATCATCCTGTGCCGCCGGGTTCACGATGTCATTTGAACCGATGACGATGGCAACATCCGTATCGGGGAAATCGTCGTTGATCTCGTCCATCTCAAGCACGATGTCGTACGGCACCTTGGCTTCGGCCAGAAGCACGTTCATGTGGCCCGGAAGACGCCCTGCGACCGGGTGGATCGCAAAGCGGACTTCCTTGCCCTTGGCGCGTAGACGCTTGGTCAGTTCAGCAACACCCTGCTGGGCTTGTGCCACGGCCATCCCGTAGCCCGGGATGATCACGATGCTGTCCGCCTCTTCCAACGCTGTTGCCACGCCATCGGCGTCGATAGCAACCTGTTCGCCTTCGACCGCCATCTGTTCGCCCGCCTTAGCGCCGCCCCATCCGCCAAGAATGACGGACACAAAGCTGCGGTTCATCGCTTTACACATGATGTAAGACAGGATCGCACCAGAGGAGCCAACCAGCGCACCAACCACAATCAAAAGGTCGTTGCCGAGGCTGAAACCAATCGCGGCCGCCGCCCAGCCAGAATAGCTGTTGAGCATCGAAACGACGACCGGCATATCCGCGCCGCCAATGCCCATGATCAGGTGGTAGCCGATGAACAGAGCCAGCAGCGTCAGAAGGATCAGCGTCCAGCTGCCTGCACCGCTGAGGTACATGATGGCAAAGATGATCGACAAGCCAGCTGCGGCGGCGTTCAGCATGTGCCCACCGGGCAGTTGTTTGGCCGATGTATCGATTTCAAGCGGAAGCTTGCTATCGCCGCCTGCCAGTTTGGCATAGGCGATGACAGAGCCTGTGAACGTGACCGCACCGATCCAGATACCCAGCACCAGTTCAACGCGCAGAATGCCAATCTCGACCGAGGATTTCTTAGCGATCAGCTGTCCAAAGCTAGACAGGCCGTCATACGCCTCTTTTGGCAGACCAATCGCGGTGACACCGTCATCACCGACGACGCCCATGACAAGGCCTTGAGCGTCGTAGACGTTGCCGATGTAGTTGATCATGATGTCGGCGTTAAAGCCCACGAACACAGCGGCCAGACCCACGAGCGAGTGCATGATGGCAACAAGTTCGGGCATTTGGGTCATCTCGACCTTGGTGGCGAGTTGATAACCAACGGCTGCACCCATGGCGATCAGGATGATCGATACGATACCAAGACCTGATCCGGGGCCAACCAACGTGGCGACAACCGCAATGGCCATACCCACGATGCCGTACCAGACCGCGCGTTTCGCGCTTTCCTGGCCGGACAGGCCGCCCAGCGACAGAATGAAGAGGATGCCTGCGACCACATAGGCCGCGATGGTGAATGCGTTTTCCATTTACCCTGCCCCTTAAGATTTCTGGAACATGGCGAGCATGCGCCGTGTCACGAGGAAGCCGCCGAAGATGTTGACGGAGGCCATGAAAATGCCAAGCGCGGCAAGCAGCGTAATCAGCAAACTCGACGATCCAATCTGAATCAACGCACCCAGAATGATAATGGACGAGATTGCGTTAGTGACAGCCATCAGCGGCGTGTGCAGCGAATGTGCCACGTTCCAGATGACCTGAAAGCCGATAAAGACGGACAACACAAACACGATAAAGTGCTGCATAAAGCTCGCGGGCATGCCCGGAATAAGACCAACGCCCAAAACCAACGCGGCACCCACACCCAACAGTGTGACTTGTTGCTTGGTTTGCGCCTTGAACGCTGCCACTTCGTTGGCACGCTTTTCTTCGGGCGTCAGTTCCTTGACCTTTTCCTTGGGTTTGGCGGCGATCGCCTGAACCTTTGGTGGGGGCGGCGGGAAGGTCACGGCCGTTTCATGCGCGATAGTCGCACCACGGATCACGTCATCTTCCATGTTATGCACGACCTGCCCGTCTTTTTCGGGGGTAAGGTCGGTCATCATGTGACGGATGTTGGTAGCGTAAAGGTTGGACGACTGTGTCGCCATGCGCGACGGGAAGTCCGTGTAGCCGATGATCGTGACACCGTTTTCGGTGACAATCTTTTCGTCCATCACTGTCATCTTGCAGTTGCCGCCCTTTTCAGCGGCAAGGTCCACGATGACGGAACCGGGCTTCATCGCCGCAACCATGTCGGCGGTCCACAATTCGGGCGCTTCGCGGTTGGGGATCAGTGCGGTCGTGATCACGATATCGATCTCGGGTGCCAGTTCGCGGAACTTGGCAAGCTGTGCTGCGGCGAATTCCGGTGAAGACACAGAAGCATATCCGCCTGTGGCAGCCCCGTCCTGCTGTTCTTCTTCGAAGTCAAGGAAGACGAATTCCGCCCCCATCGATTCAACCTGCTCGGCTACTTCTGGGCGCACGTCGAACGCGTAGGTGATCGCACCCAGCGATGTCGATGTACCGATGGCAGCAAGACCGGCGACGCCTGCACCAACAACCAGGACCTTGGCCGGGGGCACCTTGCCCGCAGCAGTGATCTGACCGGTAAAGAAGCGGCCAAAGTTGTTGCCTGCTTCGATTACGGCCCGATAGCCCGCGATGTTCGCCATCGAAGACAGCGCATCCATCTTCTGGGCGCGGGAAATCCGCGGCACCATGTCCATCGCGATGACCGACGTACCTTGCTCCGCGGCCTTCTGCATAAGCTTTTCGTTCTGAGCCGGGTAGAAGAACGAGATCAGCAATTGGCCTTCGCGCGACTTTTTCAGTTCAGCATCAGTCGGCGGGCGCACCTTAGCGACCACATCTGCTGCTTTCCAAAGCGCCGCGGCGGTTTTGACAACCTCAACGCCAGCGTCTTTGTACGTGTTGTCATTATAGCCCGCTGCGTCACCTGCACCGCTTTCGATGATGCACTCATATCCCAGCTTTTGCAGCTGGCGGGCGGAATCCGGGGTCATGGCAACGCGTGCCTCACCCTTCATCACTTCCTTTGGCGTCCCGATTTTCACCTGAGCCGTCCCCCTTATGGTT